>CAYUCW010000013.1:18331-36469 GCA_964443435.1 uncultured Caulobacteraceae bacterium | reverse complement strand
CGCCGCACCTTTAAGATTATCCGATACAATTGTGATTTGACGCCATAATGGAAGCATATCGGCAACTAACCTTAGTCCCAAGATAGTTTCATCAGAAATATTCTTTTCCGCCGCATATGTTTTTGCTTTTTCAAGGATTTTTACAAGATTACCCACGCTTCTTACAAGTCCAGGCACACAAGCATTATACATATTAATTTGAGTAGGCAGTTCCATTATTTCCACTTTCTTTATAAATATGAGAAATCATATTGCATGAATATATGGGTGTTTAATAATGGATAGCAAGCCCATTTAAGACATTAATTCAATATCCCAATATAAATAATCCAGCCAAGTTTTATGGAGATAATTTGGCGGATATTTACGCGCTTTTTCTTGCAATTGATATATATTAGGGGTGTAAGGCTTAAACCTTAGTGGCATTTTAGCCATTAAAGGCGTGCGCCCACCTTTTTTCATATTACACTTAGAGCATGCAGTAATAATATTTTCCCAAGTTGTTTTCCCACCAAATCGCCTTGGCGTTATATGGTCAAAAGTAAGATCATGCTTTGAACCACAATAGGCACAAGTGAAATCATCACGAAGAAAAAGATTAAACCTTGTAAAAGCAATACTTCTATCTTGGTTTATATATTCTTTTAAACTTATTACGCTTGGAATTTGCATTTCAAAATTTGGCGAACGCACCGTCTTATCATAATAAGCAATTACTTCGACCTTATCTAAAAAAACCGCCTTTATCGCATCTTGCCAAGACCAAAGAGATAAAGGCAAATAAGACAATGGGCGGTAATCAGCGTTTAATACAAGTGCAGGAAAATTTTTAGAAGCTATTGGAATTCTGTTTTCAAAAAGTGTTTTTTCAAATTCATTTGCTTGAGCTAAAAGGTTCATGGCCTACAATCCCCATTCACAGGAATTATATCATAAAAATATATTTTCTCTATTATATGTTTGAAATTATTGAAGATAGAATTCCTTTATTGATTATCTATGATTAACCGATTCTTTTGACTTTAAAGTGACAAATGCAATAAAAATATGTAAATACTGTTTTGTTTTTAATTATGTATAGGTTTTGAGTTGATAAGAACACGATTTGCCCCTTCCCCAACCGGAGAGCTTCATTTAGGTCATGCTTATTCCGCGCTTATAAATTATGAGTATGCGCAAAATCATGAAGGTGAGTTTATCTTAAGATTTGAAGATATTGACCATACAAGAGTAAGGCCAGAATTTTATCGTGAAATAGAGATTGATTTAAACTGGCTTGGTATAGAGTGGAATTCTAAACCCATAAGACAATCGGAGCATTTGGGAAAATATAAAGCAAATCTTTTAAAACTTGAAGAAATGGGTTTGATTTATAAATGCTATAAAACTCGAACTGAAATCATGCTTGAAAGCATTAATGCACCGCATGGTCATATTAATGCGCCTTTAAAAGCAATTGATGATGAAAATTTCGAAGAAAATAACCGCCCCTTTGCTTATAGATTTTGGGCATTAAGAGCCAAAGAAATAATTGAAAAAGAGAAATTAGAATTTATTGAAACCAATGGTAAAGCCACAAAAATTGATCCATTAATCTTAGGAGATGTAATTTTAGGGCGCAAAGACACCCCCGTTTCATATCATATTTGCGTAACCCATGATGATAATGAACAAAACATAAGCCATGTAATAAGAGGCAATGATTTAAAAGAATCGACCCATCTTCATGTTTGCTTGCAATATTTACTTGGATTTAAAACTCCAATTTATGAATTTCATCCTTTAATTTTGGGAAATGATGGAAAACGTCTTGCGAAGCGTGACAAGGCGCAAACACTAAAATACTTAAGAAATTCAGGGGTTTCACCTGATGAAGTAAAGCGAATGATATTATCCGCTGCAAAAATGTAAGTAAAACCTTACATTTTTTCAAATGTTATGTTGACCTTACACAAAGAATAATGTAAGGTAAGCCTAACACTACAGGAGATTAAAATGTATTGCAAAGCAGACGCAACCCCACAGATGAAACGCTATTTAAAGAATTTCAGTATTTGGATGTTTTTATATGTTATAGGCTTATTTGCTTCTATTTTTATATTTAGACTAAATAAAACCGAAGGACTAATAAATATTCTATTGGCACTTATGCCGACAATACCTATCATTGGCACAATGTATGAAGTTTATGTTCTTATAAATACTTCTGACGAATATATAAAAGGCATGATGGCCCGCGCTTTTGTATTAACAACAAGTATTATACTTGCGATTGTTAGTTTGATTGGCTTTTTGCAAGTCTTTAAAGTAATACCTTTATTTGAAACTTATTGGGTATATGTTGTATTTTGGGCAGTTTATGGTTTAATTTCAGCTATACTGGCCAAGAAATAATATGAAACAGATTCTAAAAGAAATACGTACAGAGCATGGCTTTACCCAAGCCGAACTTGGTGAAAAGCTAGGGGTTTCAAGGCAAGCAATAATCGCGCTTGAAACCGGAAAGCATATTCCATCACTTGATTTAGCTTATAAAATTGCGGCATTATTTGAAAAGAATATTGAAGATATTTTTGAAAACCAATACCGCAATAAAGCTATATAAAAACTACGCTATCGCTTAATTCATTGACATCATCAGGGCGCGGCGGGAAATGTTCTTTAAGAACACCGCCAACCTCATTTATGCCTTCAATAAGTCCGGTTTTTAAATCACCTTGCTTAGTATGAAGCAAGATTTTACCAACCGCATTATGCCAAACTTGCTTATCAACTTTTTTATAAATGCCTTCATCGGCAAAAACTTCGACAATTTTCTCGCTTAAGGATACATATATAAGTACACCGGTTTTATCCATAGTATCTTTTATTCCATGCGCCAAAAACTGATCTATGCCTTGTTTATGAACGGCTTGGCGTTTTACAAATTTAGGAACAATTAAATTTTTAATTGTGTCATTTGTTGAAATTATTGAACCCAAAATTAGAATTAATATCTGCAAACAAAGTAATATTGATAAATCAAATTGCTCAGTTGTGAAGCTATATTCCGCGCCCCAACCAAAGAATTGATTTAAAATAAGTGTTTTAAAATCAATATTAAAGCTTATCATTATAATAGGTATTAAAAGTGCCAAAACTGCGCTTATGAACATTACTGAAAAATGATAATCACTAGATTTACGCGCAACAACGCAATAGATTTCACCACTAGTGAATTTTTCATTGGCGCCAATTGCTTTGGCAATTTCTTTTCTTTGTTCTGAATTTAAACTAATCATTACCAGTCACCTGAAGATCCGCCGCCGCCAAAGCCGCCACCACCGCCGCCAAAGCCGCCAAAACCGCCAAAACTACCGCCGCCGCCATCACCATCATTATGCCAATCATGGAAAATTATTGGTAATATGCTTGCATCAAAATTACTTCTAAAACGATTTCTTCTTGAAGATTGAATAACTGAAATAATCCATATAATCATAAAAATGATGAATATTATCGGAACGCCGCCACCTTCTGATTGCGCTTGTTTGGGATTTGCCGCAGCATATTTTGCCGCTCTATCCGCGCGCTCTTCTGGCGTTAGCTTAAGGGTTTCATCAATTGCATTTACGCCTGAAACAATACCCGCTGGCATATCACCGGCTTTAAAGAAAGGAACTATTTTGGTTTGAATTATATTTTTGGCAACAATATCGGGCATTGCGCCTTCAAGACCATAACCAACTTCAATCCTTAGTTTTCGCTCATTTGGTGCAACCAAAAGCAATATGCCATTATTAAGCTTTGTTTGCCCAATTGCCCATTGCCGCCCAAGACGATATCCATATTCTTCTATTTCATAGCCATCAAGTGAATTTAAAGTCACTACGACGATTTGATCCGAAGATTCTGCTTCTATGGAGGCAAGTTTTTGATTAAGTCCGGCTTCTATATCATCGGGGATAATATTGGCATTATCGACCACACGCCCAGTAAGCTCTGGGAATTTTGGCTCAGCATTTGCAACACTTGCAACTAAGCATAAAGCCAAAATAATTGGCAATAGTATAAAATGTCTTAGGCTATCTAATTGCTTAGATAGCCTAGTTTTAGCGTAAAGCATTGATTAGAACTTAACTTCAGGTGCTTTTTCCGCGCCCGCAGTCGCTTGGAATAACTGCATAGGTTTAGAGCTTGACTGTAAAGTATTTGCCCAAATAATGCTTGGGAAAGTTCTCAAGGTTGTATTATAATCTTGTACCGAAGTATTATAATCACGACGGGCAATTGATATACGGTTTTCAGTTCCTTCAAGCTGCGCTTGTAAACCTTGGAAGCTGTCTAAAGATTTTAAAGTCGGATAATTTTCAGAAATCATCATTAAACGACCCAAAGCACCAGATAATTTATCTTGTGACGCTTGGAATTCTGCAAATTTCGCAGGGTCAGTAATGGTAGAGCCATCAAATTTCGGACTTGTCGCCGAAGCACGCGCTTCTACTACTGCCGTTAAAACTTCTTTTTCTTGCTTTGCCGCACCTTGCACAGTTGAAACAAGATTAGGAACAAGGTCCGCACGTCTTTGATATTGATTTTGCACTTCAGCCCATGCAGCTTTAGCAGCCTCTTCCTTAGTTGGAATAGTGTTAAAGCCACAGCCAGTAACCGATACAGCGGCCGCGCCTAAAATACCCAAAATTGCTACACGTTTAGTTAAATTCATCATATTCTCCTGAATGCAAAACTATGCCCTTACTATTTCGGTATTAATTTGAAATTTGCAAGTACTAAATTAAAAAATATTTTTAGCCTTCGGCTTCGCGTTCAATTGCCGCCTCACCACCAATTTTTGATGCCGCCTTAGAAAGTAAGGTTAAAACTACAATTGCGATAATTGTTGCAAGTATTGCATAAGCGTAACGACCCGCTAAATCATCGCCAAGCCCAATTAATTGAAGTGTTCCTTTTATGGCTTCATTCCATGCAAGCGCCGCCACCAAGCCAAGTGAAGCTGATGCAAGCGTAATCATAGTTTGTATAAATACTTTTGGATTCATTTTACCCTCTTTTTAGATTAAAAATTGAAATTATTTAATTGTACGAAATATTGGAACATATCGTGAGATTTAAAGGCGCACTAATAAGATAAATCACCTAGTGCAGAGCCAGTTTAATAAGTTTGAGGTAAGTAGCAGGAGAATATTTTTTATAGTATTGGACATACTATAAAAAATTTCGACGCACTAATTACCCAAAATTTTTAAATTGGCATGCGCGTGATTTCTTGATAGGCTTGTATGGCCTGATCCCTAAACGCAATCATGGTTTCCATTTGCACTTCTGCGGCTGAGATTGCTGAGACTACATCTACTAGATCTGCTTTGCCTACTGCGGCGCTTGTTGCGCTTATTTCTGCGGTTTTTGTGGCATCTATTGTGCTTGAGACTTGCGATGCTAATAATTGGCTAAAGTCTGGCGCACCGGCTACGGCGGGCCCTGTGCTTGATTGGGCTTGTGGCATAGAGCCATAGGCTTTTGCGGCTAATAATGCGGCTGCGTTCATTTTAGGATTCTCCTAATTAGATTTTATCTTTTTAATAAATCGATTGTTCGGGACATCATAGCCCTTGCACTTTCAACGACATTTAAATTTGCTTCATATGCGCGTTGTGCTTCGCGCATATCCATTGCTTCTAGAAGGGTATTTACATTTGGCATCTTTACATAGCCTTCGGCATCCGCCCCAGGATGAGATGGATCATACCTAAGTTTAAATTCAGATCTATCGGCAATAGTATTAGTCATTTTGACTTCGTTAACGCCGGTTTCCCTGTCCATAACTTGCCCAAAAGTCGCGATTTTTCTTTGAAACGGATTGCCGCCTGGGGTATTCGCCGTAGAGCTTGCATTGGCAATATTTTCCGCAATCACTTTCATACGCGCAGTTTGCGCACGTAAACCCGAAGCCGCGATTGATAGTGTAATATTATTATCCGCCATTATTTAATCCTATCCATTATCCAGCCGGCTTTTTAGCAGCAAGGCGCATCATATTAAGCCCTTTTTGATAAAGCCCAATTGCAATGTCATAATTCATTCTTGTATCGGCAACTTTAATCATTTGCTCTTCAAGAACCACAGAATTACCATCAATCGTGGTTTCACTATCGGGCGCACTTATGGTTCTTGAACTAGTCATGCTTGGACCATTTGAAATATGTCCTGCCGAAGTTTTTACCATTCCAACACTTGCAACTGATTTTACACCTGAAAAACCACCAGAATTAGTTGGCATCATGCTTTTCAAGCTTTCATTAAAACTTTTCTCATCAAGATCTTTAGATTTATATTTTGGCGTTGAAGCATTTGCGACATTTTCGGCCAATACTTTTTGTCTTTCACTTAAGAAAGACATTCTTTGCCGCATAATCGCAAAAAAAGGTTGATCCATAATACTCAAAATAAGCACCCATTCATAAAATAAGAATCTTTATGACTTAAGTAAGTATGAAAGAATATGGTTAAAATCTTATTAAGAACTTACACTAAAAATTAAGGAATTATTAACCAAATTACCAAAAAAATGGGTGCGTATTTGGGGTATTTTATGGACTTTATTAATATAGCAAGATCACTGGCGGCCCTTGGGCTTACACTTGGTATTTTGCTTGGCCTAACTTACCTTGTTAAACGCTTTGGATTAATGCAAGGAATGCCGATTAATGCCAATGCCAAACGCATGTCAATAAAAGAACAATTATGGCTTGATACCGGTAAAACAAGGCTATTAATTGTAAATATTGATAATCAAGAAAAGCTTTTATTAGTTACTAATAATGGCGCGAAACTCCTACAAGACCTTGAAAATAAAAACTCTAATAATGGCATAGAAAATGCGATCTAAAACTTTAAAACCCACAGTTTCAAAAGAAGAATTGAAACAAAGCCTCAAAAAATGGGGCTTAGCATTTTTATTGGGCTTTATTGGAACAATAATTGGCGTAAGCGCGGCAATGGCGCAAGCAATCAATGTTGATTTAGGCGATGGCACAGGTCTTACTGAAAAAGTTGTTCAAACTATTGCTTTAATAACTTTATTATCGCTTGCACCATCATTTGTAATAATGACTACAAGCTTTGTAAGAATAGTAGTTGTGCTTTCTTTATTAAGAACTGCAATTGGCCTTCAGACCGCACCACCCAATGCGGTTATCATAAGCTTGGCGCTATTTTTAACCGCATTTATTATGCAGCCGACATTTGAAAAATCCTGGAATGAAGGACTTGCGCCACTAACACGCAAAGAAATTAGCATGCAGGATGCTTGGCCTAAAACAACTGCACCAATTAAAACTTTCATGCTTGCACAGACCAGAGAAGCCGATTTAGATTTATTTATAAGACTTTCCAAAGCGCCAAGACCTGCAAATGCTCAGGCATTACCAATGAAAATTGTAACACCTGCTTTTATGATTTCTGAATTAAGACGCGCTTTTGAAATAGGGTTTTTATTATTTGTTCCATTTTTAATAATAGATCTTGTGGTTTCATCAATCCTTATGGCAATGGGTATGATGATGTTACCGCCTGTCGTGGTATCATTACCATTCAAGCTTATTTTCTTTGTGCTTGTTGATGGCTGGCGATTAGTCGCAGAAAGCCTTGTTCAAAGTTTTAATATTCCGCCGCCCTAATTAACGTGCACCCATTACTGGCGGATCTTGCGGCGCTTGAAGCCTTGAGCCACCATTAGAAGCCTGCTGCGTTCTTGGTGCACTTGCGGTTTGTACAGGTCTTTGTTTTGGTGCTTTAGGTCTTGTATTAGCTGTTTGTACTTGCTTAGCTTTTGGCGCACTAGGTCTTGTGCTTGCCGTCTGAACTTGCTTAGCTTTTGGTGCTTGTTTAGTGTTTACAACAGTTTTTGAGGCCGGTGCGGCTTTATTATTTACAACTTCTTGTGTTTCAGGAACTTCCGCAACTTCACTAGCTTTTCTTGTATCTATAATATTATTTTTAAAGCCATTAGGATTACCATCAGTCGGCCCAGAATAAACGACAGTTCTCTCAATTTCTGGTGAAGAAACTTCGGCAACCCTTGTACGCATTTCTTTAATCAGACGACCGAAGGGCGATGCACCTCTAACAGAATTTACGGCCGCCTGAATTTGCTTAGAATTAGGTATGTCATTGGTAGTGGCGATTTTAAACGCTTCGGCAAGTGAAGAATTTTGCATTGCCGCGCCATACGGTTTGGCCATAGCAATTGCGCCGGCTCTATCTCCTGAAAGTGATTTCGCCAAAGTCGCCCTTAAAACATCTGCGGCCTGATCGGGTGTAAGCTTAGGACCAGCTGGCGGTAAAGTTTGATTTGCAAAAACTGAAGCATTTACATAATCACCTTTACGCCAATAAACCTCAGCTTTGACTTGAGCGGCAGCCGAAGAATCGTCAAACTCAAGTAATTCAAGTGCATGGTCATGACGATTAAGATTAGTCATTGAAATGGCTTCAATAAGTTTTCTTTCATTATTCAAAGCAGGCGGTAATTGTGAAAGCCTTGAAGCCCATAAGGTTTTTATTGCTTCTTCTGGCTTAGTATCCAAAAGATAAATTGCCGCCAAATCAGTTGCAACTTGTGATTTTGCAAACCCTTCAAGGCGATTATCAACCTGATGCTTTAATAATTCTGTTGCTTGCGGCAATAAATCAAGCGCTACCAATCTATCGGCAAGACCGCGTGCCATTTGATCGCCCTCAGGCCCAACAGGTGTTAGATTTCTAAAATCATAGAATAGAGCCAAAGCTTGAATTGGATCCATACCATCGGCACCACCTTCAAGGAAAAGATGTCTAAATTCATTAACTAATACAGTCCGAAGTGCACGCGCCGCTGGAAGTTCTGGCCTTAAAGTTGAAGCATCGGCAAGTGTAGAAAGACCAGATCTTATATCACCTGCTTTTATATATAATTCGCCAAGGTTTCTAAGAATATCTAATTCCAAATCATCTCCACGCCAAGAATAACGTAATCCATCAAGCGCTCTAACTGCATCGGCAATCTGGCTGGGATTTTGTAAAACCTTAAGCATGGCTTTATTATAAGTCGCGCGTGCCGCAATTTCTTTAAATTTAGATTGCTCTAAAGTATCCAAAGCTTTAAAGGCATCGACATATTGATGGCTATGCCCTTGCCCTATTGCTTTTGTTAATTCTGCTAATTCTTTTGTAAGTTTCTCGGTCGCTAAATTTTGTGCCCTTGATGCAAGACTGGCAGCAGCTGGATAATCACCAAGCTGTATAGCCGCAGTTGCTTCGGTAATAAGAAACTTCGCTTGTTGCTCCGTCGTAAAGCCAGTTAATGCAGATTGACCACGCTCAAATCTTTTTCTTGCTTCAGCAGGATCGCCCGCAGCCAATGCCGCAACCGCCGCCCATAATTGTGAAGCCGGATCTTGCTCGATCTCTAGTGATGATAAAGTTTCTAAGGCTTCGCGGCCTCTATTCATCATGGTTTGTGCAATACCTTGAATCGCTAAAACCTCTGGGTCACGCATAGCCGAGGGATTAGTAGTCTTGATATTTTTGACTTGGCCTAAAGCCTCTGGCGCCATTTCCCAAGCTAAGTAAAATCTCGCCAAATTAAGCTGTGAATTTATACCTTTTGAAGGGTCATTGAATTCTTTTGAAGCTTCGCGTTTTAATTTATCAAGATTTCTAACGAAATCTGCTGCGGGCCCAAGCTTCCAATCTTTAAAATTAACAAATCCTGGGGATTGCGCAACAAAACCAGTTGGTGCAGGTGCAAATTCACCGGTTGAAAGCTCAAGACCATTTGGACGCACTACAACAAAACCATCAATTGCTTCTCTGATTTCAAGGTCATCAGTACGTGGCACTACTGCAAGACCATGCCATGTTTGCGGCATCATTGCTTCTAGAAATGAACGCTGAGCATGTAATCCAGATGGTGGCCCAAGCGCCATACCAACCAGCAATTTATCACCAACATCTTCATCAATAAATGAACCTTTGGTTATTGCATCGGGCACATTTGCCTTAATACGATTTGAATCATCAGCGGCACGTTCGCTAATTAAAGTTATTAGTCTTGAATTTGGTGTTTTTGTATTTGATAAAGTAATATACCAATGCTGTCCAAGCGACATAGGTACAGCAATTGTACTATCGGGTGCACTTATTTTAATACCTGAAACATTATCACCTTTAACTGGCTTAAATCCAGTTGCCATAGGGGTTGGTTTAAGATTATTAACGTTAAAATTCGCATTTGTTGCAAACAGAATAAAAATATTGCCACCGCGTCTAAAAATTGCCGCCGGCGCATTAGCTTCAAAACCAAAATCTAAAACTAATTCAGGCTTTACTTCTTTGATTTTTACTTCAACCGTTCCAGATGGTGCAGGATCTGTAAATTCTGGCTTTGCAATAGTTAAACCAATTTCAGAAGATTTTTCTTTATTCGTAGATTCATGAGTATCACCACTAGGCTTACCATCTGAAGGCTCTTTAGAATGTGCGACTTCAGCAGTTTTTGTTTCATCTGCTTTAGCCTTTGTGTCTGGCTTTTTATTATTGTCTTGCTTTTCGGCTTCTTTTTCCGCTTTAGGATTTAAATCAGTTCCAGCTGGAAAAATATCAATATTAATCAATTCACCTTCGCGTCTATCCCTTACAACTGCACCAGGGGTGACATCAAAAACTAAAGATGTATGCGACATATTATTAAAGCGCACTAAACCTTTTACTTTTGCTGGAAGGTTAGTTCTTACACTTGCAATATCAAGTGCATGAAGCCCAGGTAAAGTTAAAGCCATTCTATCGCCCTTGCGAGAAAATGAATGCTTAGGCAAATTTTGAGCAGATAAAGTAAGGCGTGTAAAACCTTTATTTTCGGTCGCGGTAAGATTAACACGTGGTGCGCCAATTGGCGCAGGGCGATTAACAAGAGGCATTGTTGTAGTATCAACGGCCTTATTTTCAACGACTTTTGGCGCCGCAGCCGTAGCATCAGCCGATTTTGAATAAGGTGGTGGATCCCCTGCCCCATCCATTACCAAATCAATCGCTTCGGTTGCGCCGTCTTTTGATCTTACAATTCTTACGTTTTTAGTGAGGGCAATACGAATTGTCTTTTTATCGGCACTTAGGGCAACGGCCGCAATAAAGCTTGGTGCCTGATCTTTTAAAACCGACGGATTGCCAGTCATAGGTTTTGACGAACTTATGATTAAAAGCGGGCCATTTATTACTGCACGGGTTTCACTTGAATTTGCCCCTGACCAATTTAATAAAAGCCTTGCATATGAATCAGTTTCTTTGGCTGTAAACCTGATGTTTGCACTCGCAGCAGTAGTTGCAGGCGCAGCGGTATTTTGCGCATAAACAGGGTTTATCAGCATCGAAATACTTAGAGCGTAACAAATTGCTTTTTTAAATTTCAAAACGGCCTCTATTTAGCTTTTGCTTTTGGTGCAGCAGGATCAGCAGGAAGTTGTGCTTGCGGATTATTAGGACTTGCAGCAGTCGGATTTGCAGCTGTTGGCGCACTTGGATTTTTAGGCTCAGCATTGGCCTGTTTAGTTTTTGGTGCGGCATTTGGTTCTGCATTTTGCTTAGGTGCAGCAGCAGGTGGCGCCGCAGCTTGCGCAGGCGGATTAGTCGCATTTGCAATTTGCTTTTCATCAATTTGAGCAAGTAAAGAAGTAATTTGCCTAGCTCTAACTGGATTCATTTTTGCCAGTATCAAAGATAAAGATTGATCTTTCATTTTGCTTGCAATAGCTATTAAGACCTCATCACTTAGGCCTTCCATAACCACTGCCGCAGCATTAGGTTTCATTTTTTCATAAACTTTAACTAAACCCGCAAGTCTTGCAGCTTCGGCTTCATCAACTTGACCTAATAGTTTTTGTAAATTTGCTTCTACAGTTTGTAGAGTTGAAATCCGCGCTCTTACAATATCATCAGCAGTTTTAATAATACCTTCGCGCGTGATTATATCGCGCTCTCTTGTATCTAGGGCCTGTCTTCTATCTTGCAAACTTTGCAATAGTCTAAATTCAGCAGCACTTATTCCCGCTTCTTTTGCTAAATCCACTGGTAAGCAGGTAGGTGCAGCGCCAGCAGAAATTGGCGCAGTTTCTTCTTTAGATTTATTTTCACTATCAGGTTCAGTAACCGTATTTTCGCTTGAATTTTCTGCAAAAGCGGCTGTAGATTTTAGTGCAATTTGCCCAATCTGAACCACTCCTAGTGCAGATAAGACAAATGCCATCGCTGTTAACGGTCTAAGCTTAAAACTCATAACCCAAGCCCCCTCATTAACATATTGTATTTACTCATAAAATTCTGCACCATTTTTAATAGCTTAATTATAAAGCTAAATGGCAAACAATAAGTAAACGCCTATCGTAATGCACCCCATAAATCGCGGCCTTTGAAATCTAAAGAAGCTTCTTTTTCAAAATCTTCTTGTCTTCGGCGCGCATATTTTGGTGCTGGCTCAAAATATTCTTCTTCTGCATAAGTATTTTTTGCAAATGGCTCATCAAATATTGGGTCAGAATATGAAGCCTGCGGAGATGCTTGCACTGGTGGTGGTGCATTTTGAATTGCTTTTGCGGCACTTGCCAAAAAAGCAAGTTTTTCAGCAATAAATTTTGCATCTTCAAGCTTTTCATCAATCTCAGCTTGCGCGGATTTAGTGCTAAGTTTTAAATTATTAATAGCGTTTTGTGCGGTCGCAATTGTTTGATTAAGCTCTATGATTGTATCTTTAATACCATCAGTTCCCTTTTTCATATCATTAAGCTTTTTATCAAGCTTTAAGAATAAAACGGCGACCCAGAACAAACAAAGCGTAAGCAAAATTTGACTAGCCGGCAGCATAAGTGCAGAAATTTGTTCCATCATTGTTTAAAAATCTCCGATTTTGATGATTTAGGAATTGAGTGATCTACTCTAAGCGCAATTGAATTCCCAACGCGCCCCATTCTTCCATGAGTAAGTTTTATTTCGCCACATCTTAATTCAAGTGGGCCATCTTGGGTTTGATTAAGGAAAATAGTTTCACCGACCTGTAAATTAAGCATTCTTCCAAGTGGCAGTGGCAATTCATCAAGAACCGCCTCTACTTCCATCTGAGTTGACCATAATTCATTGGCAAGGTGACCCTCCCAAATATTATCGCGGCCGAATTTTTCACCCATGAATTGCTGAATAAGCATATTACGAATTGGCTCTAGGGTTGCATAAGGAAGAAGTAATTCAACTCTGCCGCCTCTATCTTCCATATCAATGCGCATTTTAATCATAATTGCGGCGTTTGCAGGTCTTGCAATTGCCGCAAATCTTGGATTAGTTTCAATTCTATCTAGTGAGAAATCAACCGAACGGATAGGCGAGAATGCTTGGTGCATATCTTCCAAAATCACATCTATCATTTTGGTTACAAGCATACGCTCGATAGTTGTATAAGGACGACCTTCAATACGCATCGCAGTGGTACCGCGTCGACCACCCAAAAGAACATCCACGATAGAATAAATAAGATTTGAATCAACGGTCATTAAACCATAATTATCAAGCTCTTTGGCACGAAAAACCGCAAGAATAGCAGGAAGCGGTATAGAGTTTAAATAATCACCAAATCTGATTGAAGAAATATGATCTAAAGAAACCTCAACGTTATCAGAAGTAAAATTACGCAAAGAAGTTGTCATCAAACGCACAAGACGGTCAAACACAATCTCGAGCATTGGAAGGCGCTCATATGATACAAGGGCCGAATTAACAATGCCCTGAATACCATTATTGCCACTACCTTCATCATCACCAAGATCAAAACCTAAGAGGCTATCGATTTCATCTTGGTTTAATACGCGCTCAATACCGACAGATGCGGTTGAAATAGTGCGACCTGTTTCGCCGCCAACCATAGCTTCCCATTCGGCGGCGAATGCATCATCGCTGCCAGTTTCAGCGGCAGCCATTTCAGCTTCCCAGGCCGCAGCCATATCATCTTGTTCGTCCATTATTGCACCAACATTTCTTCGATTAAAACCGCATCGATTTGTGCAGGCGCAACCGCAAGATTTACGCGCTTCAATAGTTCAAGTTGCAGCCTTGAATAGCCCGCGCTGCCGGTAATATCTTCAACCCTAAGCTCTCTTAAGAAGCCAGTATATTGGTCTTTTATACGCGGCAATGCAGGTTTTATTGCTTCTGCTATTTCGGCATCTTTCACTTGTAAAGTAAGGCGTAGTTTCAGGTAAACAGTCTTTTGGTCAGCCGTTGTAATATTCACCAAAATATCAGGTAAAGTTAAAAACTCTTCGCCATTTGGACCAGTTGAAGTTTTAATATCGCCTTCTTTAGCTTCACCGCCGCCGCCATGACCACCGCCATGACCGCCTTTTTTCTCTTCTTTTTTGCCGTGAGCGTCTTTTTTCTCATCTTTCGCCTCAGGACATTTCACATCCTTACCATGCGCATCTTTTTTGGCTTCTTTGCCATGCTCATCAGCTGCAGCCTCACCATGTGCATCAGCAGCAGTCGCTTCACCATGTGCATCAGCGGCAGGTGCTTCGCCATGTTCATCTTTTGCCGCATGACCTTTTGCATCTTTTGGAGCGCAATCTTCGGCCGCAGGTTTTTTTGCAAAGATCAAGAAATAGGCCGCAGCACCACCACCGCCTAAAAGCAAAATTGCGGGCAATACAATAAATAATATTAGCGTTTTACCTGCTAATTTCTTTTTTGCTGGTTTACCTTCAGCGCCTTCTGCGCCTTCTGTTGGTTCTGCTTCTTTTTTATCTGCCATTTTAGCCTCAAAACTGATTCTTAATTTAAAATTTACAGTCAGGTCGTTAACGAAAAATTATTAAATCGGCAAAAATTGCCGATATTTCATTAATAATTGCTCCAATTACAGTATTTACACGGCATTTATTGCCATTAAGTTAATATTAACCATCTATTCCTTTGATTTTAAAGGAATTTCACTTGGCATCATTTTTGCAGGATTAAAGCAACAGAATGTTTAACGCCAAGAATGGTGAAAAAATGGATAATAGTATATTAATTAGTTTGTCAGCCCAAAATGCGCTTATGCGTAAAATGGAAGTTGCGGCAAATAATATGGCGAATATATCTACAATTGGCTATAAAGCTGAATCAGTTTTATTTCAGCCTTTTGAAAAAAAGCCTGCTTCAATAATCGAACGCCCAACTACTGTAGATTTCGTAAGAGATTACACAATTTCGCGCGATTTCCGCGCGGGCGCATTACAAAGAACTGATAATCCACTTGATGTTGCGCTTACTGGCGATGGATTTTTTACCGTTCAAGGTAGAAATGGCCCTACTTATTCAAGAGATGGAAGATTTACACTAGACCCCAATGGTCGCCTTATAAATCATAATGGCTCTGCTGTGCTTGATAATAATGGTGCGGAAATTAATATTGATCCAAGAGATGGGCAAATCATAATTGCCAAAGACGGCTCGATTAAACAAAATGGCCCAGTGATTGCCACTATTGGTATAGTGAATTTTGAACGCCCTGGCGCTTTGAAAAAGACAGGTGATAATCTTTATGAAGCGCCACAAGGCGTAAATCCAATCCCTGCTGAAAGCTTTGAGCTTGTGCAAGGTATGGTCGAAGGTTCAAACGTAGTCCCTGTTAGACAATTAACCGAGATTATGGAAATTTCACGGGCTTTTGAATCCGCCGCAAGACTACAAAAACAAACAGAAGACTTAAGATCTAGAGCAATCGAGCGTTTAGCGCGCGTACAAGCTTAATTATAGGAAACAAATCATGCGTTCAATGAATATAGCAGCAACAGGTATGATGGCCCAACAATTAAATGTTGAGGTTATTTCCAATAATATCGCCAACATGAGCACAACTGGCTTCAAACGCCAACGTGCCGAATTTCAGGATTTAATATATCAAAATCTTGCGCGCCCTGGTGCATCCACTTCTGACGCAGGGAATATAGACCCAACAGGCGTGCAAGTTGGTTATGGCGTTAAAACAGGGTCTGTTTATAGAATTACCGAGCAAGGAAGCTTAACCCGAACCGATAATAGATATGATATCGCGATTAATGGTCGTGGCTATTTCCAAGTTCTTATGCCTGATGGAACAAGCGCCTATACGAGAGCAGGCAATTTTTCAGCTTCACCAACTGGTCAAATTGTTACAGAAGATGGTTATGTAGTGCAGCCTGAAATCCAAGTTCCTGAAAATGCGCTTGATTTCACCATCAGCAGCTCTGGCACAGTTCAAGCAATTCTTCCTGGTCAAACAGATCCGCAAGATTTGGGTCAATTAACCCTTGCAACTTTTGTAAATCCAGCTGGTCTTGAAGCATTGGGTGATAATTTACTAAAAGAAACTGCGGCTTCAGGCCCAGCTACAGTTGGTAATCCTGCAAGTATTGGCTTTGGTAGTTTAAACCAAAACTATGTAGAAGCATCAAATGTTAATCCAGTTACGGAAATTTCATCACTTATTATGGCACAGCGCGCCTATGAAATGAATTCAAAAGTCATAAATGCCGCTGATGAAATGATGCAAGCAACTAGTCAAGTTATGAGATAGGTTTATTATGAAAACTAAGGCCATAATTACCAAAATCATTTTGATTTCTACTTTTTGCTTTGGCGCATTTAATGCTTATGCACAAAATGCAGAACTAAGCCTAAAAGCAAACCCAAGCATAAGTGGGTCATCGGTTACAATTGGTGATATTTTTGATAATGCAGGAAGTCTTGCAAACCGTAAAATTGCTAATGCACCGCAAGGTAATAATGGACTTGTGTTTTCTTCAAGCGCCTTACAAGCAAGAATGGCGAGTTTTGGACTTATATGGTCAAACCCTGAAAAAGTTCCGCAAGTAATTTTGGGTAATGTGAATGAAAAACGTATGCTTACTTCTGAGCCAAGCAAAACCCAAACAGCTAATACACAAGCAGCTAATGTAAATGGTGGCTCTCGTGAAATTGCGGTTTTAAACCAAGATATTGCACGTGGTACTGTTATTACTTCACAAATGATAAGCTGGGCTAATATTGCAGATAGTTCTGGAGCTATTGAAGACGCATCTATTCTTATTGGCTCTATTGCCAAGAAAAATATTAATTCGCAAACCGCAATTAAATCAAATGATTTAGAAGCAAAAATTGCGGTGCGTCGCGGTCAAGAAATTACAATAATTCACCAAACTGGCGGCTTAAAAATTACTATGCGCGGCAAAGCCATGAGCAATGGCGATGTTGGACAAACCATAAAAGTTGTGAATAGCACAACCAATAAAACAATAGACGCAGTCGTCGAAAATGACGGCGTGGCACGTGCAATCAATCAATTTAGCGCTTCAAGATAGAGGTCATTATGAAAAATTCTAAAGTTTTAGTTTCATTATTTATTCTTAGCTCACTTGGTGCATGCGCTACGGTTGACGAAATCAAAGCAGTGGGCAAGCCCCCTGCACTTACACCAATTCAAGACCCACAAATGGCGGCTACTGGAAGACGTAATATTGTAATGCCTATGCCAACTGAAACCAGTCGCGCAACTTCTTCTAATTCACTTTGGCAAGCAGGTGCACAGCAATTCTTTAATGATCAACGCGCGGCTAGAGTTGGCGATATTCTTACTGTACAAATCTCTATTGATGATAAAGCACAATTGAATAATACATCGACGCGTAAACGCTCTGGAACGCAATCGGGGGGTGTTACTAATTTCTTTGGCCTTGAAAATCTTCCGGGAAAAGTTTTGCCATCGGGCTTTGATGCCCAAAATATGATTGGTACATCGACATCTGGGGATTATACAGGCGCAGGACAAGTAAACCGCCAAGAAAAAATCACGCTTACTGTTGCGGCGCTTGTTACCCAAGTTCTTCCAAACGGAAATATGGTTGTAGCAGGCCGCCAAGAAGTGCGCGTTAACAACGAAGTGCGCGAATTATTGGTTTCAGGCATTGTTAGATCTCAAGATATTAATGCCACCAATACTGTACAGCATACACAAATGGCGGAAGCTCGTATTTCATATGGTGGTAGAGGCATGATAAGCACATATCAAGCGCCACCAATTGGTCAGCAAGTATTGGGTGCAAT
>CAYUCW010000013.1:0-18231 GCA_964443435.1 uncultured Caulobacteraceae bacterium | reverse complement strand
GGGTTTTCAAAAATAATCTTCCAGCCATGCTTGGTCGATAGCCGCGCAGGGATTGGCGGCCTTGTTGAACGCACACGCGCCAAAAGCCTTCGCCCTTCTAATTCATCTTCGGTTTTTGGCTTTTCACCAAGCCAATTTACTTCTTTAAGACTTAAGGATGTAACCGCAAGGGCTTCTTTTGGGCCAACATAAACAACGGAATTAATGGCATCAATTTTAACGACAAAAATAGGCTCTCCGACCGCGACACCAAGCCCACGCCTTTGCCCAATTGTATAGTTTATAATACCATTATGTGTGCCAAGTACGCGCCCATCAAGATGACGAATTTCACCAGTTTTATTAGCTTCAGGGTGAATTTTTAAAACAATATCTTGGTATTTGCCTTCGGGTACAAAGCAAATATCTTGGCTATCGGGCTTTGCCGCGATTTCAAGACCTAAATGCTCGGCAATTTTGCGCACTTCATCTTTTTCAATATCAGCAAGCGGGAAACGCAAATAATCTAATTGCTCTTGCGAGGTTGCAAAAAGGAAATAAGATTGATCACGCGCTTTATCTTTGGCGCGGTGCATATGCGCATCATTTGTACGTGCAACATAATGACCAGTTACCATGCAATCGGCACCAAGTGAGCGCGCAGTTTCAAGCAAATCTTTGAATTTAACGGTTTGATTACATCGCACACAAGGAATTGGCGTTGCCCCACTTATATAAGTATCGGCAAAATCAATTATCACTTGCTCTTTAAAACGACTTTCGTAATCAAGCACATAATGAGGGAATCCAAGCTTATCGGCGATATTTTTCGCGTCATAAATATCTTGACCGGCACAGCAAGCATTCTTCTTTTTGATTGCCGCACCATGATCATATAATTGAAGCGTAATTCCTATGGTTTCATAACCTGCGGCATGAACCAAAGCCGCACAAACGGAAGAATCCACCCCGCCTGACATAGCAACCACAACCCGTGTTTGGCTTCTTGGCTTATCAAAGCCTAAATCAATATCTGGAATTATAAAATTTTCGGCCAAAGCATTTGGCGCATCAAGTATAGTCATATTGTCCCCCATCGGGGTCAAGGCCCGAAGCGTGAAAGCCCTATACTATTAAATTTGATTTTTTACAATCTGTTATAAGAAGCGCACTTCGCCAGTATGAACATCATGAACCGCACCAATTATCTTAAGCTTCCCTTCGGCCATAAGCTCTCTGATTATTGGGCTATAGTGAAGGAGTTTCGCGACGTTTTGACGAACATTTATTTCGGTTACTTCATCAACTAATTCATGATTATGGCTAGATTTTTCGCCAGAAGAATGTGCGGCATTTACCGCCGGCATAACATTATCAAGAAGGCCGGTAATATGTCCAAGCTTAACATTATCAATTGCGCCTTTTATCGCGCCACATGATGAATGACCAAGAACAATAATTGCTTTTGCACCTGCTACTTTTGTCGCATATTCAACGCTTCCTAGAATATCATAATTAATGAAATTACCAGCAATACGCGCCGCAAAAATATCACCAATCTGTTGGTCAAATACTAGTTCAGGCGGAACCCGTGAGTCTATGCAACCGACAACCACAGCAATTGGGGTTTGCTTTGCCGCAGTATCAGCAACATTTTTAAGAAGATCGCATTTTGTGGATTTGCCAGCAAGGAAACGCTTATTCCCTTCTTTAAGTTCATTAATTGCTTGATCTGGAGTTATTGCCGCTTGACGTGCAGAATTATATGCATTGCAAACATTGGCATTCATAGGCTCAGCAGATGTAACCGACTTAGGCACTGGCTTTGCAGAAGGTTTTGGCGCGCCATGCGATGTTCCATGTGCTGCGCTATGCTTTTCTTCGGCAAAAACAATACCGGATGTAAGGCCTATAAATGGAATAGCACCAAATATAAATTTACGTTTATTAAGCATTTTATGACCCCTGAATAATTTTAATTATATTAAGTGCCTCAATTATTTATTTATCGTAAATACTGCAGCAGATTCATATTCTTTAATTGTGAAAATATAGATGCCGATGCTTGATATTGGGTTTGCGCTGCAGATAGTCTTGCCGAAACTTCGGCTAAGTCCACATTTTCAATATTACCTACAACCGTATTATAACTTACTAATTTTTCTTCATTTGCGGCAATAGTATTTGCTAATTGCTTATTCGTGATACCTGCCCTGCCTTCGGCTTCTAATGCACTATCTTGTAAAGTTTTTACAACTGGAATTTGGCTTTGTAAAAAAGCAACTTGCGTATCATTAAGCGTTCCAGTCAAAGGTGTATTTGTATTTTCCCAAACTCTTAGGCTTCTGATGAAATCTACAAATGGCTTAAATACTTCTTGGGCACTTTGCGATAATTCAATAACTCTTCCATCTTCGAGGGTTAAGGTTCGATTAGCGCCTGTATCAACCCAGTTTGGATCTGTATTTGGCTGTGCCGCAAGAGTATCAAGTGTAGCGGAAATAAGTGGCTTATCATAAGCTCTTACGCCGCCAAAAATTGATTGTCCCGCAAATTCTGTGTTCGCAGCATCAATGGTTGAAGCAAGTGCATTCTCCATAGTTGTTCTCAGACCAGCTGCATTACGATTAGCCACCGCGATCATTATCCCTTGACGTAAATTATCAACTACATCGGTATATTGAGTAAAAGCGGCGGCTTCTACTTCGGCTCTGGACTGCATAGATTTTAAGTCATCATTGCGTTTTTCAAGCTTTTCAGTAATCGCTTTGGCATTAATAAGACGCTTAGCATCATTGCCATAGCCTTTTAAATCGCTAGCAACCATTTGGCTTGATGCCTGTTGCTGCGCTTTCGCCATTTTTGCTTGGCCTTCCATGAGACCAAATGTAGATGCGTTAAAACTTGTAAAGGTTGATATTCTTGTCATTTCTTAACCCTTATAATGCGTTTAATAATGATTGATACATTTCATCAGCGGCCTTAATCATTCGCGCTGCCGCCGAATATGCCTGTTGATATGATGTAAGTTTTATTAATTCTTCGTCTAAATTCACGCCTTCAATATTAGAACGTCTAGTATTAGCTTCGGATAATAATGCATTTGCAGATGCTTTGCTGGCTTCGGCATTTGTTGCACGTGTTGATAATTCACCGGCAAGTGAAGAAACGAAATCACCAAGTGTCATTGTCCGCGAACCAAGACCAAGCGAAGTGTCAAATGCCATTCTTGAGCTTGCTACGCTAAATAAAGCCTCCGCCCCTGCACTATCTCCAAGACCAACCGCAACACTTCCAAGTGCAATATTAGTCAAGTCAGGCTTTGCCAGTGCAAGCTTTTGCGGATTGCCACTTATTGCGGTATTAACGCTTAAAGTACTTCCGCGCATAGTGCGTGAATTTTGATTAAAGCCAAATAATTGCCCAAATGAAACTGAAGTGCCGGATCTTGGCAATGTATCTTCAGTCATTTCGACTTTAAGACTTTCGCTTCCTGGGTTTGGCGTGAATTTTATGCTTCCTTTGGTATCTATGGAAAAGTTTCCATATAATCCTAATCCAGTGCTTCCATTATTTAATGAAGCAAGAATGTCATTAATGCTTGTTCCGCTAATTGGAATAGTTTTTTCGGTTATAACTGCACCATTCAGAGCGTTTAATCTTAGACCGATATTTTGACCTACGCCAAAACCATGCGCATCAGTCCCACTTAAACCCGTTGCAAAATTTGTTGGTTGCGTTGCATTAATTAGATTATTTAATCCAAAGAAATGCGCAAAGGCTTTATCACCTCTTAATGAACCACCAGTAGCAGGCTCATCAAATACTAAGCCATTTGCAGCATTTGAAGTGTTTAATGACATTTTGCCATTGGCAAAACTTGCACTTCCGAACGCACCCAAGGAAGTATTTAGTGCACTTGTAAACCCTGCAATAGTACCGCCAAAACCAACCGCCGCACCACCATCAACACTTATAGTATTTGCTGAAAAATTAATATTGATTTTGCGAAGTAAAACACCCGCAGAATCCACAATTCCTATTGTAGTATTACCTGAAAATCCAAGACTATCTGCCGCTAAAAGACCTGTATCAGAACCTGTCGTATTTGATAAAGCCGGAAGACTTGAATTAGTATTATGCTCAGCATTTATAGCATCTGCTAGTTTTCCCGAAAACTCACCTATATATTCGGCAAGCTCTGCAAGGTCTGAATTTCTTAAGTCAATTAAGCCCCTTAATTGACCATTTTGAATTGAAGGCTCTAATTCTCTAATTACGGGATCATCACCATATTTGATGCCGATTGAATCGTAAAACGGTTGCCCTGCTGGTGCCGGATTATAAGTAAGCTCACTTGCTTTATATCCGGTCAATAAAACCCCATCAGAGGTATAGACATTCGCCATACCGCCATCGCGGTAATCAACGCGAATATCAATAAGTTTTGATAATTTCTCTAATAATTGTGATTGTTGTTCTTGTGCGCCCGTCGCATCACCAAGATTAATACCGCGCATGACATCAGCATTAGATTTTGCAATATCAGTGAGTAAAGTATTAATTTCTTTTACTGTATCGGCAACATTTTGATCGACACTAGATCTTATTGTTTGCACTTCATTTGATACATTGCTTACTGCACTTAATAAACTTTGTAATTGCGAAATTATATCGCGCCTAATAGAGTTTGACCCAGGACTTAGAACCGCAGTTTCAAAAGCACCAAGCGTATTATTAACCTTAGAAAATAGTGAGCTTGCGCCAGAAGGATCCCCAAATGCCGCTTGCAATTGGTCAAGATATTGCGCTTTTACATCTTGATTTGACGCATCAGAATTAGCATTTAAACTTGTAGTTTGTAAGAATTTATTAGCCGCACGACGTAATGCATCAACCTGAACACCACCATTTGTACCCGCAAGATTTACGGTGCTTTGCTGATGCTCGACCCTTACATAGCCCTTAGTATTAACATTTGATATGTTTTGTGAAACTGTTTTAATACCAGATTGACTGGCATATAATCCAGAAGTAGCATTACTTAATATTGAATTTAACGACATTCTATCTTCATTCCCAATATTTATTTCGCTTACGGGTAATTTTTTCCTAGTCTTTAACCTCTTTTAAGGTGCAAACTTTACCCATTAACAGCATATAAATATAATTTCACTATACTAACTATCTGTATTAATTGCATAAATTTTAAAAAACTTTTTGCTTTTAATACTTACCCTTTAATATAATGCAATCATCACGCCAGTTTGGAGCTTAATAAATAAAGCTTAACTTAAGCTGCTTTGAAATTATAAAATTATTTTAAAATTTTATTTTTTTTCTGGATTACTAAACCAAAATGACTAGGCATTTGATTCCTATAACCATGCTTATAATAGGTAATTAATGCAGATTAAAAAAAGATAAATATTATACAAAACAAACACTTAGCATAAAAATAAAAACGGCATGATGCTTGCAAGTCTTATTTGGCAAAAATAATATTTGTGGGGTCAGGTTAAATACTTAATGCAAGTGCAAGAAAATTTATATAGCTTTGGTACTGAAGAATTAAAATCTTCAAGCGCGTCTAGAAAACAAGATGCTATAAATTCTTTTGCCGATTTTTTGCCTAAAGAAACTGCGCCTAAACAAGAAGCGACAAAAGAAACAAATATTGAAGCTAATAAAAATATTCCTTTTGAGAAAAATATTGAAGAAAAAAATATTTCAAATGAAATTAATGATAAGCAGAATATTAAAGTCACAGGCGCACAAAACCCTGAAAATCAAAACAAACCTATTTCAGAAGCAAATAAAAATATAAAAAATAATACTTCTCTAGATTTGAGCACTGAACAAAATGTACAGCCTGAAAATACTGCTAAAGATTCCGCTGTCTTAATTACAAATACAGACAATAATTTGGTCGTCGATAATGGCGCTGAAATCAAAGCGAATACAGGTTTTGATGCATCTGATTTATTTAATATTCAAGATAATATAAATAATATTCTTGGCACTTTAATAAGCATCCAATCAGAAGCAAATGCACAAAATATTCTTCCGCAAAATGTTTTAGTGCAAAATAATCTGCAAGATGCTATTATTATCAATGGCATAATTACAGGCGATAAAAAAGTTGAAAATTCAATTATTACTGCCGCCAATACTTTAATAAATTCAAATGAACAGATTTTAGCGCAAGAGCCAATTAATAATGCTCTTGAAACAATTGACGCAAATAATGGAATAAATTTGGAGGCTATTTCTGTTGAAGAAAACATTCAAAATAATAATGTTCAAGATTTAATAGAAAAATTCAAAACGCCAATAAAGTCAGAAGCTACTTCAAATGAAGCAGTTTTAAATACAGATAAACCGCAAACTAATTCAAATTTACAAACTAATAATGATAAAAATATTCTTGAGTTTGCAAAAACAATTAGTGCGGATACAGCTTCAAATAATGGATCTTTTTCTAAAGAAGGCCAAGATAAAAAAGCGGCCGAAATTATAAAAGCAAGTGATTCCAATATTTCAAATAGCGTTCAATCAAATGAAGCTAAGTTTAATGTTAATCATGTAACCGAAGTTGTCAAAAGTCTTAATGCGCCAGCTATTGCCGATGCAATGGTAAAGAATATGCGTAATGGCGAGAAAAGCTTTACCATAAGACTTGATCCTCCAGAACTTGGTAAAATTGAAATCGAACTTAAAATGTCAGCCGATAAAAAAATGTCGGCAATACTAAGTTTTGATAATCAATCTGCATTTAATGATCTTTCAAAATCAATGAAAGAAATGATGCAAGTCTTAAAAGATGCAGGTTTAGATTTTGGCGAAGATAGCATAAAATTCAGTCTAAATGACGGTAGCAATTTTGCAGGTAATACAGGCAAAGAACAAAAGCAAAATCAAAATCAAAATAGCTTAATGCAATTTACTAAGCTTAAAAACATAGAAGAGGCAGTTTTAAATACTGTCAATATTCAACCAATTCATAATTGGTCAAATTCAAGAATTTCAATAAGGGCATAAAATGGCAGTAACAGGCGTAGGCACTACTAATACAAGCGCACAAACACAATCAGCTACTGGTCTTGCTGCAAATTTTGAAACATTCATGACTTTGCTTACGGCACAGCTTAGGGCGCAAGATCCTTTATCGCCGCTAGATACAAAAGATTTTACAAATCAATTAGTGCAGTTCACAGGTGTAGAGCAGCAGTTAAAAACCAATGAATTGCTTACTACTTTAAACACGAATATGAATTTATCAGCAGGTTCGCTTGCCGTTTCTTATTTAGGTAAAGAAGCCACTGCAAACACTAATGTTTCAGGTTTTCAAAATGGCAAAGCAACTTGGGAATATAATCTTCCGCAATTAGCCGATAATGTAAGCTTAAAAATTTATGATGAAAAAAATAAACTAGTAAAAACTATTGATGGCGAAAAGACCCAAGGCGCACATACACTTGAATGGGATGGTTCAGTTAATTCAGGTGATAAAAAGACTAGTGGACAATATACACTTGTTATCGAAGCTAAAAATTCTTCGGGTTCAACAATTAACGGGACTATAACAAAAAAGGGAATAATTAGTGATGTTGATATGTCAGGATCAGAGCCACAAGTAACAATTAATGGGGCAATTGTTCCATTATCAAGCGTCTCTAAATTAAAATTAGCAAGTAATTAATAATTAGAGTTAGAAAACATGCATATAATGCTGTTTTTTAACGAAAAATAAGGTTTTTGATTACTATTTATAAAGAAAATTAAAATAGAATAATTACATAAGGTGGGCAGAATGCTTCAAAACAAAATAAGTATAAAAAAGGAAGCTACTAATGTCTTTAAACAGTGCAATGCTTGCGGGCGTATCAGGCCTAGTTGCCAATTCATCTGCAATGGCGGTAATCTCAGATAATATCGCAAATGTAAACACAACTGCTTATAAGAAAAATCGCACGGATTTTACAAGATTAGTAAATGCACAAAGTGCCTCTACTACTTATAATGCAGGTGGTACAACTGCGGCAACACGACAATTAGTTAAAGGCCAAGGCAATGTGTCTTCGTCTTCTGTAAATACAGATCTTGCAATTCAAGGCCAAGGCTTTTTCGTAGTATCACCTGGTGCACAAAAAGCAGACTCTAGTCCAGATACTCTATTTTCACGTGTTGGCACATTTAAGCCAGATGATGAAGGTTATTTATTAAACCATGCAGGTTTTGTCCTTCGCGGCTGGCGTCTTGATGATGCAGGTAATGTAATTGGTTCAACTTCTGATGTTGCGGGGCTTGAATCCTTAAATATTAATTCAATAGCCAATACCGCAGATCCAAGTACTTTGGCATCGCTTACTGGTAATTTAAAATCTAGCACTTTAGTTTCCGCTGCTGCTGCTGCGGTACCAACCGCTGCCGCTGGTGCATATAATCCTGCTACAAATAATATGGCTTCTGGCGCGGTTCAACATGATGCGCAATGGCAATTCCAAATCGTTGATAGTCTTGGCGGAAGAAAAAGCTTTAATATGTCTTTTTTGAAATCTGCTACACCAAATCAATGGCATGTTGAAATCCACGCTTCGCCTGCTTCAAGTGTTGTTTCAGGCGCACCATTGACCGCGGGGCAAATTGCAACTGGAACACTTGCATTTACGCCAACTGGTTTAATTGATACCGCGGCAACAAGCCCTGCATTATTAGCACCACTTGCAATCGGTGCTCATGGCGGCGCTCCTGCTGCTGGTGCTGCAAATTGGGCAGCTGGCACTGGTCTTGCTGCTCAGAATTTCAATCTTGAAATAGGTCAAACATCTACATCACTTGGTGCAATAACTCAGTTTGATTCAGACACTGGCTTAAATTCAACAACTTCAGACGGTTCACCAACTGGCGATTTAAATGACTTAACCATTGATAAAGAAGGTAATATTACCGCAAACTTTAGCTCTGGCTTAATCAAAAAATTATTCAAAATTCCACTTGCAACATTTGTAAATCCTGATGATTTATATCCTGAAAATGGTGGCAATTACCGCGTAACAGATCAATCAGGCCCTGTAACTTTAAAATCAGCAGGAACTTCTGGCGCAGGCGTTATTCAGTCAAGTGCACTTGAAGCATCAACTGTAGATTTGGCTTTAGAGTTTTCAAACATGATTATCACCCAGCGGGCATATAGTGCTTCATCAAAAATCATAACTACTGCAGATGAGATGCTTGATGAACTAATAAGAATGAAAAGGTAATAGATTGATTTAATTGATTTTTTTAATTTGAATTTATTTTTATTTATTACGTAACCAATCATTAAGCTTAAACCTTAGCTTAGGCTTAAATCGTTTCACGTATCTTTATTTGAAAGATATGGAGTATGGAAAAATGGCAAACACTATAATACACGAGCCATCAGTAATCGGACCAGAGGGAATTCCTATTACTTTATCAAGCTTACCTCCGCCCAACACTGAAAGATGGGTCGCAAGACGCAAAGCAGAATTAGTGGCCGCTGTAAGGGGTGGCCTCCTGTCTCTTGAAGGCGCTTGTGAACGCTATAGCATCACAGTTGAAGAATTTCTTTCTTGGCAACGTCAAGTTGATAAACATGGCTTAAGAGGCTTAAGAGTAACAAGACTGCAGTCTTATAGGTAATTTTTGCAGCCTTTTTTCTAAAAATTAATCAGGTATTTACGCTTTTAGTGGGAAAAAGCTGCCTAGTAGCATTTTGGTGGAGTGATTCACCGAATCAAAATGCGTTTTAGGCGGAGTTTGGGACTTGGAGCGATTATTTTCAGCATTAGGGGCAGCAGGCCCAACTAAATTACTAGCAGCCCTTGGGGTAACTGGTTTAGTTGCTGCTGCGCTTTTTGCAATTATGTTTAAAGTTGGCACTGAAGAAAAAGCATTGCTTTATTCTGGCCTATCGCCAAAAGACGCTGCGGCGGTTACTGAAAGTCTTGAAAAATCAAAAGTAAAATACGAAGTTTCACCTGATGGATCTTCTGTATTCGTGCCTCGTTCAAAAGTTGCAGAAGCCCGTATGGAGCTAGCTTCAGAAGGTGTCCCTGGCAAAGGCTCTATTGGCTATGAAGTTTTTGATAATCAAAGCGCATTAGGCTCTACAAGCTTTGTTCAAAATATTAATAAATTACGCGCTCTAGAAGGCGAACTTGCACGCTCAATCGATAGCCTTGATACCGTAAGAGATTCAAGGGTTCACTTAGTTGTTCCTGAAAAACAATTATTTGATTCAAATCAAGAGCCACCAACTGCATCAATTGTTGTTGGACTAGAGCGCGGCACACTTACTGAAAGACAAATCAACGCCATTCGCAATCTTGCGGCTTCTGCGGTTAAGGGCTTATTGCCTGAAAAAGTAACAATTCTTGATGAGCGCGGCGAATTATTGGCTAGTGCGCAAACTGGCAGCGAAGCTGCTGGCGGCGCAATGGATGACCGCAAAGCCCAATATGAAGAGCGTACGCGCAAAAGAATTCAAGAATTATTAGAAGGTATGGTTGGCCCTGGCGCGGTGAGAGTTCAAGTAACTGCTGAAATGGATTATTCGGCGGTTAATCAAACCGAAGAAACATTTGATCCAGATAGAGTTGCACCGCGTTCAACAAGAACTGTTGAAGAATCTGGCACTGATAGATCTGGTGATAATGGTGTTACTCAAGGGCAAAATGTCCCTGATGGCACTGCTCCTGCTGCTGGCGCTGGAAATAGTTCAAACTCTACAAAAACTGATGAAACAGTTAATTATGAAATCTCAAAAACCACTAAAACTTCGGCTACTTCCCCTGGTGCAGTAACAAGGCTTTCAGTTGCAGTTGCCGTTGATGGGGTTTCAACACCTGCGGCAGGCGGTGGTCAGCCCGCATGGTCGGCAAGAACCCCAGAAGAAATGCAAAGGATAAGCGCATTGGTTGAAACCGCTGCAGGCATTAATAAAGAACGCGGTGACACTCTTGAAGTTGCCAATGTGAAATTTGCAAGAGCGGCCGTAGAAGCAGGATCAAAAGCACCTTCAAAATTTGATTTTGATAAAAATGATATTCTTTATGGCGTGCAAATGCTTGTGCTTACTTTGATTGCACTTTCACTTATATTCTTTGTTGCCCGTCCAATGATTAAAGGTATCTTTGATGAAGCCGTGCCTGCATTTGGTCGCCCTGCCCTTGCTGGTGGTGGGGGCGGCCCGATGGGGCTTCCTGATGGCGGCAGCATCAGTGCCTTACCGGGCGGGTCGGGCTCTGAACCTTCAATCGGTGATGAAACAGTTGATATTGCAAGAATCCAAGGGGCGGTAAACGCCAATGCAATGAAGCAAGTTTCCGATGTTGTTTCTGAAAATCCTGAACAAACTGTATCTGTAATTCGCACTTGGCTTCAAGAGAGGAAATCATAATGCCTGCTTCTTTAAATGAAATGTCTGGCGCAGAAAAAGCAGCTGTTTTCCTTCTTGCCCTAGGTGAAGATCATGTAAGCATTTGGGAGCATTTTGACGATGAAGAAATCAAAGAAATCTCTCAGGCAATGTCAAATCTTGGCACTATTCAATCTTCAACCGTAGAAGAATTAGTTGTCGAATTTATAGGAAAAATGTCAACAACTGGCGCGGTTATGGGTTCGTATGAGCAAACCCAAAGGCTTTTATCCTCTATCCTTCCAATGGATAAAGTTAATGCGATTATGGAAGAAATCAGAGGTCCAGCAGGTCGCACAATGTGGGATAAGCTTGGCAATGTGTCTGAGCAGACTTTGGCAAATTATCTTAAAAATGAATATCCGCAAACTGTTGCCGTAGTCCTTACAAAAGTTCGTCCTGACCATGCCGCGCGCGTCCTTGCTGAGCTTCCTGAGGAATTCTCATTAGAATGCATTAACCGTATGCTTAATATGGAACCAATCCAAAGAGAAATACTAGAAAAAATTGAGGATACACTTCGCATTGAATTTATGAGCAATCTTGCAAGAACCTCTAAACGCGATAGCCATGAATTAATGGCCGATATTTTCAATAATTTTGATAGAGCAACTGAAAATCGCTTCTTATCTTCACTTGAAGATAGAAACCGCGAATCTGCAGAGCGTATCAGGGCACTAATGTTCGTATTCGAAGACTTAAAGAAGCTCGATCCAGGTGGGGTTCAAACCTTATTACGTGCTGTTGATAAAGAACAAATGACGCTTGCACTCAAAGGTGCTTCAGATGAGCTAAGAAGCCTATTCTTTGGAAATATGTCGGAACGTGCCGCAAAGATTCTTAAAGACGATATGGCGGCAATGGGGCCTGTTCGCTTGAAAGATGTAGATGCCGCACAATTCTCTATGGTTCAAGTTGCAAAAGATCTTGCTCAAAGTGGTCAGATTATGCTGTCTGCTGGCGGCTCTGACGATGAATTAATTTATTAGGTGCGATGATGAGTGCATATCAAAAATACAATTTCGAACCAATAATTAACGGAAAAATTCAAGATAATCCTTCTTTAAGAAAACATCGTATTACCGAAGCCGATGTTTTAATTGCCGAAGATGAAGGCTTTAGAAAAGGCGAAGCATCGGCAATGGTAATTGCGCAAAAGCAAACCGCCGATGCCGTAAAAAGTGTTGCCAATCTTATTCAAATTATTCTTGGAAATTTAAATACGCTTGCATTTGAATTAAAAGATGAAGCTGTGGAATTATCAATGGCAAGTGCAAAAGCGATTGCGGGCTCTGCAATTGATGAAAACCTAGAAATTAAGGTTAAAGACTTTATCAAGGAAGCGGTCACAAATCTAAGAGATACTCCAAAGATTTCAATTGGACTCAACGAAAATACAATTAATTCAATTAGGCCAATCCTTGAACAAACCGCAAAAGATGCGGGATTTGAAGGCAGAATAGAATTTAGAGCAACCGAAAATCCAAATGGCGATTGCTCGATTGTGTGGGGCAATGGTTCTATTCACAAAAACCGAGCTCAGACAATTGAAAAGATAAATGAAAAAGCCAAAAACTGGCTTAATTCTGCCCAAGATGAAGACATACAATTTAACTTATTTGATTAAAGAAGGAAATAGTCATGAATAATAATACAGAAAGCCTAGACCTTCCAGATCTTGAAGGTAATTCAGATAATAATGAAATGACACTTGGTGAAGCGGCGGGCATTGAAAGATCTGCTTTAGAACTTGCACCAGTTTATGACGTTCCAGTACATGTGAAGGCGGTTCTTGGCAAAGCCTCTATGGATGTTGCGTCACTTCTTGAACTAGGTTCTGGTTCATTAATAGAGCTTGATAGAAAAGTCGGTGAAGCAATCGATATTTTCATTAATAATAGACTTGTTGCCCGTGGCGAGCTTGTGGTGGTTGATAATCACCTTGGCGTTACAATGACCGAAATCATCAAAGATGGCGATAATACTTAATAGGACACTCAGGAGATAAAAATGCGTTTAATGATAATTGGCAATATGAGTGGCCCACTAGCAGTAGCATCAAAAATTGCTATGGATAGAGGTGCAAAAGTAATGCAAGTCGATAATATCGATATGGCTACTTCTGCGCTACGTTCTGGTAAGGGTGCTGACCTATTAATGGTTGACACTATCCATGATATTGCAAAACTAATTGCCCAAAATGAAGCAGAGCATATTCTTGTCCCTGTGGTTGCTTGCGGCATTTCAACAGATCCAAGAATTGCGGCAAATGCAATAAGAGCAGGCGCAAAAGAATTTATTCCGCTTCCGCCAGATCCAGAACTTATTGCCGCCGTAATTGCCGCAGTTACAGATGATAATAAGCCATTAATCGCAAAAGATCCGAATATGCTAAGGGCTTTGCATCTAGCCGAGCAAGTAGCCCCTTCTGATGCCTCTGTCATGATTTCTGGTGAGTCTGGTGTTGGTAAAGAAGTAATGGCTAAATTTCTTCATTCAAAATCACGCCGTAATGACAAGCCATTCATTTCGGTAAACTGTGCCGCTATACCTGATAATTTACTTGAATCTGAATTATTTGGTCACGAAAAAGGTGCATTCACTGGCGCGATTGCTAGAAGAATAGGTAAATTTGAAGAAGCCAATGGTGGAACATTATTACTTGATGAGATAAGCGAAATGGAATTACGCCTTCAAGCCAAACTATTACGCGCAATTCAAGAGCGCGTGATAGATAGGGTTGGCGGTTCTAAACCTGTGCCTGTTGATATAAGAATTATTGCAACTTCTAACCGTGACTTAGTAAAAGAAGTTCGCGCTGGCAATTTCAGAGAAGATTTATTCTATCGTTTGAATGTTATTAATCTTGAAATCCCTGCATTAAGACAAAGACCATCTGATATTGTGCCTTTGGCGGAATTCTTTATCAAGAAATATTCGGCGGCAAATAGTGTAAGCGCAAAGCCATTATCAGAGGCCGCAAAAGCAACACTCATGAATAATGAATGGCGCGGCAATGTGAGAGAGCTTGAGAATAATATGCACCGTGCAGTTCTTCTTGCAGGTTCAAATCAAATTGAAGCCCAAGATGTAGGTGCGCTTATTGGCTTTAATCCAAGCAATCAAAATAGCTCAATTGGTCAAAATGCAATAATTGAAGCAAATATTGCCACAAATAATATTAATAATGGTGCATTACATTCTGGACTAGTTGGCCGAACCATTGAAAACATTGAACAAGAAGTGATTTTGGAAACTTTAAAACATTGCTTTGGTAATCGTACCCATGCCGCAGTGATTTTAGGGATTTCAATAAGAACTTTACGCAATAAGTTAAAACAATATACTGATGCAGGTATTGAAGTGCCGGCACCACATGCAAATGAAGCAAAATTTGCAATTGGATAAATAAATGGCTGATGAAGCAAGTAAGACAGCGCTTAATGATTTGCCAAAATTTGAAATTGGCAATGTCTTAAGTGGTATGTTGCGCGGCGATGTTGCCGTCGGCATTGGCGTAGTCTTACTTATTGTATTGCTTATTATTCCATTGCCATCAGTGGTTTTAGACTTTCTTTTGGCAATTTCGATTACTTCTTCTGTGCTTATTCTTATGACTTCTTTATTCATAAAAAAGCCATTAGAATTTTCGGCCTTTCCTGCTATACTTTTGGTGACCACTCTTTTTAGGCTTGGTCTTAATATTGCCTCGACCCGCCTTATTTTAGGTCATGGACATGAAGGCCCAGAAGCCGCAGGCGCAATTATTCAGGCCTTTGGCAATTTCATTATGCAAGGCAATTTCGTAATTGGCCTTATCGTATTTATGATTTTGGTTTTAGTGAATTTCATCGTTATCACCAAAGGTTCAACCCGTATTGCCGAAGTTTCTGCGCGTTTCAGCTTGGATGCAATGCCTGGTAAACAAATGGCAATTGATGCCGATTTATCGTCTGGCCTTATAAACGAAGATCAAGCAAGGCAAAAGCGTAAAGATTTAGAAGGCGAAAGTAATTTTTACGGCGCTATGGATGGTGCGTCTAAGTTCGTTCGCGGCGACGCAATCGCTGGTCTTATCATTACCGCAATCAATGTAATTGGCGGCATTATTATTGGTGTTGTACAAAACAACATAAGCCTTGCCGAAGCGGGTGCAAGCTATACGCAATTAACAGTTGGTGATGGTCTTGTTTCGCAAATCCCTGCACTTATTGTATCAGTAGCCGCAGGTTTAATGGTTTCCAAAGCCGGCGTTGATGAGCCGGTGGAAGACGCAATCGTGCGTCAGCTTGCAGGATCTCCACAGGCACTTGGCTTGGTTTCAGCAACTTCGTTTATTACTGGTATCTTGCCAGGAATGCCAATTATCGCTTTTTGGGCAATTGCCGCAGGGACAGGCTTTCTGGCCTTTAAAACATGGCAAAAAACCAAAGATATTTCCAATCGTAAAGCTAGTGCCGAGCTTGCAGCACAGCAAACTTTAGACAATGAAGAAGTCGAAGAACCAATTACAAATTCGCTTGCAATTGATGAATTAAAAATTGAACTTGGTTATGGCTTGCTTGGCCTTGTGAATGATGTTGTTGGCAAGCGTATCACGGACCAAATTAAAGCCCTACGAAAGCAATTAGCCCAAGATTTAGGTTTCATAATGCCAAGCGTGCGTATTCTTGATAATATGACATTGGGCAATAATGATTATGCAATACGTGTTAAGGAAATGGAAGCAGGTGAAGGCGTTTTAAAACTTGGTCATTTGCTTGTGATGGATCCATCTGGAAATACTCCTAGCCTGCCAGGTGAGCCATGCGTAGAACCTGCATTTGGTCTTGCGGCGGCTTGGGTTTCCGAAGCCCATAGAGAAGAAGCGGTTTTCCGTGGCTATACTGTTGTTGACCCTGCAACCGTTCTTACTACGCATTTAACCGAAGTTATAAAAGATAATATGAGTGAATTATTATCAATTTCCGAAGTTCAAAAACTTGTGAAACAATTATCAAGCGAGCATCAAAAACTTGTTGAAGATATGGTTCCGTCACAAATATCATGGGCATTATTCCAACGCGTATTGCAATCATTGCTTAAAGAAAGAATTTCAATCCGCGACCTTGCAACAATTGTGGAAGCGATTCTTGAAGGTAGTGGACTTGATGCAGTCACCCTTATTGAACATGTAAGAGCAAGACTTGCGCGTCAATTATGCTGGCAAAACCGCGCGGGCGATGGTTCTTTGCCGATTATTGCACTTTCACCTAAATGGGAAACCGCATTTTCTGAGGCACTTATTGGCGATAAAAGCGACAGACAACTTGCACTTGCGCCAACTCAAGTACACGAATTTGTAAATGATGTTCGTGTAGCACTAGACAAAGCTGCGCAATTAGGCGAAGTTCCTGTAATACTTACATCTGGACTAATTCGCCCTTATGTAAGATCTCTCATAGAGAGATTTAGAGCGCAAACAGTTGTCATGAGTCAAAATGAAATACATCCAAAAGCAAAACTTAAAACACTTGGTACTATTTAATTTGGAACAATTTAGAGGGCAAAGCTTTAAATGAAGCAAATAACCCTTTCTGCGCCCACATTACAAGATGCAATGATTAAGGTTAAGGACCAATTAGGCGCGGGTGCGACTATTCTTTCTTGGCGTAATCTTGATGGTGCAATCGAAGTTACAGCTGCACTGAATAATGATAAATCGGGTGCAGCCGGTATTATGGATAAAAGAAGCCTTACTTCGGATGATCCATTTGAAAGACAAGGCACTGCGCCGCGATATGATGTTTTTGCTGCCGATGAAGAATTTAAGCGCAAAGAAACCGAAAAAGCGCGCCAAGTAATTAATGAAAATTATTCAGATCCCAAAGGCCTTAATGCCCTTATCCAAAAAGGTGTTATTAAAGAAACCGGAATACCTGTTAAAAAAATAAAGCCAGCTCCAATTGAAAAAAGCAATGCTTCTGAAAATTCAAAGCAAGCTTCTATTCCTATTGAAGCCAAACCATTAAAGACTTCAAAGCCAAAGGCCAAAGAAGCCGTTAAGGAAATTATAAAACCACCTAAAAAAACAAGTATTCATCCACTTATTTCAAAGCTTGCAAATTCTGGAATGACGCTTTCTGAAATAAAGCCATTTGCCGAATATTTTAAAGAGGAAAATTTAGAAAAAACGTTTTTCAATATTCTTGAAAATGAATTTATATTTGATCCAATTGAAGCCGTGCCAGAGCATGCAATAATGCTTACTGGCCCAGCAGGGAGCGGTAAAACCGTAACAATTGCCAAGCTTGCGGCACGTGTAATGGCAAATAATGGCCGTGTACTTGCAATTTCCACCGACACCGAACGCCAAGGCGGCGCGGCGCAATTACAGCTTTTATGCGATAAGCTTGGTGCCGATTTTATTTTTTGCGATAGTATAAAAGATGCATATAAAGCCGCAACCCAAGCCCTTGAAAATGGCAAAGTTGTATTCATTGATACGCCGGCCGCCACACCGCTTGACCCATCTTCAATGCGCCTTATTAGCCGCCTTATTGAAGAAACCAATGCAGAGCCTATTCTTTGTTCGCCTTGTGATTACCGAAGTGATGATCTTACCGATTTAATGCTTGGCTTTATGGATATTGGCGTTAATCGCACCATTATTACACGCATGGATTTAACCCAAAGACGCGCAGGAATACTTACATCACTTTTGCATACAAGGCTTAAGATTGCGCAACTTGCGCCCAGCCCGTTTATTTCAGGTATAGTCCCCGCAAGCCCAAAACGCCTCATGAGCCTTATTATGGACGGGTGGGAGT
>CAYUCW010000012.1:0-50254 GCA_964443435.1 uncultured Caulobacteraceae bacterium | reverse complement strand
TTTTTGTTTCTTACGATTATTTCCCCGCTTAAGCCTTCTATAATATCTATTTTCAAAGCATAAAGATTTGCAATACAGATTGATTCATAAATTAATCACACTAAGTATATATCAATATAAAAAGAAATGTTTGTGAGGCTTAATGAAAATTGATTCTATATGTGTGTATTGCGGCGCTTCAAATAAGGCTGATCCAGAATTTATAAAACTTGCTGATTCTTTAGGTAAAGAAATCGCAGCAAATGGCAAAAGACTTGTATATGGTGGCGGGAATGTCGGCCTTATGGGTGCTTCTAGTCGCGCCGCTTTTGAATCAGGCGGCCGAGTTTTAGGGATTATGCCGCATTTCCTTACAAAATGGGAATTACCTCACCCTGAAATTGAAACTATTATGGTTGAAACAATGCATGAGCGTAAATGGCTTTTATTTGCCGAGGCAGATGCATTTGCTGTACTTCCAGGCGGCATTGGTACACTTGAAGAAGTGATCGAAACCTTAAGCTGGCGTAGGCTTGAACTACATGAAAAACCAGTAGTATTTATAGGCACTGAATTTTGGCAACCTTTAATTGCTTTATTTGAACAATTTCATGACCATAAATTCACACCCGATAATTTCTACAAGTCTTATCGTGTAGTTGATAAAATTGAAGATGTAATTCCGGCGATGGAAGAAATGTTAAAAGAGGCCATTTAGGCCTCTTTTTTTATCCCAATAAACGCTTTTTAGCTTTTTGCGAGCCAATAAGCATGAAAATCTGCGCCATATCAGGGCCATGCTCTTTGCCAGTTAAAGCTTTGCGAAGCGGCATAAATAGATTTTTACCACTCGCGCCTGTTGCTTCTTTAACTTTATTTGTAAATTCTTTCCAAGAATCAATTGTGATTTCTTCAGGAACAAATTCCGATGCTTTTAAAGCAAAATCCTTATTATCTATGATTGTTTCAGCATCACCATAAATAATATTTGCCCATTCTTCGGCCTCAGATAAAGAATTCAAATTAAGTTTAACAGCATTCCAGAAAGCTTCGCCCTTATCGGCATTATATGCCGCAAGTTTTGGCTTTACTTCTTCATAACTTGAAGCATGTAATAATTGTGCGTTTAAACGCGTAACGTCGTCTGGATTAAATCTTGCAGGCGCTCTACCAATTTTTGCAAAATCGAAAGAATTAATCAAATCATTTATATCTGATTTTGCTTCTACAGGATCAGAAGTGCCAAGTTTCGCAAGAAGCGATAATATCGCCATTGGATTTACATCTTCAAGTCTTAGCGATTCGATAGATAATGAACCAAGTCTTTTAGAAAGCGCCTCACCTTCCACGCCAACCAATAGCGGGAAATGTCCAAATTCTAGTCTTTTACCAGAAATAGCTTCAAATATTTCAATTTGCGCACCAGTATTAGTAACATGGTCTTCACCGCGCACAACATGGGTAACGCCTAGGTCAATATCATCTATAACCGATGGCAAAGTATATAAATATGCGCCATCTTCACGAATTAAAACCGGATCTGACATTGATGCAGTATCAACCGTTTGGGTGCCACGAACTAAATCTTCCCAAACCACACGTTTTCCAGAAAGTTTAAAACGCCAATGCGGCTTTCTTCCTTCTTCAATATAAGCATTTATTTGCTCTTGAGTCAGCGAAAGACTAGCACGGTCATAAACAGGTGGGCGACCAAGTGAACTTGCGATTTTACGCTTTTTATCAAGTTCTTCGGACGTTTCATAACAAGGATATAATAGCCCTTTTGCCTTTAAATCATCAGCAATCTTATCATAAACATCACTACGTTTTGATTGATATTCAATTGAATCCCAATTCATGCCAAGCCAATTTAAATCGGTCTTAATACCTTCTTCAAATTCTTTTGTTGAACGCGCAAAATCAGTATCATCAATGCGAAGCAAAAAATGACCATTATTGGCCTTGCAAAATAAAAAATTTAATAAAGCGGTACGGATATTGCCAACGTGCAATTTTCCGGTTGGTGATGGGGCAAATCTTACTTTCATATATTCCGTCTAGAACAATTTTATTAATATAGCAAAACAAGCTTTCATAAAATTTTATAAAAACACTAGACAAGCAAACAGAACATAGATAGAACAATTACAGTTTGTTCCCGACTCGTTCACGTTTAGATAATAATTATGAATTATGATTTGAATATAAATTATTAGAAGGCTTTTATTATGCTCACTTCAAAACAAAATGAATTACTTTTATTCATTGATGAAAAACTTAAAAAAGATGGTGTTTCGCCATCATTTGATGAAATGAAAGATGCACTGAATCTTGCTTCTAAATCAGGTATTCATAGGCTTATTTCCGCCCTTGAAGAGCGTGGATTTATAAGAAGGCTTGCGAATCGTGCACGCGCGCTCGAAGTTATAAAAATGCCTCAGGATGTTAATTCTACAATTGGCATTAAGTCTAAAACAATTGGCTCTGTTTTAAATCTTGAAGCGGCAAATAATAATATACCAATACTTGGAAAAATTGCGGCTGGTGTGCCTATTGCGGCAATCCAAAATGAAATTGGCTCTGTAAGACCACCAGAAGGTATATCACCAGAACTTCATTATGCTTTAGAAGTACGTGGTGATTCTATGATTGATGCCGGCATTCTAGAAGGTGATATTGTTATACTTCGTAAAACTGACACTGCGGAAACTGGCGATATTATTGTTGCTCTTATTGATGATGAAGAAGCGACACTTAAAAAGCTGCGCAAAAAGGGTAATTCAATCGCTCTTGAAGCTGCGAACCCAAGATATGAAACTCGCATTTTTGGGCCAGATCAAGTCAAAGTACAAGGCGTTTTGGTTTCTTTATACCGAAAATATAATTAATTATAATAAGTCTTTTTATATTGCGGCTTATATAAATAAAGCTTCCAATTTTTACGATATAATATTGCCCCATTTGGGGCAGTATTTTTATCAATAGCATATGTTTTACCATTATACTCGATTGCAATTATTGGTTCATGCTTATTGTCAAGAATTTTTATAAATCTGGCTTTGAAATCGCCGCTTGAAATACTGCATGTTTTTGCTTTTAAATAACCAATGTTTTTAAGTAAAATTTCTGTTTCAACATAATTTAGTTTTGCAGAACGGATTAGGCTTTTAGCGTCCCAATTCCCTTTATCAATAAAACAATACTTTATTTCTTCGCCTTTTTTAGGATTTAAACTAAGCATTGCATTGCTATCACGGGCGGTTATTAAGATTGGCTTTGGTGAAAAGCTAAAATTTATAAATGCAAAACAAGCTAAGAATATTGATACGTATCTAAGTTTTGATTTAAAAATACATAAGAAAACCAAAGCACTAATAATAAGAATATATGTTAAATCATCAAAATAATTTATATTCAAATTAGAATATTTAATAGATTCAAAAATATAACCAATTCGAATAATTAAACCCGCACCAAATTTTGCAATTGACCAGAATATATCACCCAAACCAATTATTGAAAACAATGCGCCCAAAACACTAAATGGACCAATAATAAAATCATTTATTGGTGTTGCAATTAAGTTTGCCAAAATAGAATATGAACTTACTTGGCCAAAATTATAAATTGTAATTGGCATAGTTGCCGCGCCCGCTACAAAACTTATTAAAACGGCGGCACTAATCCATTCAAAAACTTTAAACATTATATTTTTTGGTAATTTATCGCGGTGATTATTATAAGTTTCCCACATTGCCACAAGCGCAAGTGTTGCCATAAAACTCATTTGGAAACTGACATCTATTGCGCTTTCAGGCTTTATGATTAATTGAATAAGTGCCGCAAAACAAAGTCCACGATTACTTATTGCTTTTCGATTTAAAATAATCGCAATAAAAGCAACCATTGCCATTATTAAAGATCTAACTGCTGGCGCTTCAAAACCTGTGAAAATTGTATAATTAATAAGTAAGATCATACTTACAATTGCACTTAATTTTCTTACATCATATCTAAGTGCAATATTTGGAAATAGGACAAAAATTTTATTGAAAATAAGGTATATAATACCGCCAATTAAGCTTATGTGTAATCCTGATACTGAAACTATATGCCCAAGTCCAGATACTTGTAAGGCGCGCCAATCTTCAAGATTAATATATGACCTATCACCCGTAGTTAATGCCGCTAATAGTCCGCCGCCGCCGCCAGCTTTACCATCCGCAAAATCACTACTTATTTTATATCTGGCTTCGCTATATTTAAACAAAATGCTTTGCCAAATATTCAGACTATTATTTTGAAATTGCGCTTCGTTTAAACAGGTTCCACTGGCTATTATATCCTGAAAATATGCGATTTTTGCATAATTATAGGCTTTTGGATAAATTGGCAGGGATGGCTTATTAAGTATGGCCTTGCAATTTATACTTTTATATAAACTATCTTTAAAAATTGATCTTGAATAAATAACTACATATTTATTTTTAACTTTTGATTGATTTAAGCTTTCTAAATCTATTTTTAATTGCCAATTTCCCGATTTAACTTTTTGTATATTTACAATTTTTCCACTAATATCATTTGGGCCAGAATTAATATTTATATCATACTTATGATTATTTATCGTAATATTTGCTAAGACTAATCCAAAAAAGAAAAGGATTATTGTTTTCAATATATTATTTGTTAAAGCATTAAAAATTTTAAAATATTTAAGTGCAAAAAATATAGAAGAAAGAACGATTATTATAAAACTAAGCCCAATAATATTATAAGAATCTAAAATTTCTAAACCTAAGAATATGCCAAGCCATATTATAAAAGGCGCGAATAATATTAATCTATGTTTTTCTAATCGATTTGTATTATGAATAAACTTTGAAAAATTCACATAAATTTTGCTAAAAATACTATTATTTGTATTATTGCGTGCTAATTCATTTGCACTTGCAGCATTATCGCCTAAATAGTTCGGATAATTAAAAATAGGGTTTTCATTATTCATGAGTAGCGAACAAACAAAACAAATAATAACAAGGTTTGCCCCTTCCCCTACTGGTTATTTACACATTGGTGGTGCACGTACTGCATTATTCAATTATTTATACGCAAAGCGCAATAACGGAAAGTTCCTTTTACGCATTGAGGACACCGATAAAGCAAGATCTACAAAAGAAGCGGTTGACGCAATCCTTCATGGATTAAATTGGCTTGGTCTGGCTTATGACGGTGAGCCATTAATGCAATCAGAACAAATTGAACGCCATAAAGAAATTGCATTAGAATTACTTGAGAATGGTCATGCATTTAAATGCTATATGACCGAGGAAGAAACGAATGAAGCGCGCGAATTATCACTTAAAGAAGGCCGCGCAATAAGGTCTATTTATCGTGATAGTAAGCAAGATTTAGACTTACCTTTCACAATTCGCCTGAGAGCGCCTGATATTGGCGAAGTTATAATACAAGATAAAGTACAAGGTGATGTAAAAACTGCCGCAAGTAATATTGATGATATGGTGCTTTTGCGTACAGATGGTACACCTACTTATATGCTTGCTGTAGTAGTTGATGATTACGATATGGGCGTCACCCACATTATAAGAGGCGATGACCATTTAACCAATGCAGCAAGGCAAAGTGTAATAATAAGTGCCATGAATTGGCCAAAGCCGATTTATGCGCATATTCCTTTAATTCATGGTGATGATGGCAAAAAGCTATCAAAGCGTCATGGCGCACTTGCGGTTGGCGAATATGAAAATTTTGGATATTTACCAGAGGCAATTTTATCTTATTTATTACGACTTGGCTGGTCAAAAGGTGATTTAGATATTGTTCCTATATCTGAAGCCATTAATATTTTCGATCTTGAAGGTTTAGGCAAAAGCCCATCTCGCTTAGATTTTGCAAAACTTGACCAAGTAAATGCACATTTTATTAAAAACTGCGATAATTCTAAGCTATTTGGTTTGCTCAAGAATGAATTTTCATTGAAAAATATTGTAATTGTTGAAGAAACTCTTACAAAAATTGAGAAATCAATCGAATTTGTAAAAGAGCGTGCAAAAACAATATTAGAATTAAAAAATCAAACTGAATTTATATGGACGAACACACCTTTAGTTTATAATGAAAAGGCAAAAGCCACAGTTAATTCATCAAAAGATTATATAATTTCAGCAATTCCAAAGTTTACTGCTTTAAATGTTTGGGATTCTGAAAATATTAAACAAATTCTGCTAGAGATTGCAGAAGAAAAAAATGTAGGAATGGGTAAAATTGGACCGGTTATAAGGGCTGCTTTAACTGGTGGTTTAATTGCTCCTGATCTTGCAATAACAATATATATTTTAGAGAAAACTGAAACTTTAAAACGACTTGAATTCTCATTAAATTAATGTTCAAATACGGCAAAAAGGGAAAATTATGGATAGCAAAGTAAAACCAAATGGTGTAGCTACTCTCGAAGTAAATGGTAAAAAAATTGAATTACCAATCTTGTCTGGAAGCACTGGTCCAGATGTAATAGATATACGAAAATTATATTCATCGACTGGTATGTTTACATATGACCCTGGCTTTACTTCAACTGCATCATGCGAAAGTCAAATAACTTTTATTGATGGCGATGAAGGCATATTATTGCACCGTGGTTACCCGATTGGCCAATTAGCAGAAAATTCTACTTTCTTAGAAGTTTGTTATCTTCTTATGAATGGTGAATTGCCACAAAAAGAAAATTTTGAGAATTTCTCTAACACAATCACTCGTCATACAATGCTTCATTCACAATTTGATAGATTCTTTGAAGGCTATCGTCGTGACGCGCACCCTATGGCGGTAATGGTTGGCACAACTGGTGCATTATCGGCGTTTTATCACGATAGCATAAATGTTGATGATGAAATTCAAAGAACAATTACTCAACATAGATTAATTGCGAAAATTCCTACCATTGCCGCACGTGCATTTAAATATTGGTTAGGTCAACCATTTGTTTCGCCAAGAAATGATCTTGATTATGCTTCAAACTTCCTAAGAATGTGCTTTGCTGTTCCTGCCGAAGAATATGTTGTTAATCCAGTTCTTGCCAAAGCAATGGATAAAATCTTTATTCTTCATGCTGACCATGAGCAAAACGCATCGACTTCTACTGTTCGTCTTGCTGGTTCTTCTGGCGCAAATCCATTTGCTTGTATTTCTGCTGGTATTGCATCACTTTGGGGCCCAGCACACGGCGGTGCAAATGAAGCTTGCTTGAAAATGCTTGAAGAAATTGGCACTGTTGACAAGATTCCTGCATTTATTGAAAAAGTTAAAGATAAGTCTTCTGGCGTGAAACTTATGGGCTTTGGTCACCGTGTTTATAAAAACTATGACCCACGCGCTACTGTTATGCAAAAAGCTTGTCACGAAGTATTAGAAGCTGTTGGTATTAAAGATGATCCAATGCTTCATGTTGCTATTGAACTTGAAAGAATTGCACTTTCAGATCCATATTTCATTGAACGTAAATTATATCCGAATATTGATTTCTATTCAGGCATCACCCTAAAAGCTATGGGCTTCCCTGTTGAAATGTTCACTGTTTTATTTGCTCTTGCAAGAACTGTTGGTTGGATTGCACAATGGGATGAAATGAACGAAGATGCACAACAAAAAATTGGTCGCCCAAGACAAGTTTATACTGGTGCAACTCAAAGAGATTATGTTCCATTAGATAAAAGATAGTTTAAATAAAAAGCCCTGATTATTCAGGGCTTTTTTTTAATAATATTTTTGTAGCTTTTATGATTGCAGGCTCATCATTAAGGCCCATTTTATCTAGCGCCTGATTTTGAAGATTAATTTGTTCTTGCCTAATATCTTCATTTAAAAGTAATTTATTTATTTCGTTTTCAAGGCTTTGAGCATTTAAGTCATCTTGAATTAATTCACGCGCAATTTCTTTATCCATTGCGACATTCATTAATGTAATAAACTTTGTCTTAAACAAAAAATTCCTGGCGATAAAATAAGTTAATTTATCAAGCTTATATCCAATAACCACTGGTACACCGCAAATTCCAAGCTCTGTACTAACTGTACCTGAACAGGCAAATGCAACATCAAAGGCGCAAAACGCATTATATTTTTCGCTCTCATCAATAAGCAAGACATTATTAAAACCAGAAAATTCTTCTTTTAAAATTTCTTGAACTTGTTTAGCGGTAACAATTATAAAATTAAGATCTTGGTTTATAGACACATATTCTTTTAAAACTGGCGAAAGCCTTTTAATTTCAGTTTTTCTAGAACCTGGTAATAAGCCAATAAGTTTTTTATTTTCAAGCTTATATTTTGCACGAAACGCGCTTGGATCACCTATGATTTTACGCGATAAAGCAGGATTACCAATTGCATAAGCTTTTATAGGAAGGCCTTCATAATATTTAAGCTCAAAATCATGAATACACCATAACTCATCATAAATACTAGCAAGGGTTTTGGCTCTACCGGCTCTGGTTGCCCAAACTTGAGGGCCAATCATTTTTATAAGTCTTACGTCAGGATAGTTTTGTTTTATAGCTTTTCCTGCCCTTAAATTAAATCCCCAAGAATCAATAAGAATCGCTACATCGGGCTTAAAATCACGTGCAAATTCACCTATTATTTTGGTTCTTTCTTGTACTTTCTTATAAACTGATAATGCTTCGACAAGGCCTAAAATTGCAAATCCTGAAATTGAAATAATCGATTCAATTCCTTTGGCGGCCATATTATCCCCGCCAACGCCTTTAATATTTATATCTTTATCAAAATTACGAATAGAATCTATAAGTTCCGCACCCATTAAATCGCCAGAAGGCTCGGCTGCAATAATCATGATTTTTTTAATCGGTTTCATCTTTAAACCCGAAAATAAAAATACCATTCTCATCCGCAGTTTGAATAACTAATTCCTTATTGGCAATTAATGATGCCCCTGCTTCTAAAGCAATTCCCTTTAAATTTGCATTTATTACATTCTTCAAGGTTTCAATACCAATGGTTGGTAAATCCACCCTTGTTTCTTGAATTGGCTTTGCGCGTTTACACAAAACGCCCGCTTTGTTAACAGGTCTAATTTCTTTCGGAAGACTTAAGACTCGCTTTAACATTTCATCAGTACCTTCTTGCGCTTCAACCGCAAGAACAATTCCATTATATACAACGCATCCCTGCCCTATATCTAAGGCACCGATTTGCTTAGCAACAAGGCTTGCTTTTTTAATATCTTCTATATCTTCTTTATTTGGCTCTATATTTCCTAAAATACCTTCAGGGCATAAGAGATTTGCTTGCAATACTTCTGGCCCAATAATTTTAAAGCCTTCATCTTCAAACGCCTTAAGAAAGACACGCATTATTGCATCATCGCCTTGCTTTGCAGCAGAAAGAATTGATGGCAGAAGGCTTATAGTTTTGGCATCTAAGCCGATTTTTGAAAAATCAGGTCTTTTAACATAACCTGCAAAGCAAACAGTATTAACGCCAAGTTGTTTAAGGGCTTTAAATCTTTTTCCTAATTCACCAACACCAAATTCATGATTTGTATAGTCGCTAAAATCTGCATCAGTTATGCCAGTAATCTTACTTATGATTAAATCAGCAATAATGCAATTTTTAGCAATTTCTAGCGGCAAATTACCTTTACCTGCAACTATTGCAATTTTATCCATATCGCCCTCTAAACCATTTAATCCCTAGGTGTGCATAATGGTCTTGTAGTTTCAACTTTTACAAAATCAATTATTTCCATAACCTCAGGAACATTTGAAAAGCGTTCGATTACATCTTCAATTCTTTCCTGCATTGTACCTTCATTAGAGAATAACATTCTATAAGCCGCACGCATCTCATGAATCTGTGCTCTAGCAAAACCGCGACGCTTTAGCCCTACAATATTAAGACCTGCAAGGTGGGCATGAACACCAACTACTGAACCATAAGGTATAACATCAGCAACTACAGCAGCAAGGCCACCAACAAAAGCATGACGTCCAACACGACAGAATTGATGAACCGCAGATAGGCCGCCAAGAATTACTCTTTCGCCAATTACTACATGCCCAGCTAGCGCAACGGCATTCGCCATAACAACATTATTTCCTACAATACAATCATGACCAACATGGGAATTTGCCATTAAATAGCAATCATTTCCTACAATCGTTTCGTATTTTCCATTTGGTGTACCACGTGACATCGTTACATATTCACGCATAGTACATCTATCACCAATTATAAGACGTGTAGGCTCACCTTTATATGATAAATCTTGAGGTGCGCCACCAATAACCGCAAAACTATCTATAAAACAATCATCACCCATGGTCGTATAATTACGAATTATCGCGTTTGATTTGATTTTTGCACGTGCACCAATTTTTACATTTGCTTCAATTATGCTATATGCGCCAATCTCTGCACCTTCGCCGATAATGGCACTAGGATCAATCATTGCGGTTGGGTGAATATTGCTTGTCATTATAAGTCAACTTTCATTGCGGCCCATTCAGCTTCACAAGCCAAATCACCATCTACAAGAGCTTGACCTTTAAATTTGAAGATATTTCTTCTAGCTAGAACTACTTCGATTTTCATTTCAAGTATGTCACCTGGTCTTACTGGTCTTCTAAATTTTGCGCCATCAACTGACATAAACATAATGCCAGCTTTTGAAATATCCACATCTAAAGTTTTAGACATTAATACAGCGCTTGCTTGCGCCATAGCTTCAATAATTAAAACCCCTGGCATAATTGGGCGATTAGGAAAATGACCTTGAAAAAACGGCTCATTAAAAGTTACATTTTTAATACCAACAATTGACTTACCTTCTTCATAAGAATGGCACTTATCAACTAATAAGAAAGGATATCTGTGTGGAATTCTTGCTGTTACTTCATCGCAATCAATTATATTTTCAATAGTCATTTTTACCCCAATTATAAGCGACTGATTTTTATTAATTCTCGCTGCCATTCACGTTTTGGTTTTGCAGGATAGCCCCCATATGTTTGACCAGCTGGTATATCACAAAACACATTAGAACCAGCCGCAATTTTAGCGCCAGCACCAATATTAAAATGATCCCCGATACCTACACGGCCGCCCATCATAACAAAATCCCCAATAGTGACAGATCCCGAAATACCTCCATAAGCAGCAATAATAACTCCTTGCCCTAATTTTACATTATGAGCAAGGTGACAATGATTATCAAGTTTAGAGTTTAAGCCTACAATAGTATCGTCAAATGCGCCTCTATCAATTGTACATAGTGCCCCAATTGTAACATTATCTTGTATAATTACTCTTCCATATTGAGGAACATCAAGCAATAAACCATTAAATTGAACAACCCCAAAACCAGGTTTACCAATTACAGAATTTGCACCAATTTTAACCCCATCACCAATAATTGAGCAATAAATAACCGTTCCCGGCTCGATAATGCAATTTCGGCCGATTATAACATTCGGACCAATATATACATTTTCACTAATTATTGTTCCTGAACCAATCATTGCACCATTAGAAACAAAACAATTAGTTTTTAAAACAACATTTTCTTCTATTATCGGTTTAAGTTCAGTTTCGGTAATTACATCCATAATTTGTGGGGCAATATATGCAAAAGCACCCCTTGGATTATTAGTAATTATGGGAATTGTATTTTTTAAATGCTTAATATGATTTTCTTTAATCAAGCAAGCAATTGCATTTGATTCAGTAATTTCAGATTCTGAATATATTAAGTCACCATTATTTGGCTTTTGGGTGCCTGAAATACCTGTAACTAAGATTGCATCATCAGTAGCAGGCAATAAAAAACCCCCTATCCTACTAGCAATTTCACCAATAGTTATAGGAGGCTTATTAAAAAAGAATCTAGAATCGATCATTTAGATCAATACTATTTTGGTGCAGGTTTAGCAGCAGGCGCACCAGGTGCACGTGGCAATGGCGCATTTGCAGCAGGCGCAGCTACAGGCGCACCAGCAGCAGGTTTAGGTGCAGCAGTTGGTGTTACAATTCTTGTTACATTAACAGTTTTTGCAACTGCATTTAAGCGTGAAATCACTTCTTGAGTTGCATCAACACCGCCAACATAGAATGCAGTAGATGTAGAATCTAAAACTATATTTGCATTACGGCTTGCAACCACTGCTTTAACAACTGGGTCAAGTGAAGTTTGCAATTTATCTAATGCATCTTCACGAGTTGCTTGCATTTCATTTGCAAGTCTATTTCTTTTAGTTTCAAATGCTTGCATTTTTTGATTAAATGCTTGTTCAGCCGCTTGGAACTGCGCAGTTTGCAATTGTGAAGCAGGTGTTGCCGCAAGCTTATTGCGCTCTGCTTCAATTGCATTTGCGTCAGTTTTCATTTCATTATTCATTGCAAGAGCTATATTATTCAGCTTAGTTTGCATATCGCGTCCAGCGTCACTATTTCTTACAATTGCTTCCATATTTACAACTATAATTGGGCTTGGAATTGGTGCAGCCGCAGCAGGTGCCGCTGGTGCCGCAGTTTGTGCATTTACATTTGTAAATGCTAATATTGAAATAGCCGAAGCTATAAGTGCCTTTTTAATCATTATATCCTCCTGCCCATAAGGGCTAAATTAAATTAGAATTGTCTTGAAGTAGAAAATCTGAATGTTTCGGTTCTATCATATTCCTCATGCGCGAATGGGTAAGAGAAATCAAGCCTTACTGGTCCAAATGGGGAATTCCAATTTGCAGATAAACCAGCCGAAGCCCTTAATGATAAACCATCCCTTATTGTGTAATAAGTACCTAAACCTAGGTCAAATGGCTTTTTTACATTATCATCAACTAAACCAACTGTACCAAAATCAACAAATAAACTTGTTTTAATGCCATAATTTTCCGGTAATGGCGTTGGTACAGTAAGTTCAAGATTGGCAATTGCAAAAGCTTTACCACCTATTGCTTGGTCTTTTGAAACCCTAATAGTACCATCTATACATCCAGGGCCAGTTCCATTAAGCGGCGAACATTCTGTTCTTACCAATCTTGGGCCGAGACCAGCGATTTTAAAGCCTCTGAATGTTTGGCCGCCTTTAAAGAACCTGTCATTAATTCTTATTGTATCGCCACCAATGCCGTTAATATAACCAGCTGAGAGATTTAATGAACTTACCCAACCTTCTCTTATTCCATAATAAGCGGCACCCATAATCTCAGTTTTAGAATATTTAACACCAGTGAATAATCCAGCCAAATCTTGGCTAGCGGTTAGATAAAAACCACGCGTTGGCTTAATTGGATTATTTCTTTTGTCCCAATTAAGAGTATAACCAACCATTGAAGTTGTGTATCTACCAATTGAGTCACATTGAAATGCAAATAAAGCATTTTGAGCAACACCAGTATCGCAACCAGAACCAGGATAGCTTGAATCATCAATTCTATAAGTATATCTAAGACCTAAATCACGATTTACACCGATAGGGAAACCAAAGCGCCCAGAAGCACCAGTAGATTTAGATATAAATCCAGTGTATTGCGAATAATCACTCTCTACAGAGAAAATATCAAAACCAGCAGCAAGGTTACGACCTAAGAATCTAGGTTCTGTAAATCTTATATCAACTTCATTTTGGAATTTGCTTGTTGAAACTCTAAATCTTAGGAATTGACCACGACCACGCAAGTTTCTTTCTGTAACAGAAACATCGAAATTCGTGCCGTAATATGAAGAATAACCTACTGAGAATGCAAGTTCACCAGTTGGTTGTTCTTCAAGTCTAACTTCCATTACGGCTCTATCTGGAAGCGAACCTTTTTTATCTTCAATTGAAACGTCTTTAAAAAATCCCAATCCTTGAATTCTTGATTTAGAGTTTTCAATTAAAACACGATTAATAGCATCACCTTCAGCAAGCCTTAATTCACGTCTTATAACATTATCAAGTGTTGCGGAGTTTCCAATAATATCAATTCTTTCGATATAAACTTTTGGCCCTTCATCAACATCAAAAACAATATCAACTTTACCAGTTTCAGGATTTGGAATCTCTTGTTGGCGAACATCAACAAATGCATAACCAGCAGAACCAGCAGCAAATGTTATATTTTCAATCGCTTTTTCTATTTGATCATATTCATATGTCTGACCAGTTTTAAAAGGAATTTTTTCTTTTAAAATATCGGCAGAAAGTCTTGATAACTGGGCATTAACTTTGATTTCACCAAATTTATATTTTCTACCTTCATCAAGACTGAAAGTTACAAAAAATCCCTTTTGATCAGGTGTTAATTCAGCAATCGCAGAATTAATACGGAAATCATAATAGCCATTATTCAAATAATATTTGCTTAATTGCTCTTTATCATATTCCATTTTATCTGGATCGAAATTATCTTTAGATGAGAAGAAACGCCACCATTTCGATTCTTCGGTAACAATAATGCCCTTTAATTGTTGATCACTAAAAGCATTATTACCAATAAAATTAAGCACTTTAATGCCAGTCTTAGGACCTTCATTAATTTCAAAAATCACATCAACTCTGTTTTGAGGTTGTTCTTTGATTTTTGGAGTAATTACCGCGGCAAATTTACCAGAACGACGATAAAGTTCACCAATACGGTATTTATCTGCTTGCGCCTGACTTACAGTAAACCATGCACGAGGTTTAAGTTTAACTTCTTCAAGAATTTTTTCAGAAGTTAAAGCTTTTTGACCTTCGATTAATACTTGATTTACAGTTGGATTTTCAACAACTTTTACAACAAGCGAATTTCCGCGTTGTTCGAATTGTACGTCCGAAAAGAATCCAGTACCAAAAAGACCTTTTAATGAAACGTCAGCCGCTTCAGAATCAAACTCATCACCAGGGCGAATAGAAACATAAGCAAGTATAGTTTCAGTTTCTAGCCTTTGGTTGCCTTCAACCAAAATTTCCTGAACTCTTTGAGAAGCAACAGGTGCCGCAGCAGTTTGAGCATCTTGTGCAAACACATTTTGTGACATCCCACAAATTAATAACGAAGCCGAGGCTACACTATTCAATGCTATTCTTTTAATTCGTCTCATTAAATGTGCTCTTCATTTTAAACATAGTTTTCATTAGCTAAAGATTATATAGTTTCATAGTGCTATTAATGAAAAAGTCTGCCTGTTTTATTATATTTATTATTACAAATGCATTAGTTTTAGTATAATTACCAAATTTTCAAATACCTATTAAAGTCTTGGGTCGTAGCAAATACAAATAAAGCAAGCAATAAAAAGAATCCCATTTTATGGAATACTGTCTGTATATGCAATGGAACAGGTTTTCCTCTGATTGCTTCATATGCATAAAATACTAAATGACCACCATCTAATATTGGTAAAGGAATAAGATTCATAAAGCCAATCGCAATTGATATAAATGCACTTAAACTAATTAATGCCAAAGCCAATGATGCAGCTTTATCCCCAAAGTTTGCTTCCACACCTGCTGAGTCAATGCTTGTTTTTGCCACAAGCCCAGTGGTTTGTGCAATTCCTAATGGACCACTTAAATGACCAGTTGACATAGCACCGCGAAATAATGCGGATATAAAGTTTATTTGAGTTTCAATAATCTCACCACATTTTCTTGTGGCCGCAAAGCCCGCCTCTATAATATTATATTTTTTCTCATAGATTTTATCGCTTTTGAGCTTAATACCTAATAGGCCTTGAGATTCCTTAGTACCAAATGGCGTTTCAACTTCAACAACATTAGGAGTTGCTGTAAGTGAAAGGATTTGATCATTTCTTTTAACATCAATAGAAAGCTGCTGTCCGCCAGAAGTCATAACCATTCTTATAACATCTTGAACGCTTTCTGTTTTTTTGCCATTAATAGCTATAATTTCATCTTTTACTTGAATACCAGCAGTTTGCGCCGCACTATTTTCCATAAAGCTATCTACAAATGGCTTTTGGTATTTATCCCCAAACGAGAATAATAATACTGTAAAAATAAATATCGCAAAAAAGAAATTAAACATAGGGCCGGCTAAAGTAACTAAAGCCCTTACCCAAACTGGCTTATTATGGAAAAGTGCATTGTCTGTATCTTCTGAGATATTTTCATCAGGAAATGAACTTCCATCCTTATCGCCAAAGAATTTTACATATCCGCCAAGTGGCAATAATGCGATGCGCCAAATAACGCCTTCTCTATCTTTCCATGAGAGCAATTCTTTGCCAAAACCAATTGAAAATTTTTCAATTTTAACACCAAGCCATTTAGCTACTTGAAAATGACCGAATTCATGAACAAAAACAACAATTGCTAATACAATTAAATAGGAAAATATTGTTAAAAGTATACTAAGTGAGGAATCAATATTCATATTTAACTTTCAGAAATAATATTAATTGCAATTTGTCTTGCTAAACTGTCGGCCTCAAATACATCTTCTATATTAACAATTTGCGTAAATAATGAGTTAGATTCGAAATAATTGACAGTTTCTTCCACTAATTGACTGATTTGTTTAAAATTAATTTTTTGATTTAAAAAATATTGTACCGCAGTTTCATTAGCGGCGTTAAAAACACAAGTTGCACTTCCACCTATATTTAAAACCCTACGTGCAATATTTAATGCAGGGAACTTATAATTATCAGGCGCAAAAAAATCTAATGAATTATTGGTAATAAAATCTAGCTTTGGTGAATCAAAACCCATTCTTGACGGGTAATTCATGGCATAAGAAATTGGTATCCTCATATCAGGCATACCCAATTGTGCAAGTATTGATCCATCTCTATATTCTACCATTGAATGAATTATAGACTGTGGATGCACTAAAACATCAATTTTATTTTCTTCGATATCAAATAAAAACGAAGCTTCTATAAGCTCTAAAGCTTTATTCATAAGGCTGGCACTATCAACCGAAATTTTTTGACCCATATCCCATTTAGGATGCTTACAAGCCATTTCAGGTGTCAGGTTTTCAAATTCTTCATATGGTGTATTCCTAAATGGGCCACCCGAAGCAGTTATTATAAGCTTATTAACTTCATTTGAATTCTGCAAAACTTGGAAAATTGCATTGTGTTCACTATCAACCGGAATAAGATTAGTATTGCTTTGTTTACAGAAATCTATGAAAAACTTACCTGCACTTACAACGCATTCTTTATTGGCCAAGAGTAAATTATTGCAATTTTTTACTGCTTCTAAAGTTGGTTTGAGCCCTGCTATACCAACAATTGCCGCCATAACCATATCCGTCTTATAACTTGCAGCTTCTATTACCCCGTCTTCACCCCCAAGAATGATAATATTAGTATCAGAAAGAGCGGATTTTATTTCAGATAGTTTTTCTTTATTTCCAATCGCAATAACTTTAGGCGAAAATTCAATCGCAAGTTTAATTAATTCATCAATATTATTATTTGCTGTAAGCGCGATGATTTCAAAGCAAATCTTGTCCTTATTTGCTTGCCTTATAAGGTCAATTGTCGAACAGCCAATTGAACCAGTTGCGCCTAAGATACTTATAGTTTTCAAACTAGTTTACTCGAAATTGCAGGAATTAAACTCATGATGAATAGGACAAGCGCGACAAATAAATGGCCATCAAGTCTATCAAGAATGCCACCATGCCCAGGTATAAGTTGCGAAGTATCCTTTACGCCAAAATGTCTTTTTGCCAAAGATTCAAGCATATCGCCAATCTGGCATGATAAAGACAAAATCGCCCCAACTAATAACCACACAAAAAACGTTTTGAATATGTTTTCAGGATTAATAAAAATATTGGCAATAATTGAATATGTCCCGCCGGCTAATGTACCAGCTAACAAGCCACCAATTGAACCCGACCAAGTTTTATTCGGGCTTATATTTGGCATTAGTTTTGGGCCTTTTATCCATCTACCAAAAGCATAAGCACTTGAATCAGTGACCCAAACTATTGCAAACAATGCCATTATATAGAAAATTCCATATTCAGGAACTAATCGTAAAGAAGAAAAAGAAAACCCACATAACGCCAATATAGCAGAGCCTATAATGCCTTTAAAGCCAGATTTATAAGATGCTGAAGAAAGCAAAGTAACAAAAAATACGCAAGCAAAAATAACAAAATCATGATTTCCAAGCGCAAATACAAAACCACATAATGCCGAAAGAATTACTAAATACCAACGGTATTTACTATCCATATCGCACATTTTATTCCATTCAAAAGCAATTAAACCCATGACAAATGATGAAGCAAGCGCCCAAGCAATACCACCTGCAAATGTTGCAAATATTCCGCCCGCCGCCATTAAAACTGCATAAATAACCCTGATTTTAAGCTCATTTGGCTTTTTAGGGGGGCTATTATCTATTTCAACATTGATTGTCACTAAATTCCCCCAAATCGACGTTTTCTTCCTTGATAATCTTTAATGGCTTCTTTTAATTCATTCTTTGTAAATTCTGGCCATAACTTATCTGTAAAATATAGTTCTGAATATGCACTTTGCCACATAAGAAAATTAGACAATCTTAATTCACCGGCAGTGCGAATAATTAAATCTGGATCTTCCCATAAATTGCTTTGAAAATAACTATTGAAGCTGTCTTCATTTATATCTTCTATATTAATTTTATTGGCAATAATATCTCTGTTAACAGCTTTTACCGCGTCAATAATTTCTGCCCGCCCACCATAATTAAAGCAAATAACGAGATTTAATTTAGTATTATCTTTGGTTTTAGTCTCACATTTATTAATGATTTCAATTATATCTTTAGGAAGCTTATCACGTGTTCCTTGTATGATAACTCTTACATTGTTTTTATGAAGCCTATCTAAGTCACTATTGACAAAAGTTTTTAAAAGCAAAAATAAACTATCAACTTCTTCAACTGGTCTGCGCCAATTTTCAGTAGAGAAGGCATAAACACTCAGAGTTTTAATGTTAAAATCTGAAGCACATTCAACAATATTCTTTAATGCTTTTACACCTTCATTATGCCCAAAAGCTCGCGGCATATGGCGTGCCTTCGCCCAACGGCCATTACCATCCATAATAATAGCAACATGCAATGGCTTTTCAGTTTTACATGCAATTGAATTATCAGAACTAATGGCCGTCATAAATTAAACCTGCATTATCTCTTCTTCTTTAGCTTTCAACAAGCCATCAACTTGTTTCACAAAGCTATCAGTAGTTTCCTGCAAGGTTGTAGATAATTTTTTTACTTCATCTTCGCCAATGGCTTTATCTTTTTCAGCTTTTTTCAAGCCTTCCATACCATCACGGCGAACATTTCTTATAGCAACTCTTGTAGCTTCAGCATATTTACCTGCAAGCTTTGCAAGGTCACGGCGCCTTTCCTCATTTAATGGAGGAATTGGAATACGTAGGTTTTGTCCATCAGTAATAGGATTTAAACCAAGACCAGAGTTTCTTATTGCTTTTTCAACACCAATAAGAACGCCCTTATCCCATACAGTTACAGATAGCATTCTTGGCTCTGGCGCAGAAACTGAACCTACTTGGTTAAGTGGAACCATTGATCCATAAGCTTCAACCATGATAGGATCAAGAAGGCTTATATTTGCTCTTCCCGTTCTTAAACCACCAAAATCGTTTTTAAGGGAAGTTAAAGCCCCTTCCATGCGACGTTTAATTTCTTCTAAATCTAAAGCACTCATTTTTATACCCTTTAGTTACCAATAATTTTTGTACAAATACCATTCCCAGCAATAACTTCTTTTAGTCTGCCTGGCTCACGCATATTAAATACGACGATAGGTATAGAATTTTCACGCATTAAAGAAATAGCCGTGGCATCCATTATTTTTAAGTTTTTACTTAAAACATCTGTATAAGATAAAGTATCATATCTTACCGCATCTGGGTCTTTCTTTGGATCGGCATTATAAACACCATCAACACCTGTACCTTTAAACAAAGCATCGCACGCCATTTCAGCCGCTCTTAATGCCGCGCCAGTATCAGTTGTAAAATATGGATTACCAGTACCAGCGGCAAAAATCACTATTCTACCTTTTTCCATATGCCTTTGGGCTCGTCTTCTAACATAAGGCTCACAAACCGATTGCATAGGAATAGCTGATTGAACACGTGTAGCAACACCAATACTTTCAAGAGCATTTTGCATAGCTATTGCGTTCATAATGGTTGCAAGCATGCCCATATAATCCGCACTAGCCCTTTCCATGCCTTTAGCAGCACCAGAGATACCACGGAAAATATTACCACCACCTATAACTAAGCAAACCTCTACGCCAGAATCATGAATTTCTTTAACTTCTTGCGCGAATAATAAACATGTAGAAGTATCAATTCCAAATGGTTGCGACCCCATTAATGCTTCGCCAGAAATTTTTAATAATATCCGATTATAGCTTTTATTATTTTCAAGATTCTCACTCATGTGTCACCCATTCAAAAAGAATTATTGTTTGAATCATTCTATCAATCTCTATTGCAGACAAAAGGCGACACGCCAAGCGTGCCGCCTTAAAATAAACAGTAATTTTGACGAAATTATGCGCCAGAAGTCATAGATGCAACTTCTGCTGCAAAATCATCTTCTTTTTTCTCAATACCATCGCCAAGCTTGAACATAGCAAAGCCAGTAACACTTGCCGCGCCTTTTGAAGCTTCTTTAACAAAGTCAGCAACAGTTTGATCAGGATTCATTACGAATGGCTGTTGAAGAAGAACAACTTCTTCATAGAATTTGCGAATTCTGCCTTCAATCATTTTTTCAATTACTGATTCAGGTTTGCCAGATTCACGCGCTTGCTCAGTAAGAACTTGACGCTCACGCTCTACAACTGATTGATCTAGATCATCAACTGAAAGTGATAAAGGTGCAGTCGCAGCAACATGCATTGCAACTTTACGACCAATATCATTTAATGAAGCCGCATCGCCTTCACCTTCAACACCAACAAGAACGCCAATACGTCCAAGACCGTCAGAAATTGCAGAGTGAGTATAAGCCGCAACAACGCCTTTATTCACAGATACTTTAGAAATACGACGAATTGACATATTCTCACCAATAGTAGCGATAAGATTTGTCAAATAATCATTTACTGTACCTTCACCAAATGGTGAGGCTTGAGCGCTTAATTCTTCAACAGAATTTACGCCTAAAGCAAGTTTAGTAATGCCAGAAACAGCAGATTGGAATTGATCATTACGAGAAACGAAATCTGTTTCTGCATTGATTTCAACAACAACACCATTCGTACCATCAACATAAGAGCCAACTAGACCCTCTGAAGCAACTCTATCAGCTTTTTTAGCGGCTTTAGATAAGCCTTTTGCACGTAGCCAATCAATAGCAGCTTCAAGATCACCAGAAGTCTCTTGAAGTGCTTTTTTACAATCCATCATGCCTACGCCTGTTTTTTCACGAAGGTCTTTTACTAATCCAGCGGTAATTTCGGCCATAGCCTCACTCCTTATTCAGATTTAGATATATTATTAATATAACAAAAATATGTATTATTCGCTTGCAGCTTCAACTGAAACTTCAGTTTCTGCTACTGGTTCAACCAATGCAGTTTCGATTGGATTCTCTGAGGCACCTAGATCAACACCGATTGCAGATTGAGATTCAGCCAAGCCATCAAGAGCAGCATCAGCAACTAAATCACAGAATAATTGAATTGAACGCGCAGCGTCATCATTACCTGGGATTGGGAAATCAACTTCGTCAGGATCACAGTTAGAATCAACAAGAGCGATAACAGGGATACCAAGTTTACGAGCTTCTTTGATTGCAATTGCTTCTTTATTTGTATCGATTACGAAAATAAGGTCCGGAATACCGCCCATAGAAGCAATGCCACCTAATGAACGCTCAAGTTTTTCATACTCACGGCTAAGGTTTAAAACTTCTTTTTTAGTAAGACCTTTAGGGTTTTCACCTTGAGTTAATGCCTCAACTTCGCGCATACGAGCGATAGACTTAGAAACTGTTTGCCAGTTTGTAAGTGTGCCACCTAACCAACGGTGATTAATATAATATTGAGCACAACGCTTAGCAGCACCAGCCAAAGGCTCAGAAGCTTGACGTTTAGTACCAACAAACAGAACGCGACCGCCTTTAGCAGTAACTTCACGAACTTTTACCAATGCTTGGTGAAGCAAAGGAACAGTTAATGATAAATCGATAATGTGGATATTTGCGCGATCACCAAAAATGTATTTTTGCATTTTTGGATTCCAACGGTGAGTTTGGTGACCAAAGTGAGCACCAGCTTCTAAAAGCTGACGCATTGAAAAATCAGGTAGAGCCATAATATAATTCCTTTTCCGGCTTGCCTCCGTAAGCAGGAGCACAGAAACCATTTCTATGCGCCGGAGGGTGGATTTCATAAGAAATTCCGCCACGAGCTTACGTGTGAATTGGCGGCTTCTTTATATTATGTCACTGGAAAATCAAGAAGTTTATACATTTAATATTCAGATATCATAGCGACACCAGTCGCAGTTTTCAAAGCCCGACGTGCCGCAATATCAAGTGGGAATTGCCCAGGTAAAATAACTTCTAGTTCTTCGCCATCACCAATTGGAAGAATTAAACGTAATTCACCAAAGCAATTGGATGCAATACCGCGCAAACGCTCGGTTACTTTGGCAAGTTCATCAATATGAATACTATCTTCAAGAAATATTTTTGCGCCATTTATCTGATTATCCGCTATATTTTCAATTGCATCAAACCTTGAGGCCGTTATTTTAATATCACCCTCTAATTTTTTAACATTGCCAACAAAACTTACCGTATTGCCAATTTTTACATAAGTCCTTGCATTTTCAATATCTTCTGGACGAATAAATGCCTCAAACTCTCCCGTTGGATCTGAGAAAGTCGCCCAAGCAAATTTCCCACCGCGCTTAGCAGGTCGTTCTTTATAAGCGCGAACCACACCCGCCATTCTGAAAACACCTTCAGTGGTTTGTAAATGAGTTGAAATGTTTCCAAAATAAATAGTTTTTCTTTTTTCTAGCTCTGCCTGAAGCTCATCTAATGGATGCCCTGAAAGGAAAAGCCCAATAGCCGAAAATTCATTTGATAATTTTTCTTGATCATCCCATTTTTGGGCTTCTTGAATAGATAACTGCGGTAATTTAATTTCATCACCAAATAAACTAGTTTGGTTATTATTTGCCTGTTCGTAAATTAATGTCGAATGTGCAATTAATTGTTCTGCCGCATTATAAATCTTAGCTCTATTTGGCTCAATTGAATCAAAAGCCCCAGCTTTAGCAAGTGTTTCGATAACTCTTTTATTGACCATTTTGGGGTCAATTCTTTCAAAGAAATCAAATATGCTTTTAAACTTTCCGCCTTCATTACGAATATTCACAATATCCATCATGGCCTTTTGACCAACATTTTTTAATGCGCCAAGACCATAACAAATTGCGCCATCAACCACAGAAAATAGGGATTGCGAAACATTAATATCAGGCTTGATTATTGGAATACCCATACGTTTGGCATCTTGGATATAAGTGCCTAGCTTTTCTGTGATATCAATATCGAGATTCATAGCCGCAACTAAAAACTCAACTGGATATTTTGTTTTTAAATAAGCGGTTTGATATGAAATAACCGCATATGCCGCAGCGTGAGATTTATTAAAACCATAGCCCGCAAACTTATCCACCAAATCAAATATTCGGCCCGCCAAAGTTTTATCAATATTCTTTTTTAATGCGCCTTCTATAAATCTATTTCTTTGAATTGCCATTTCAGCAGGAAGCTTTTTACCCATAGCACGACGAAGCATATCCGCTTCTCCAAGCGAATATCCAGAAAGAATTTGTGCAATCTGCATAACTTGTTCTTGATAAATTATAACGCCTTGGGTTTCTTTTAAAACTGGAACAAGGGATTCATGTAAATAATCTGGCTTTAACCTTCCCGCTTTAACATCGCAATAAGTTGGTATATTTTCCATAGGCCCTGGGCGATATAAAGAAATCAAAGCGATAATATCATCAAGGCAGTTTGGCTGCATTTTACGCAAAGTATCACGCATTCCTTGACCCTCAAGCTGGAATACACCTAAGGTTTGACCGGTAGTTAAAAAGTCAAAAGTTTCTTTATCATCATATCTTTGAGATGAAAAATCGAGAGTTATATCTCTATCTAATAATAATTTTATAGCTTGCTGAATTACTGTTAGTGTTTTTAAGCCAAGAAAATCGAATTTGACTAAGCCCGCAGCTTCCGCCCATTTCATATTATATTGGGTTGCAGGTATATCGGATCGTGGATCTTTATAAAGCGGTACAAGTTCCCTTATTTTACGACCTGCAATAATAACACCTGCGGCATGCGTAGAAGCATTACGATATAAACCCTCTAAATCAAGCGCGACATCAATAACATTATTGACCTCATCATCATTTTCTTTGAGTTCAGCAAGCTTTGGTTCTTCGGTTAGGGCTTTTGATAAAGATACAGGATTAGCAGGATTATTTGGAATAAGCTTAGTTATGTCGCTTACTTTACCAAATGAAAGGCCAAGCACCCTTCCAACGTCCCTTACGGCCGCACGTGGTTGTAGTGTACCAAAAGTAATGATTTGCGATACCTGTTCAAAACCATATTTGTTTTGAACATAGGCGATTACTTCTTCGCGTCTATCTTGGCAGAAATCTATATCGAAATCTGGCATTGAAATACGTTCAGGATTCAAGAAACGTTCGAATAATAGACCAAATTCTAGTGGGTCTAGATCTGTAATCTTAAGCGAATAGGCCACTAATGAGCCCGCCCCAGAACCACGACCGGGGCCAACAGGAATATCATGATCTTTGGCCCATTTAATAAAATCAGATACGATTAAAAAATAACCCGCGAAACCCATTTTATTGATTATCTCAAGCTCAAAATTTAATCTATCTTCATAGACTTTGATTTCGGCAACAGGCGGTCGTGTTTGCAGTCTTTCTTTTAAGCCTTCTTTGGCTTGTACATTTAATTCTTCATCTTCGCTTAAGCCATTAGAGCTTGCGAAACTTGGTAATATAGGATTTCGCTTTGTAGCCTTAATATGGCATCTTTTAGCAATTTCAATAGTATTTTCAATGGCTTCAGGTAAATCCGTAAATAGATTGAGCATTTCTTCGGAGGTTTTTAAATAAAACTCTTCCGTTAGCTTTTCCCTATTAGGATTTGAAATTGTGACACCTTGGTCAATACAACGAAGGATTTCATGTGAATAGAATCTAGATCTTTTATCAAACCGAACATCATTCGTTGCTACTAATGGAATATTTTTTTCATAAGCAATTCGAATTAATTCTTCTTCGATTAAAACTTCATTATAAGTTCCGAGCCTTTGTAATTCGATATAAAATCTATCATTAAAACACCCGAATAAAGTATCAATCCATAATGAAACAATATTAGTTTTGCCATTTGAAATCGCGTTGTTTATTGGCGATTGCCAACCGCCAGTAAGGCAAATAAGCCCTTCACTATGCTTTATAATTGTTTCAATCGGTAAAGAATAATTATTTTCAATTCCTGCTTCTACAAAGGAAGCCGATGACAAAAGCATAAGATTTTGCAAACCAATTTCAGTTTGTGCTATTAAAGCAACTTTACCGCAGATATTTGCTTTATTTTGATCTTCAATATCAAGATATGTGCTTAGGCTAAGGCCTATAATCGGTTGAATACCATTGGAGGAAATAGTTTCAGAAAACTCAAGTGCACCAAACAAATTAGAATCACAAATACCGATTGCTGGCATAGATCTTTCTTTGGCAATATTTGCAATCTTCTTTACGGTCATTGCCCCATCAAGCAATGAATAAGCTGATTTTACTTTTAAATGTATGAAGCTTGGAGTTTCCATAATCATACCTTAAATCGCTTTAAAAAATTAAGCCATAAGGCTTATGAAATTTTAAAGATTAAAATACAGATAAAACAAAATACATAAAGAATATACCCAAGATCGCTACCGCGAAACCAACAAAATCTTCAAGCTCTAATTCATAGTCCATAATACAATCCTTCAAAGTTCTTACTTTGTTCTTTGTTCGTATTTTGTTCTATATCGTTTTAAGAATATGTCAATAGGCTAATTTGAAATTAATTTTCCGGCATCTAATTTAAGAATTCTTGTCATTTTTCCTGCAAGCTCATAATTATGAGTTGCGACTAAAGCGCCAAGATTTTCTTTATTTACTATGTTCTGGAATAATTCAAAAACAATTCCCGAAGTAGTGGGATCAAGATTTCCAGTAGGCTCATCCGCGATTAAAAGCCTAGGTTTATTTGCAAGTGCGCGCGCTATGGCTACCCTTTGCTGCTCCCCACCCGATAATTGCGGTGGCATATGATTTCCGCGCTCTGTAAGGCCCAGTAAATCAAGTAATTCATTTGCACGATCTTCAGCGGCTTTAAAGCTAGCCCCCTTAATAAGCATAGGGATTGCAATATTATCGCGTGCATTAAATTCAGGTAATAGATTATGAAATTGATAAACAAAGCCAATTTTTTCAAGGCGAATTTTTGTTCTTTGGCTATCGTCCATATTATTGATTAATTCGCTATCAATCGAAATATTGCCTTCTTGCCAAGCCTCTAAAAGGCCAACCGCATGCAATAAAGACGACTTACCAGAGCCAGAAGGGCCAATAAGACCTACAATTTCACCAGTTTTAATTTCCAAATCAACTGATTTTAAAACCTCTAAATCGCCCGCCAAAGTCTTATAGACGCGCTTTAGAGCTTCAACCTTTACAACAAGACTATTCATATCTTAATGCCTCCACTGGGTCGAGTTTGGCGGCACGCCAAGCCGGTGGAATAGTAACTAAGACACTCATTAATAATGAGAAACCTGCGGTATAGAATACTTCAATCCATTCAACATGCGCAGGAATTTGCGAAAGAAAATATACCTCGGCAGGGAAAACACTTCCAAAAACACTTTCAATAAGTTTTTGAATTGTGCCAATATTCAAACAGAATAATGTACCAAGAATAACGCCGCATAATGTTCCAAGAACACCAATTGACGCCCCAATCATAAGGAAAATTCGCATAATAGAATTTTTAGACGCGCCCATTGTTCTTAAAACGGCAATATCCTTACCTTTATTTTTAACAAGCATAACAAGACCTGATATAATATTAAGCGCGGCAATAAGTATAAGCATCATTAAAATAAGACGCATAACCGCACGCTCAACACCCAAAGCAGAAACAAAACTTGCCGATTGTTGCTTCCAATCAGAGATAAGAAATTGATTTACAAAACCAGAGGCTTCTAGAGCAAATTCAGCCGTTTTTTCAGGGTTTTTAAGCCGAATTTCAATAGTATCAATTATATTTTCTTTGCCAAAAAATAATTGGGCTTGCTCAAGTGGCATATAAATTAAGGTTTGGTCATAAGTGGACATACCAACTTCAAATATAGCGCCAACTTTATATTCTTTAGATATAGGTGTTGAGCCAAAAATAGTATTTGAACCATTTGGAGCTAAAACTTCTATATAGTCACCCGCAAAAACCCCAAGATTTGAAGCAAGTATAGCGCCTATGGCAATTTCATCACCACCAAATTCACCAGTACCCCAGTCTTTATAGCTTCCAGTTTTAATGCTTTCTTGAACCAATTTCATCTTATCAAAATCAGTTTTGGTAATACCTTGTACAACTGCGCCAGTTGCGCCATTCTGTGTTGAGACTAGTACTTGACCTTGAATAAGTGGGATTGCACTTACAACATCATGAAGCGCTTTAGTTTTAATTATAACTTGGCTTGTTTGTTCTGGGCTAAGGCCGCGCGTATCAATATAAGCATGTCCATTAACCCCAAGCACTTTATTTAATAATTCAGTTCTGAAGCCATTCATAACCGACATAACGATTATTAAAACCATAACGGCAAGCATTACACCAAAAAAGCTTAGAATTGAAATAATAGTTATGCCGCCATTTTCACGTTTAGTACGCAAATATCTTGCGGCAATCATTCTTTCCCAAGCATTAAATGGTGCAGTATTTGCCATTAATTACAATACCTTGTTAGTGCTTCTTCAATCGAAATTTCAAGTTTTTCTTGAGTTTTTCTGGTTTTAATTTCAACAACACCATTTTGCAAACCACGTGGACCAATAACGATTTGAATTGGCACGCCAATTATATCCATTGTTGCAAATTTTGCCCCTGCTCTATCATCTCTATCATCATAGAGAGGCTCTTTACCAGCGGCCTTTAAACTATCATAGAATTTCTGGCATAAAGCATCACATTCAGCATCACCCGATTTAAGATTAATAATCCCAATATCAAATGGCGCGATTTCAGTAGGCCAAACAATGCCATTTTCATCATGAGAAGCTTCGATGATTGCCGCAACTAAGCGTGAAACCCCAATCCCATAAGATCCCATTTGAAGATTAATCATTTTACCATCAGGGCCAGAAACTTGAGCCTTCATAGGTTTTGAATATTTCTCACCAAAGAAGAAAATATGCCCAACTTCTATGCCGCGCCCTTCTCTTCTTCTTTCTTCGGGGACTTTTGCTTTGAATTCCGTATCATCATGCATTTCATCAGTGGCAGCGTAAGAAGAAATTACTTCTTCCACCATAGCTTTTCTTGCTTCTATTGCGGCCGGCGTATTCGAAAAATCAATATCGGCATTTGCCCAATCTTTTTCTTCATAAATTGAATCATAATAAACACCAGATTCGCCAGTAGAAGCCAAAATTATAAACTCATGCGATAAGTCACCACCAATCGGGCCAGTTGCCGCGCGCATAGGCACACCGCGAAGCCCAAGCCTTTGGAAAGTTCTTAAATAAGCTAAGAACATTTTGCGATACGCATCCCTTGCCGCTTCTTCTGAAATATCAAAGCTATAGGCATCTTTCATAAGGAATTCACGACCGCGCATTACGCCAAATCTTGGGCGAACTTCATCACGGAATTTCCATTGAATATTATATAGGTTTAAAGGCAAATCTTTGTATGAACGAACATAAGTTCTTACAACATCGGTAACAACTTCTTCAGCGGTCGGTCCGAATAATAAATCCCTATCATGCCTATCTGTAATTCTTAGCATTTCCGCGCCATAATCATCATAACGCCCAGATTCACGCCATAAATCGGCACCTTGAATCGTTGGTATCAAAAGCTCAATTGCGCCAGATCTATCTTGCTCTTCACGAACAATTTTCTCTATATTGCGAAGAACCTTTAAACCAAAAGGAAGCCAAACATATACACCCGCAGACTGTTGCTTTATCAATCCAGCTTTAAGCATTAATTTATGCGATACAATTTGCGCATCTGCAGGGGTTTCTTTGGATACAGGAAGGAAATAGCGCGATAGGCGCATTGAATACCTCTTTATTTAGAATCTATAATTTAATTAATTTGAAACTTACCAAACAAAAGAAAATAAGCCATAGGCCAAGACTTATAAATGTAGTCCATTTCATTTTTTTTAGTATATTCGGCTTAATTGGTGCGCCTTTTTCAGAACCTTTGACAATATTACCAGATTCCATTTGGCTAGTTTGCCCAATAGGCAAGACACAAAAAAGAACAAGCCACCAAAATATAATATATGTAGCAATTGCCGTAAATGGATCCATTTTAACCTCTATTTTGGTTAGCCTATAAAGACAAAACCTATTTAAACCACCATAACTATTACTTCGACCATAGGCTTTTTACCTAAAAGTTCAAATGAAACTCTACGAAGAGTTTTAACAATTAGATCTTCAGCATATTCTTCATCAAGCTTTTGTTCAAGTTTCATTTTTTTAAGTTCTGCCTCTGCAATATTTGCAAAAGCTTCTTGGGTTTTATTCAAAATGCTTCCATCTTTTTCACTTAGACCGCGAGTACGTATATCAGGGCCACCAATTATACGGCCTTTTTGATCAAGACAAATTGCAGCCATTATATAGCCATTCTCACCAATTTTTCTTCTTTCAAAAATTGCTTCACTATCTTCAGAAAGTATTGCATTGCCATCAACATAAAGCCTTCCTGAAACGACATTATCAATGATTTCAGGGCCATTTGGCGCAATTAAAACCATATCGCCATTTTTAGGTGTAATTGTTTTAGGCACTTGAAGCTCTAGGGCATATTTAGAATGTTCAACCAAATGCCTTCTTTCGCCATGTGTAGGAATTGCAATTTGCGGTCTTATCCATTTATACATTTGTGCAAGTTCATCACGGCAAGGATGCCCCGAGACATGAATATGTTCATCATGGGCAGTGACAATTTTTACGCCTCGCAAAGCAAGGCGATTAATCATATCAAAAATCCCTTTTTCATTGCCAGGAATCTCACGAGAAGAGAAGAAAACCGTATCATTTTCTTTTAAACTTAGATGCGGATGCTTACCTTCTGAAATTCTGGATAAAGCGGCTTTGGCTTCGCCTTGCGAACCGGTGCAAAGATATAGAATTTCATCATCTTTGTAATTTTTGGCTTTTTCAGGTTCGATAAATTCTACATTATTAATAATGCCGATATTGCGAGCAGCGGTGGCAATTCTAACCATAGAGCGCCCCATAAGACAAACCATACGGCCCGCATTATGTGCCGCTTCTATGCTTGATTTCACCCTAGCAACATTCGAAGCAAAACAAGCAATAACAACTTTGCCTTTTTCTTCTTTTACAAGGCGAATAAGTTCATTTTTTACGGTTTCTTCGGAACCAGATTCACCTTTTTCAAAAACATTCGTACTATCGCAAATCATAGCAAGTACGCCAGAATCACCAAATTCTTTTAAGCGTTTTACGTCCGTACCTTCACCAATTTGTGGATTTACATCGATTTTCCAATCGCCTGTATGGAAAACACTTCCTAGAGGAGTAGTAATCCTTATACCATTGGGTTCGGCAATTGAGTGAGTAAGCGTAATATATTCAATTTCAAATGGACCAAGTTTAAAGCTTGATTTAAGCTCAACTTCATTAAGTCTTACAACTTTATCAAGTCCTTTTTCTTTTAATTTATCACGCACTAATTGCATTGTAAAAGGTGTTGCATAAACGGGTGCTGGAATTCTTGGGTATAAATAGCCAATTGCGCCAATATGATCTTCATGCGCATGAGTAAGTATAATACCTAGAATATTATCTTTTTCACCTTCTAAAAACTCTGGATTTGGAAGAATAACTTCAACCCCAGGGATGGCTTCTTCAGAAGCAAAAGTAACGCCAATATCAAGTATTATCCACTTTCTATCTTCTTCAGGCCCAAAACCATAGGCGTTTAAATTCATGCCGATTTCGTTAGAACCGCCTAGTGGTAAAAATACAAATTGTTCCATAATTTCAATTCTTTATAAACACTTCTGAAGCAAAAATTGGCACTATATTGCCGTGAATATCTTCTAATAATAATTCACCTTCAGAACCTAAATCTCTAAAAATTCCTTCATAATCTTTATTCGCGGTTCTTGCGATTATGTCTTTGCCAAGACCAATGCATTTGTCGAGCCATTGCGAACGAAGCTTACTAAAGCCGTGACTTATATAGTCTTCTAAATAATAATCAAATGCTTTAACTATTGATTGCAAAAGTTTATCAGGTGTAATGACAAAATTTTCTGCGTAATCCATTAAACAAGCCGCGTTTAATTCACTTGGCTTAGTTTTAATATTTACACCAATTCCAATTACAATAAAAAAACCTTCCGGATTAGGTATTGTTTCAATCAATATTCCTGATATTTTTTTACCATCAACCAATACATCATTTGGCCATTTTAATTTTACCAAATCATTTGGTAAAAACTCAATCAAGCTATCATATAAAGCAAGAGCGGCAATAAAAGACATATTACCAATAGATTTTATATCTATTTCAAGAAAATAAAGCCCCGAAGTGAAGAGATTTCCTTCTTGGCTATACCATTGGCGACCCGATCTTCCACGACCGCTAGTTTGCTTTTCACTTATTACCCATAAAGGAGTTGTAGAATTATTAAGTGCCAATTTCTTGGCAAAGTCATTTGTAGAATTAATAGTCTTTAATGATATAATTCTCACTTAATAATCTTAGAAGCGAAAGCGGCCGCCGTATATAATAAGCCGATAAATGGTGTAAGGGCGGCAATTGCAAATAAAGTACCAGAAAGCAATATTTGCGTTGTTGGCCCACCACCCACAATTTCTTTTGTAGGCGCGTCAAACCAAACGGTTTTAATAATACGCAAATAATAGAATGCAGAAATAACCGAAGCAATTACAAGCACAACCGCTACTGGAACTAGATTAGAATTAACAAGCGCAACTAATACTTGAAGCTTTCCAAAGAAACCAGCAAGTGGCGGTATTCCTGAAACCGAGAATATAAGAAGTGTTAAAGCAATCGCTATAAATGGTTTTTGCTTTGAAAGACCTGAAATATCAGAAAGATTTTCAAGATACTTGCCATCTTTATCAACAAGATTAAGTAAAACACCAAATATACCAACCGAAGTAATTGCATATATAGAAATGAAAACTAATAATGCTTCTTGTCCAAATTTTGGCCCGGCCGCAATTGCCGCGGCGGCATACCCCATATTTGCAATTGAAGAATATGCAAGAAGTCGTTTTAAATTAGTCTGTCTTAAAGCAAAGAAAGCACCAAATAACATAGAAAGTATTGCCATTATAATTACAATATCTTGCCATTGTTCAATTATGTTTCCAAAGCCATCAAAACAAACGCGCGCAAATAATACTGCCGCAGCCATTTTAGGCGCAGACGCAAAGAATGCCGTAGATGGTGTTGGCGAACCTTCATATACATCAGGGGTCCACATATGGAATGGCGCAACCGACATTTTAAAGGCAACACCGCATAAAACGAATACCATGCCGAAAATAACGCCAACATTAAGATTAGTAGCAACTAATTCATTTAATTTGCCAAAATTAATTGTGCCACTAAAGCCATAAACCATTGAAGCGCCATAAAGCATAATGCCCGAAGATAATGCGCCTAATACAAAATATTTAAGGCCTGCTTCCGAAGATTTTTGATCATTCCTTGCATAGGCCGCAAGCACATAAAGCGCCAAAGACTGAAGCTCTACACCCATATATAAAGCTAATAAATCATGCGCCGAGACCATGATATACATACCTAGAACTGCAAGTACCGCAAGAACAGGATATTCAGGTTTCTCAATTTTCTTTGCATCTAAATAATCAACACTAAGAAGTATTGCAGCAGATGAAGTCAAAGCCAGAATGAATTTGGCAAAAGCCCCAAAACTATCAATTGAAAGAGAGCCATTAAATGCAATCATATCAGTTGCAGGTCTAAAATATAAAGCTGCCCAGCCCGATAATAATAATACCGCAACACTTAAATAAGTGACAAAACGATATGATTTCTTACCCAAAAATGCACCCATAAGCACTGAAACCATAGCCCCAATAGCCAGAATGATTTCTGGATAAATAAGTTTAGTATCATTTAAAACATTTTCTAAATTCATTTTAGGCTTCCATTTGCCGCTTATTTTATTGCTTCATGAAATTTCGAAACGACATCCAATACAGATGCATTTGTGAAATCAAGAACTAATTGTGGTTTAAATCCAAGTACTAAAGCACCAATAACTAAAGGTATAAATATAATTGCTTCGCGCATATTTATATCTTTAATAGTTTCCAGTGCCGGATTAGTAATAGGACCGAATACGGTTTTTCTATATAGTGTAAGCATATATGCAGCCGATAATATAACACCCGTTGCCGCAAAAATTGCCGCAATTCTATCTACAAGGAACATGCCTTGCATAGTAAGAACTTCGCCAACAAAACCAGAAGTACCAGGAAGTCCAACATTACCCATAGTGAATAGCATGAATATTGCGGCATAGATTGGCATACGATTTACAAGGCCACCATATTGTGCAATTTCTCTTGTGTGCATTCTGTCATAAATAACGCCGACACAAAGGAATAGAGCACCTGAAATGACACCATGCGAAATCATTTGGAACATTGCACCTTGAACACCCGCTGGATTTAAAGCGAAAATGCCCATTGTTACAAAGCCCATATGTGCAACCGATGAATAAGCAATCAGTTTTTTGATATCAAGCTGTCTGAAGGCGACAATTGAAGTATAAATAATCGCAACAATACTTAGAAAATAAACCATAGGCGCAAAATAATTTGATGCATCAGGTAACATAGGTATTGAAAGCCTTAAGAAGCCATAACCACCCATTTTAAGCAATATGCCCGCAAGAATTACAGAGCCCGCAGTTGGTGCCTCAACGTGTGCGTCAGGCAGCCAAGTATGAACCGGCCACATTGGCATTTTTACAGCAAATGAAGCAAAGAATGCAAGCCATAAAATTGGTTGAATTGACTTATCAAATACAAATTTATGTAAATCTGGAATATAGGTTGTACCCGCAGTATAAGCCATATAAACAATAGCTAAGAGCATAAACAATGACCCAAGAAGCGTATATAAAAAGAATTTATATGCCGCATAAACTTTGTTTTTTCCGCCCCAAATCCCGATGATTAAATACATTGGTATTAAGCCTGCTTCGAATAAAACATAGAATAAAACTAAGTCAGTTGCTGCGAATACACCAATCATCAAGCTTTCTAAAATTAGGAAAGCTATGAAATATTCAGAAACACGCTTTTCAATAGATTTCCAGCTTGCGAGTATGCAAAGCGGCATCAAAAATGCTGTTAATAAAACAAATAATACAGAAATACCATCAACACCAAGTGCATATTGAACCGTTCCAAACCAAGGAATAATTTCAACAAACTGCATTGCTGTTTGTTTAGTATCAAAATCCATAACTAATTTGATAGATAGAACCAAAGTAAGCAAAGTTATTATTAAAGAAATAAATTTGGCAAAACTAGCTGATTTATTCTCATCTTTATTGAGAATATTATTTAGCAATATCAATAAAGCACCAAAAGTTGGAAGCCATGTGATAATTGATAAGATAGGCATTGCTGACACTTTCTTAACCCTTTCTCATCAATACTAATGCGCCAAAAGCAACAATAGAAATCAACATGATAAAGGCGTAATGATATACATATCCTGTTTGTAATTTAACTGAACGCTTAGATATTGAATTAACCAAAGCGGATATCCCATTAGGACCTAGTCCATCGATAATTTTAACGTCGCAAACTTTCCAGAAAAAGTCGCCAATCGCTCTCATAGGTTTTACGAAGATATTTTCATATAACTCGTCAAAATACCATTTATTATAAAGAAACGCATGTATCGCTTTGTATTTTTTAGACAAAGCCAAGCCCATGCCATCATTCTTAAGATAAATAATAATCGCAGCAGCAAGACCAATCATTGTAACAACTAATGGCGCTAAGAAGACCCAAGTCGGTACATTATGTCTATCATGAAGAATATGATTAGTAGGTGCATTATAAATAGCATGACCCCAGAATTCATGTTGTCCTTCACCAACAAATGCATTTGCAAATACAACACCAGAGAATATTGCGCCAATTGCCAATAAAACTAATGGGATTATCATAACTAGTGGGCTTTCATGTGCAGGTGCAGAGCCATCAGCAGGTGCATGGTGATCATCGTGTCCATGATGGTCATCTTTCGCATGCGCATGCTCATCATGATGGTCATGCTCATGATGACCATGTGCTTCACCTTTGTATTTTCCGCTAAAGGTCATAAATGCCAAGCGCCACGAATAAAAGCTTGTTAATAAAGCCGCTATCAAAGATACCCAGAAGGCAAATAAAGGAGGGAAACCACCATTTTGAGAAGCAGCAAAAGCACTTTCAATTATCGCATCTTTAGAAAAGAATCCAGCGAAACCAAATGATGTGAATGGGATACCAATACCTGTAATTGCAATTGTACCAATAAGCATTACGGCAAAAGTAATCGGCATTGGTTTTGCAACCGCACCCATTTTACGCATATCTTGCTCATGGTGAAGGCCATGAATAACTGAACCCGCGCCTAAGAATAATAATGCTTTAAAGAATGCATGCGTGAATAAATGGAACATTGCCGCTTGGTATGCACCAATTCCTGCCGCAAAGAACATATATCCTAATTGCGAACATGTAGAATAAGCAATAACGCGCTTTATATCATTCTGTGCAAGACCAATAGTTGCCGCGAATAAAGCCGTTACCGCGCCAACAACTGTGATAATGCTAGACGCAAAAGGTGCAACTTCATAAATTGGCGAACAAATACAAACTAGAACAACACCTGCGGTAACCATGGTTGCAGCGTGAATAAGTGCCGAAACCGGGGTTGGACCTTCCATAGCATCAGGTAACCAAGTATGTAAAAAGAATTGTGCCGATTTACCCATTGCACCAATGAATAATAAGCAACCAATAATTTCCATAGTTGGAAGTTTTAAAGTGCCCCAATCCATTGTCGTATTTATATGCTGTGGGATTGCTGCAAAAACTTCTTTAAATTCAATCGTTCCGAAAACCATATAGATACTCATGATGCCAAGAATGAAACCAAAATCACCAACGCGGTTTACCACGAAAGCTTTGATTTGTGCATCATTCGCAGAGCGCTTTAGATACCAGAAACCAATAAGAAGATAAGAAGCAACGCCCACGCCTTCCCATCCAAAGAATAATTGCATAAAATCAGCGGCAGTTACCAAAGTTAACATTGCAAAAGTAAATAATGATAAATAGGCAAAGAATCTTGGTTTATGTGGATCTTCTGCCATATATCCCCATGAATATAAATGCACTAATGAAGATACCGAAGTTACAACCACCATCATAACCGCAGATATGGCATCAAGCCTAATAGACCAGATTGATTTAAAGCCTGCAACATCAATCCAAGTAAATAAGCGTATAGGATCGTGTGGAAGCTCAAGAGTTTGTGACCAATGGCCATAAAAAATGGTGGCCGCACAGAAGAATGCAATAAATAACAATCCTGTTGTTATGCTCATAGATACTTTTTGTGGTAATACGCGACCAAAAAGTCCAGCAATAATTGCCCCAATCATTGGTGCAAAAACAACTGTCATCGCAAGGGTTGTAATACTCACGCTACTAACCCTTCATAATATTAAGATCTTCAACCGCAATTGTTCCACGGTTTCGGAAATAAACAACAAGAATTGCGAGACCAACAGCAGCCTCAGCAGCGGCAACAGTTAACACAAACATTGCAAAAATTTGACCAGTCAAATCACCTAAGAATGATGAAAATGCAACGAAATTAATATTAACTGCAAGCAATATAAGCTCTACAGACATAAGGATGACAATGATATTTTTGCGATTTACAAAAATACCAAAAACCCCAATTGTAAATAATATAGCGGCTAACGCTAGATAGTGTTCTAGGCCTATCATATTTGTACACCTTCACCGGTTTTAGGATTAGTATTTTCAACACCGCCTGCACGGGTTCTTCCAACTTGTTTAGTAACGCTTTGACGTTTTACATTTTTTCTATGTCTTAATGTAAGAACAATCGCACCAATCATGGCAACAAAAAGTACGAGACCCGCTAATTGGAACGGCAAGATATATTGAGTATATAGTATATTACCAATTGATGTCGCATTATCAATCGATGAAGCATCAGGCGTAGGCGAAGCAAAAACTTCTTTATTTATATTAAGCGAACCACGTGTTGCGTTTACAAGCCCAAATACACCTATAAGTGCCAAGGCAATAACACCACCAAATGGTAGATAACTTAAAAAGCCCTGTTTAAGCTCTACAAAGTCAATATCAAGCATCATAACTACGAATAGGAATAATACAGCAACCGCGCCAACATAAACTACGATTAATAGCATTGCCAAATATTCGGCACCAATTAAAACAAATAACCCCGCAGTTGAGACAAATGTCAAAATTAAAAACAAAACAGAGTGTACAGGATTTCTAGCAGAAACCACCATTATTGCCGAAATTACGGCAATTGCACTTAGTATATAAAAAGCCGCGACAGATAACACCGCTTAGCCCCTTCCCTATATGGCATACGCCAATTGTTAATTACCTATATGGTGCGTCAAGTTCCAAATTCTTAGCAATAGCACGTTCCCAACGATCGCCATTTGCTAATAATCTTTCTTTATCATAAAATAATTCTTCACGAGTTTCAGTCGCAAACTCAAAGTTTGGTCCTTCAACAATTGCATCTACTGGGCATGCTTCTTGGCATAATCCGCAATAAATACATTTCGTCATATCAATATCGTATTTTGTAGTACGTCGCGATCCATCAATACGAGGTTCCGCTTCGATAGTAATAGCCTGTGCAGGACAAATAGCTTCGCATAATTTACAAGCAATGCAACGCTCTTCACCATTGGCATAACGACGAAGTGCATGCTCCCCTCTGAAACGTGGGCTGATTGGCCCTTTTTCAAATGGATAATTAACCGTTGGTTTTCTACGGAAATAAACTTTCATAGCAAGTACGAAAGTACTTAAGAAATCAACTAAAACCGCGCCTTTAATAGCTTGTTTAATACTCATGCTATTAACCCCCAAAGAACACAACATTTGCGCCTACTATAATTACCGCAACCAAAGTTGTCGGTAAGAAAATCTTCCAACCAATGCGCATTAATTGGTCATAACGATATCTAGGAACAATCGCTTTTACCATTGCAAATAAGAAGAACATAGCCCAAATTTTAACATAAAGAACAATTACGCCAATGAATGGGTTTGTTACTTCTGCCCATGGTAAATTCCAACCACCAAGGAATAAAATACTAAGCATTGCGCACATAAATACAATATTCACATACTCAGCCATCATTATTAAAAGATATAGAGTTGCCGAATATTCAACCTGATAACCAGCTACAAGCTCTGACTCAGCTTCAGGTAAGTCAAATGGCGGTCTATTAGTTTCAGCAAGCGCCGAAACAAAGAATATCCAAAACATCATAAATAAAATAATGCCTGTGATAAAACCAAATGCGACTTTTAAAAAGCTTCCGCCACTAAAAAGAGCACCAATAAATGAGAAGGCATGCCAATCCCAAATACCAGCTTTTTGATGGTCAACGATATCGGTTAAATTTAATGAACCAACCACAAGCAAAACAGTTACAATCACAAAACCAATTGAAACTTCATAAGAAACCATTTGCGCCGCAGAGCGTAATGCACCCAAAAATGGATATTTTGAGTTAGAAGCCCAACCGCCCATAATAATGCCGTAAATGCCCAAAGATGAAATTGCTAGTATGTAAAGAATACCAACATTCATATCAGAAATCACCCAACCTGGCGCAACCGGAACAACAGCCCATGCCATGAATGCAGTTAATACAGCAATCAATGGAGCGATCACAAATACAGTTTTATTCGCACTTGAAGGAATAATAATCTCTTTGAATACAAATTTAAGCATGTCTGCAAATGATTGCAACAATCCAAATGGACCAACCACATTTGGACCTTTACGCATTTGAACAGCCGCCCAAACTTTACGGTCAAATAAAATAACAAATGCCACAGTAATAAGAACCACTACTAATAATAATAGTGATAGGCCAATCCCTGAAAGAGTACCCCAAAATGGACCTAAATCTTTAATTAAGCCTTCCATTCTCTACTCCGCCGCAATTTTGTTTAAATTATTACCAAGCCTAGCTGAAGAGCATTTCGCCATGGTTTGCGAAGCACGTGCGATTGGATTGGTAAAATAATAATCATTTATAGATGGCGTAAAGCCTTCATTATTTGGCATTCCACTTTCGCCCACGAAACGTAAGTCAAATGCACCAGACGCAGCAACTTCACCATCAATTACATTAAATAATGGATAGTCAGTTTTCAACTGGCTTCTAACGTCTGAAAGACTAGTAAAGCCCAAGCTTTTACCGATTAAATCAGAAACAGCGCGGAAAATTGCCCATTCTTCTTTTGCTTCGCCTTTTGGTGAAGTCGCCGCAGAAGCATATTGAACACGCCCCTCAGTATTAACAAATATACCATTTTTCTCAGTATAAGCAGGAGCAGGTAATACTAAATCAGCAGAGCTTGCACCCTTATCACCATGTGAGCCGATATAAATTACAAATTTACCTTTTGGAACTTCAATCTCATCTGCGCCAATAAGAATAATTGTTTCGCAATCTTTAAGGATTTCACTTGTAGATTTACCGCCATCTTTTGGTAAGAAACCTAAGTCCATACCACCAACTCTTGAAGCGGCATTATGTAGAACATTAAAGCCATTCCAATCATCTTTGACAATCTTAGCTTTAAGACCAATTTCAGCAACTAGCTTAGCAATTTTATCACCATCTTCACGGGCGAATGCGCCCATACCAACAATAATCATAGGCTTTTGCGCCGAAGCAAGAATTTTTGCAAATTCGCCTTTGCCCTTAGCTAAATCTTCTAAAGACTTAATTTCATTGCCTAAATCAGTATAAGGATAGGTTAAATTAAAAGGCGCGCCAATATAACCAATATTATTTAGTCCACCAGCCAAATAAGTTTTGCGAATACGTGCATTTAATACAGGTGCTTCTAATCTAGGATTAGAACCAATAATTAAAATGCAATCCGCTTCTTCTATGCCGGCTATGGTTGAATTAAATATATATCCCGCACGCCCTGCTTTATCATTAAGGAGCGAGCCATCTTGACGAATATCAAGATTTTTAATTCCAAGACTATTGGCTAAAAGTTTAGCCGAATAAAGAGTTTCAACATCAGCTAAATCGCCACCAATAAAACCAATAGTTTCAGGCTTGCCTTTAAGCTTATCAGCAAAAGTGAATAATGCTTCTGACCAAGAAGTAGAAACTAATTTATTATCTTTACGGATATATGGTTTATCAAGTCTTTGGCTTCTTAGGCCATCACAAGCATAACGCGCTTTATCAGAAATCCATTCTTCATTGATTTCGTCATTGGTTCTTGGCTCTATTCTTAGAACATCACCACCACGAGTATCAACGCGAATATTAGATCCCAATGCGTCCATAACATCAATAGATTCAGTTTTTACTAATTCCCAAGGGCGCGCATTAAATGCATAGGGCGCAGAAGTTAAAGCGCCAACCGGACATAAATCAATAATATTAGCTGAAAGCTCTGAAGATAGATTTGCTTCAAGATATGTTGTAATTTCCATATCTTCACCGCGACCAATCGCGCCAAGCTCTGGAACGCCACAAACCTCAGTTGTAAACCTTACGCAACGTGTACATTGAATACAGCGTGTCATTTCAGTTTTAACAAGCGGCCCCATGTTCTTTTCTTCTACGGCACGCTTATTTTCACAATATCTTGATTCAGAACCACCATAAACCATTGCTTGATCTTGTAGGTCGCACTCTCCGCCTTGGTCGCAAATTGGGCAATCAAGAGGGTGATTAATAAGTAAAAATTCCATTACGCCTTGGCGTGATTTTTGTACTTTTTCAGAATTAGTGAAAACAACAGGCGGCTCACCATTCGGACCAGGACGTTGATCTTTTACTTGTTGCGAGCAAGAAGCAACCGCTTTTGGCGCGCCTTTAACTTCAATAAGACACATACGGCAATTGCCAGCAACCGACAATCGCTCATGGTAACAGAAACGAGGAATTTGCGCACCAGCAGCTTCGCAAGCTTGCAAAAGAGTATATTCGCCAGGAACTTCAATCTCATTTCCATCGACGACTATTTTCGCCATATGTCAGCCCCACAAAATTAATCAATTTTACCATTAGTTTTATTTAATCGTGCAATATAATTAAATATTGACCAAACAAATAAAACTATACACAAAACCAATACTACCCAAAGCAATATTGGAATATACATTCCCGAAATTAAATGAAGCACAATCCACCAAGTTATACAGCCTAGTAATAAGCTAGAAATAAAAATTCTTGCGATATTACAAAATCTGCATTTGTTTGGCATAAATGCGTAAATTTAACCCCGTTAGTTACTTAGATAGATAGAATCATGCCCAATCCATCTAAAATAAATCCTCTTATGTCTGCTAGGCTTTTATAAGCCTATAGACAAGTCTTGAGTGAAGTGAAAATTGAAAATTATACATAATAAAATAGTATATTTTGTGTTCTCAAATCACTTTAATTATTTACTCCGCCGCGATACTTGCCCCTTGAACAAAAGGTTTATTCGCGCGATAAGCATCAATCTTAGCTTCGATTTCGTGACGGAAATTCCAGATAAGACCTTGAATTGGCCAAGCCGCAGCATCACCCAATGCGCATATAGTATGACCTTCAATTTGTTGTGATACTTGAAGTAATAAATCAATTTCACGGTGCTCAGCTTGGCCTTTTACCATACGCTCCATTACGCGCCACATCCAGCCAGTACCTTCACGGCAAGGCGTACATTGACCGCAAGATTCATGCTTATAGAAATAAGAAAGCCGGGCAATCGCCGCAACCAAATCCGTTGATTTATCCATAACAATTACTGCAGCAGTTCCAAGACCAGATTTTAAAGCCGAAAGACTATCAAAATCCATTAAAACTGTTTCCGCCATTTCAGCAGTAATCATTCTTACAGAAGAACCACCCGGAATAACCGCTTTTAAATTATCCCAACCGCCACGAATACCGCCGCAATGATCTTCGATTAATTGTTTAAATGGAATAGACATCGCCTCTTCCACATTACATGGTTTATTAACATGACCTGAAATCGAAAATACTTTTGTACCTGTATTATTAGGACGACCAATTCCTGCGAACCAAGAAGCGCCACGTCTTAAAATCGTAGGCATAACCGCAATTGATTCAACATTATTAACAGTAGTTGGGCAACCATACAGACCCGAATTCGCCGGGAATGGCGGTTTCATACGCGGTTGACCTTTTTTGCCTTCAAGCGATTCAATTTGCGCAGTTTCTTCGCCGCAAATATAAGCACCCGCACCATGACTTACGAATAAGTCAAAGTCCCAGCCATGAATATTATTTTTGCCAATAAGTTTGGCTTCGTAAGCTTGTTTAATTGCGGCTTCTAAGATTTCACGCTCATAAACATATTCACCACGAATATAAATATATGCAGTGTGAGCTTGCATTGCAAATGAAGCAAGTAAAGCACCTTCGATAAGTAAATGCGGATCATGACGCATAATCTCACGGTCTTTACATGTTCCAGGTTCTGATTCATCAGCATTAATAAGTAAATAATGCGGTCTATCTTTTACTTCTTTTGGCATAAAAGACCATTTCAATGCGGTTGGAAAACCAGCACCACCACGCCCACGAAGACCAGAAGCCTTGCCTTCAGTGATTATCCAATCCCGCCCCGCATCAAGCATATCTTTAAGGCCATTATATGCGCCACGCTTTTTCGCGGCTTCAAGACCCCAATCTTGCAGACCATATAGATTTAGAAAAATTCTATCTTTATCTTCTAGGATTCCGACCATTTTATTTTTCCTACTATCTTATACTTTTAGGGGTAAATTTGGAATTTTAACAGGCTTTGCCAAACTTCCATCATATAGACTTGGGTCTTTTAATGTTGTTGGCCCACCCTCAGGCGCCGATTTTTGGCGACCAATTGCAGAACCAGGAGTAACATCTTTACCCGCAAGCAAATCATCAATTTTTTGATTAAATGTTTCAGCCGTTAAATCTTCATGATAATAATCATGGATAGCAACAACTGGGGCATTCGCACAAGAGCCTAAACATTCCATTTCTTCCCAAGATAAAAGACCATCTGGGGTTACGTGGTGATGCTCTCCGATGCGAGATTTACAAACCGCAATAAGATCGCCCGAACCACGAAGCATACAAGGGGTTGTACCGCATACTTGAAGGTGATGTTTTCCAACAGGTGATAAATGGAACATTGTATAGAATGTTGCAACTTCATATACGCGAATATATGGCATAGAAAGATTTTCGCCAATTGTTTCAATTGCACGCTGTGAAACCCAACCTTCTTGCTTTTGCGCAAGCCATAATAAAGGGATTACTGCAGATCTTTGACGACCTTCAGGATATTTACCAAGCCAAAATTTAATTTTCTCTTGGCTTTCTTTTGACCATTCAAAAGACTTTGGTTGAACTTCTTCTGGTGCTAAACGGCGAACAGACATTCTATTCTCACTTAATATTATTTAATAAAATCAACTTGGGCAATTTTGCCATTTTCAAAGCTATAAACTGCTATCACTTCAAAAGGCGCGATTTCAGAATTACGAATTACTTTTTCATGGTCAAGAACTTTATTGCCAATTATAGTTCTACCCAGTAATTCCACTTTATTTTGTGGAAACTGCGCAAAAACACCAGCCATACGTTCTTTATATGCAGCTATGCCTTCAAGATTAGGTGCTTCACGAAGGTTTGCGATTGTCATATTTTCACTAAAAAATGAAATATGCAAATCTAAATCCTGAGAATTATAAGCGTCTAATTGTGCTTGGGCGATTTCTTCATTTGTCATTATCTATCAATCTCCCCAAACACAACGTCAAGCGTTCCGATAATTGCCGAAACGTCTGCTAATTGGTGACCAATTGAAAGATGCTCAAGAGCGTGCAAATGAGAGAAACCAGGAGCACGAATTTTCACTCTATGCGGTTTATTAGTTCCATCAGAAACTAAATATACCCCAAATTCACCTTTTGGTGCCTCAACCGCAGCATAGGCTTCGCCCGCAGGTAACTTAAAGCCTTCTGTATAAAGTTTGAAATGGTGAATCAATGCTTCCATAGAAGACTTCATTTCGGCACGACGTGGCGGTGCAAATTTTGAATTTTCTGGAAGCACAGGGCCTTCAGGCATTTTTTCAATACATTGCTTGATAATTTTTACAGATTCGCGCATTTCATCCATGCGGCAAAGATATCTGTCATAGCAATCGCCATTCTTACCGATTGGAACTTCAAAATCTAATTCTTCATAGACTTCATAAGGTTGTGACTTACGTAAATCCCATGCAACCCCAGAACCGCGAACCATTACGCCAGAAAAACCCCATTCCTGTAAGTCTTGTTTATTAACAACACCAATATCAACATTTCTTTGCTTGAAAATACGGTTGTCAGTAATAAGACCTTCAATCTCATCACAGATTTTTAAGAATGGATCGCACCAATCATAAATATCTTGAATAAGCTTTTCAGGTAAATCTTGGTGAACACCACCAGGACGGAAATAATTTGCGTGAAGACGCGCACCGCATGCACGCTCATAAAACACCATAAGCTTTTCACGTTCTTCAAAGCCCCAGAGTGGCGGCGTTAAAGCACCAACATCCATTGCTTGAGTAGTTACGTTCAAAAGATGGTTTAAAATACGACCAATTTCACAGAAAAGAACACGAATAAATTGGGCACGTCTTGGAACTTCAATTTTCGCAAGCTTTTCAATCGCAAGAACATAAGCATGCTCTTGATTCATTGGGGCAACATAATCAAGGCGATCAAAATAAGGCGTACCTTGAAGGAAAGTTTTATATTCTAAAAGCTTTTCAGTACCACGGTGTAAAAGGCCAATATGAGGATCTACACGCTCTATAATTTCACCATCAAGTTCAAGTACCAAACGTAAAACACCGTGCGCAGCAGGGTGCTGTGGTCCAAAATTAATATTAAAATTACGTTTGCCCGGCTCTTTTGCAATCGCTTTTGCTTCATCTAATGTGATAATATCGTCAGACATTATTTTGCACCTTCTGCATTAGCTTTTTCATCACCCGGAAGCATTCCTTCCCAAGGGCTTAAGAAATCAAAATTACGGAATTCTTGAACAAGTTTTACTGGCTCATAAACTACACGCTTTTGTTCTTCATCATATCTAACTTCTTGGAAACCAGTGAGTGGGAAATCCTTGCGAAGTGGATAGCCTTCAAAACCATAATCAGTAAGAATACGGCGTAAATCTGGATGGCCTTCAAAGAGGATACCATACATATCAAACGCTTCACGCTCTAGCCAATTTGCATTAGGCCAAACATTAACCGCAGTTTGAATTGAAGCGCCATCGGCAATTTCAGTTTTAATTCTTATTCTTGAATTATTAGTCATAGATAAAAGATGATATACAACATCAAATCTTTTAACACGCTCTGGATAATCAACACCACAAATATCAATCAAGCTAGTAAAAGCTTCGATATTTTTAAGATATGTTAGAACTTCAATAATTTTACCAGAATCAATAATCAATGATAGTTCATTATTTATAATTGAAGTTTCGCCAAATTTTGAAACACGTGAACTTAGTGCTTCAAGCTTAGCAAATTCAGCAGAATAAAGCTCTGGACTCATCTTTCAATTGTTCCTTCACGACGAATTTTCTTTTGAAGTTGAAGAATGCCATATACGAATGCCTCTGCACTTGGTGGGCAACCTGGAACATAAATATCAACGGGAACAATACGGTCACAACCGCGAACTACTGAATATGAATAGTGATAATAACCACCACCATTAGCGCAAGATCCCATAGATATAACATATCTTGGATTTGGCATTTGATCATAAACTTTACGAAGCGCAGGCGCCATTTTATTGGTCAATGTTCCCGCAACAATCATAACGTCTGACTGACGTGGACTTGCGCGCGGGGCAAAACCAAATCTTTCAACATCATATCTTGGCATTGCCGCTTGCATCATTTCAACAGCACAGCATGCAAGACCGAAAGTCATCCACATAAGTGAACCTGTACGCGCCCAAGTTATTAAATCTTCTGAGCCAGCAATAATATAGCCTTTATCCGCCAAAGCATCAGATACACCAGTGTAAAACGGATCATCTGGTTTAACTAAAAAACCACCTTCAACGCCCGCATAAGAAGGACTATTTGGTTTAATTATTCCCATTCTAGTGCACCCTTTTTCCACTCATAAATAAATCCAATAGTTAGCACGCCAAGGAATATCATCATTGAACAATAACCAAATGCTCCTATTTCTTTTAATGCCAAAGCCCATGGGAATAAAAATGCAACTTCAAGGTCAAAAATTATGAATAAAATTGACACTAAATAAAAGCGCACATCAAACTTCATACGCGCATCGTCAAATGCATTAAATCCGCATTCATATGCAGACATTTTTTCAGGATCTGGTGACGACGGAGCAAAAAGCCAATTCGCTAGAATGAAAACTACACCGATTAATAAGGCTATTGCCATAAAGATTATAACCGGCAAATAATCAAGAAGAAAACCGTCTGGCAAACTGCCCGCTATGGGTAATCCATTACTCATGAATCTATCCTTTTTACATGCTTATTAAAACGCTCTAGCTTGGTTGTAAGCTGCTTGCAATCAAAAGGGTCATAAAAATTGATTATTCTAACATTTATTTTACATAATTGCTGTTATTATTAGATTTTTGATAAATTTAAGCTATAAAACATTGTGAGAAAATCAATACGAAAAGAATCATTTCAATCTGAAGCTGTTTTTAAAAATGACGGCGGTATTGATAGTGCTAAACTAAGGAAAATTGAGTTAATTGAAGAAACTAGCATTGCTTTCATGCTATTGCTTTGCTTTGGAACTATTGTAACTTTATATATGAAAATTCAAGTTTCAGAATTTGCACCTTCTTGGGCACCTGCCCTCTATATGATACCTTTTTTATACGCGCTTTACACATTAATAAGAAAACCAATTCCTTATTTTGGAATATTGCTTGCGTGTGTACCCTTAACCATATTTTGCGTTTGGGTATTATTGAGTTTTAAATGGTCCAACCAACCTGGCCTAAGCCTTAAGCAAGGTATATTATTTTTAATAACTTACTTAATTGCCATAAGCATAAGTATAAATTTTAGCGTCGAAAGAATTATAAGAATCTTTGTTATGATTTTTGCTTTTCAGGCTATAATTTCTTCATTATTAGCCATTTTCATGCCACACCTTGGGGTAATGACGGAAGTCTATCCGGGGGCATGGTGCGGACTTTGGGGCTTTAAGCAATCACTTGGTATTAGTATGTCATTTGGCATTGCTTTCACATTTGGATATATTGTTTGTTACAAGAAAACCAATCCATTTTTATTCTTTGTTTTGCTTTTAATGCTTTTAAACGTTTATAAAAGTGAGGCTACTACTTCTGTAATTATAAGCTTGCTCATATTTTGCTTGTGTATAGCTCTTTATATAGCAAGATTACATTTATCACTTACCCTATTTTCGCTATGGGGTGTAATTTCCGTAGTTGTTATAGGATTTTTATCGCTTACTGTATTCAAAGAAGCAGTATTTGCTTCATTAGGTAAAAATCCAAACCTAACAGGGCGAACAGAAATTTGGGCATCTCTACAGCAATATATTGATCAGAGGCCCATTTTAGGATGGGGCTTCCAAGCTTTCTGGACAGATCAATCAACTTACAGCCCCGTCTTTAATATAGAAGCCGAAATGAATGGATTTAAACCACCAGATGCCCATTCAACGCCCAAAGATGTTTTGCTACAACTTGGGTTAATTGGTTTTATAATTTGGTGCGTAATGCTGGTACAAACATGGCTAACGTCAATATTTTTATTTATAAAAAATAATAATATATTTGTATTTATTTGCTTCTTAATAGCTTGGACGGCTACATGCTTTACCGAGGCTTTATCACTATATCCCATGGAATTTATGACATTAACATTTATGGTAATTATTATAAAAATATTCAATGAAGCAACAGATTTAATTTCAAAATAATCCCATATAATTCCACTTAATTGGCATTAAAATTGCAATGTAATATTTATATATTTTACTGTGTCATAAAAGCCTGAATTAATGAAATTATTAAAAACTGGAACAATATCTGATTATTTACCTAATCTAGAATATGCAGGAAGCGATAAATTTATAGAGAAACTATATTTTCTATTTATCGATATAGTTTCCGTTTCATTTTTACTTATAATAAGTTCAGCAATAAATAATTTATTTTTGAAAATATTACCCCAAAGCTCAAGTTGGATTGGTGTATTATGGTATATTGGCGTTTTTGCCGCTTTAATTTTATTCATTACAAATTTTAAGAATAATCTTATTGCTCTTAAATACGCTATTCCATTTCTTATTTTAAATATTTGGATAATTGCTTCTTATAAATGGTCGACCAATCAAGCAGAAACTTTACGCTCAATAATTTTTCTTACGGCTTCTCAGATTGGTGCACTTTCTTTCGCAGTAAGATATAAATGGGAAAAAGCCATTAAAATGATAGCTTTTACCTTAGTAAGCTTAATGGCGCTTGGGGTAATAGTTTCATTAATTATTCCTTCAATCGGAAGAATGCAGGAAATCCATCCTGGCGCTTGGTCTGGCTTATGGATGGAAAAGCAAGCAATGGGTATGTTTGCTGTTCATACTATTATCGCAATTTCGGCGATTGCAATTTACAATCATAATTACAGATACTTATTATTATTTATTCCTATTTGCTTATTAGCTATTATTGGCTCTACTGGAAAATCAGCTTTAATTATGCTTGGCGCGGCTTTTGCCTGTATTGGATTCACACTTATTTTCAGGACCGGAATAAAAAGAGCGATTATAATCACTTGGGTTACAATAATTATAGTAAGCTTAATAAGCATAGTCTCAATTTTCTTCTCAGATGAAGTTTTTCAATTACTTGGCAGATCTAAAAACATAACAGGCCGCACAGAAGTATGGGAAGGCGTTGATTATTTAATTACTCAAAAGAATATGTATGGTTGGGGATATGGAACCATTTGGCGTGAAGCACAAAACCCTATATCTGCCTATCAATGGGTAAGCGATATTGCAGGATTTGAAGCATCAAATGCCCACTCATCTTATCGCGATGCCCATATGCAAATTGGTTTTATAGGACTTTGCCTTTTAATTATAGCTTGCATTTATACAATATTAAATTCGATCATTGCTTTAGGAAAAAATAAATATGCAGCTATTTTTGGATTAGCATCAATTGCTTCAATTATGTTTATATCTTTCACAGAAACAATATTGCTAACAAGTTTAGATTATCAGTGGTTCTTATTTGTTTTCTTAGGTATTAAGCTTGCAATGCCTATTGAAGACAAACCTTTAGTAATAAATAAGTCCATTAGAAATATTGAAAATACATTAGAAAATGACAAGATATTTATTTATAAATAAAAAAAGCGAGGCCAAAGCCTCGCTATTTTATTATTGAAATGGCGCGAGCGACGGGGCTCGAACCCGCGACCTTCGGCGTGACAGGCCGACACTCTAACCAACTG
>CAYUCW010000011.1:8106-50890 GCA_964443435.1 uncultured Caulobacteraceae bacterium | reverse complement strand
TTTAAGAGATAACGACATAAATATTTGAAAAACGTGGTTTTCAAATATTTATGGCTTCTTTTATTTATTAAGACGAACTTTAATAATTAATGTAGCTTAGAATTTATCTTTAACGATTTCTTGCATTACTGGACACGATTTCGCAAAGACGGAGTCATTTAAATCAACTGGAATTTTGCATGATTTTGGCATGAAGCAAAATGCAACATCGTATGGAAGATATTCTCCATTTTTAATAAATTCTAGATTTCCATCTTTGTTTTCACCTATGTAAATAGCAGGACCATTTATTGCAGACAGAACTAGAAATTGCCAATAACTTAAGTCTGTCTCATTTTCATTTTTAAGTTTCATCGCATATGTGAAAGTATCATATGCTGACAATGCGCGAATTCTTTTGTTTGGCTCTATTAATTTTTTGTAGAACTCTTTTGAATTTAATTCTTTATGCAATTTTCCATATTCTGGATGACCAGGAACCACAAAGTTTTGTATATTATCAAATGATAAAGCTTCTTCTTTAATTTCATATTCTTTTTCTCGGAAAAGATAGTAATTATGCTTTTCTCGAATTAAAGAAATTGATTTTTCGCAAAGATAATTGGGGTCTTTTGATATTGTTTCAATTTTGGAGTTTTGCAATACGATATTTGCTTCTTTTTGTGGTGCACAGCAATATAGTGAAATTGTTGCGCAAAATAAGCAAAAAGCCTTATATCTAAAAATATTTATCAAAATTATCCCCTAAGGTATTAATTGTATTTATAAATACTTTAGAATATTTTTGTTTTAAATCAATCAAAATTCTAATAGTGATAATGCAATTTCAGGAAATTCGGATAATATTTTTTTATCTAAAGTCACTAATTTACAATTTAATTCTTTGGCAAGGGCAACGAATTCTGCGTCATAAGATGATAATTTAGAATTAAAAACTATATTTAAAATCAATTTACTACTTGGATAATATTCATTATTAGCTAGTAAGTCACTGGCCGCACTAAATTTTTTAAATGCTTCTTCTTCTTTTAATCCGCTATGCCGCATTTGCATAGTAAGAACATTTAAAAACTCACTACGCCACAGAAAAGGCACATGCCAGTCGTTGTCCATATTAATAAGATTTTTGGCATTACTCGTGTTGGCGGAATCTGTAAGTAGATATGCGATAACATTAGTGTCAACCACTATCAAGAGCGACCCCAATTCTTCCAATTGGTAAGTTCTTCATCGGAAATATTAAGCTTGGGTGTCGTTTCACGTAGCATATCTATACGAGATAATATTTCAGATTTATCACGAGATTTAAGTTTAACATGTGTTTCTAAAATCTGCTTTATTTCGCCATTTAAACTGCGATGATTAATTTTCGCTTGTTCACGTAATATATTGCTAACTTCTTCTGGAAGATCTTTGATTGTTATATTAATGCCCATATTAGACTCCATTATGGTTGCATTATGGTTGCGTTTGTTTAAATGTCAAGAAAATTTAAATAAAAAAAGGGCGGTCCAAAAGACCGCCCATAATTTTGTAAATAAGTAAATATTAGCGTTTAGAGAACTGGAAGCTTCTACGTGCTTTTGCTTTACCATATTTTTTACGCTCAACCACACGGCTATCACGAGTAAGGTAGCCATAAGGTTTTAATACAGCGCGAAGAGCTGGCTCAAAACGAGTAAGCGCAGTTGCAATACCATGACGAACCGCACCGGCTTGACCAGATAAACCGCCACCTTTTACAGTTGCAACAACGTCAAACTCTGTTTGGCGATTAGTAACTTGTGCAGGTTGGTTGATTACCATGCGAAGAACCGGACGTGCAAAATATTGCTCCTGATCTTTGCCATTAATAGTAATTTTGCCAGTGCCGCGTTTTACCCATACACGGGCAATCGCGTTTTTACGTTTACCAGTTGAATAAGCACGACCTTGTGCATCGATTTCAGGTTCACGAACAACAACTTCAACAACTTGTTCAGTGCCCAAGTTTGCTAAGTCTTCTAGTGAATTAACGGTATCAGCCATTATGCAGCCCTCACATTTTTAGTGTTCAATGATTTAAAATCAATTGCAGTTGGGTTCTGAGCAGCATGCTCATGCTCAGTGCCAGCAAAAACACGTAATTTTTTGAATTGTTGACGTGCAAGTGGGCTATCTTTAGGAAGCATACGAAGTACAGCCGCTTCTAAAACGCGCTCTGGGTATTTACCATTAAGAATGCGGATAGGCGAAGTTTCTTTAATACCGCCTGGGTGACCAGTGTGGCGATAATATCTTTTATCTGTAAGTTTTTTGCCAGTGAATTTCACTTTGTCAGCGTTAATAACAACAACAAAATCACCAACATCAGCATGTGGTGTGAAATCAGGGCGGTGCTTACCGCGAAGGCGTTTTGCAATAAAAGTAGCAAGACGACCAACAACAGCACCCTCAGCGTCAACCACAATCCATTTGCGGTCAGCGTCAGCAGTTTTTGCGCTATGTGTATATGACATAATCTGTCCTTTTGGTTAAAATCAAGCCACCAAATCGCTTCGGTGGCACTATGATGGCGCGCTTAAACAATAATCTAAACACTATGTCAACACACTTACTGTTTTATCAATAAAAACAATAGCTTAGTCGTGTGGTATTATGATACCATTATATTTAATGCTATATATTACTTAGGTTTTTTTCTTGCTTCTTATTCTTCAGAATTTTCCTATTTATCAAAATCAATTGAATATACATATAGAGCATTAGACCTAGGTTCAAATTCGCAATAATAGTGCTCAAGTTACTTTTTGCCTTTATTATTCCTATAATGTACATTATAGCATATGGTATGCCTAATATTAATATAGGTGCGCAAAATAGAAATAAAATGATACCGATAATATAAAATGTTTTATGCAATATATATTCCAAATTATATTTTATTACTACAGGCATAAATAACAATAATAATAAAATAATAAATATATATGGGTAATATACGCCTATGTTAAAATCTATAGTTAACGAATAATATAACCAAATTATAAATTCGATAATTACAATTAAATAAATGTGTAGTCTAAGCATTACATATCCTAATTTATAAATTTCTATAGTTTTTGTATCCTTTCTTAAAATAGAGCGTATATATTTTAAAGAAAGTATTTCATGCTATTATTCATATTATCATTTTTGGGTGGGGTTCTTACTATCCTAAGCCCGTGCATATTGCCGATTTTGCCATTTGTTTTTGCAAAATCGGATAGGCCATTTATTAAGTCGGGCTTACCTTTATTAATCGGCCTTATCCTTAGTTTTACATTGGTTTCAAGCCTTGCCGCAGTGGGCGGTGAATGGGTGCAAAGCGCAAATGGCATAGGGCGAGTTATTGCGCTTATAGTGTTTGCGGTTTTTGGGCTTATGCTTTTATCGCCAAGAATCTCTGAATTCATAACTTCTCCAATTGTTGCCTTGGGTTCAAGGATTAATAATAAAGCATCAGATGGATTTATGGGCTCTATTGGGCTTGGTGTGGCAACGGGGCTTTTATGGGCACCCTGCGCGGGGCCAATTCTTGGGCTTATATTAACGGGCGCGGCAATTAATGGCGCAAGCGCAAAGACTTTTGGACTATTGATTGCTTATGCACTTGGCGCGGGCGTATCTTTAAGCCTTGCTATAATAATTGGCGGTAAAGTTTTTGCGGCTATGAAACAGAGCCTAGGAATAGGGGAGAGTATTCGCAAAGCCCTAGGCGGCCTAATATTAATCGGTGTAGCATTAATCGCTACAGGGCTTGATACAGGGCTTTTAACCAAGGTTTCACTTGCAAATACAAATAAGATTGAAACCGCACTTGTTGAAAAATTAAATCCGCAAGAAAAAGTGAAGCATGGCCAAATGCCAGAACTTCTGGCTTCAAGCTGGATTAATTCAAGCGGCATAAAAACTGCGGATTTAAAAGGTAAGGTGGTCCTAATCGATTTTTGGACCTATTCTTGTATAAATTGCTTAAGGGCTTTGCCCTATGTGAAATCCTGGCACGAAAAATATAAAGATGCAGGGCTTGTTGTGATTGGTGTTCACGCTCCTGAATTCGCTTTTGAACGAAAATTTTCAAATGTCGAAAAAGCGGTAAAAGACTTGGGAATTAATTATCCGGTGGCGCTTGATAATGATTATGAAATTTGGAATGCGTTTAGCAACCAATTCTGGCCCGCTCATTATTTTATAGACAGAAATGGTAAAATTCGCGCCCATCATTTTGGAGAAGGCGAATATGAAAGATCTGAAAAAATTATTCAGATGCTGCTTAAAGAAAATGGTGTAAATGCAAATCCAAAGGATATTGCGCCCGAAACAATTGGCGTGGGTCAACAGGCTTTAAAAAGTGAAAAAAGATCCCCTGAAACCTATTTAGGCTATGACCGAAGTGAAGGAATGGACTCCCCCCAAACCATTCAAAAGGGCATAGCCTTTGATTATACCAAAGGAAGCAATCTACTTGATAGGCATAGTCTTATTGGTAATTGGACCATTTATCATGAGAATATCTTGCTTAATAAGCCAAATGGAAAAATCTATTATCGGTTTAAGGCACGTGATGTTCATCTGGTTCTTGGTTCCAATATAGAGGGTAAGAAAATTAAATTTCGTGTGCTTCTTGATGGCAAGCCACCACTTACAAATAAGGGTATGGATATTGATGAAAATGGTTATGGCGAAATTACTACTGAACGTCTTTATCAATTAATCCGTATAAAAAATAATCCTGAAGAGCATGATTTTGAAATTGAATTTTTTGATAGCGATGTAAACGCTTATGCTTTCACATTTGGATAGATTGGAAAAAAATGAATAGACGCTTATTTCTATATACTGGTATTCTTTCGCTTTTTGCAGGCGCATGTCAGGCAAAAACAAAGACTTATCCCTTTATGCTTAGTGATGCTGAATGGAGAAAGAAACTTACGCCAATTCAATATAATATTTTGCGAAAAGAAGGCACGGAGCCGTCATATACTTCAAAGCTTTTGAATGAAAAACGCAAAGGCATTTATTTTTGTATTGGTTGCGATAATCCATTGTTTAAATCCGAAACAAAGTATGATTCTGGAACTGGTTGGCCAAGTTTTAATGCGCCCATAAGTGGTGCACTTTTAACAAGTATTGATTATTTGCTTGGTGATGCCCGCACCGAATACCACTGCGCCAAATGTGGCGGTCATCATGGTCATGTTTTTGATGATGGGCCAATGCCGACGGGACTTAGATATTGTTCAAATGGTGCAGTATTAAAGTTTCAGGAGGCATAAATGAAAAAAATTATACTTACACTTGGTCTTTTAATAATGATGGCTTGTTCTAATAATAAAGCCGAAGCCATTGATTTAAAAAATAAACAAGTTGCGGTTTTCGCAGGTGGTTGTTTCTGGTCGGTTCAAAAAGCCTTTGATACAACCGATGGCGTTGTAAAAACTAGTGTTGGTTTTTATGGCGGTACAACGCCAAACCCTAATTATGATAGTGTAACGAGCGGTGAAGCCAATCATTTAGAAGCGGTCGAAGTTTATTATGACCCAAGCAAAATTTCTTATGAAAAGCTTGTAAATGTATTTTTTAAAAATACAGACCCAACCGATACACGCGGTGTTATTTGTGATTTTGCGCCTTCTTATAGGACCGCAATTTTCACCTTTAATGATGAACAATATAAAACCGCAGTTTTTGCAAAAGCCAATACAAAAAACCTTTTAAACAAGCCAATAGTCACAATGATTATAAAATCTTCAAGCTTGGAAATTCCATTTACTCCGGCGGGAACTTATCATCAGCATTATTGGCGCACACATCCCTATGAATATAATGATTATGTTTATAGATGCGGAAGAAATGCCGCGATTAAGAAACTTTGGGGTGAAACCAAATAATTGCTGGCACGTATATAAAAACATGCTATAAAATAATAGGAGCGCCAAATGAAACAAGCAAACGAATATCCAAGAGAAATTTTTGATTTATTTGATAAATTTGTTCATGGTGACATTGATAGGCGCGGATTTATCGAAGGGGCGGGTAAATACGCGATTTCCGCTACTGCCGCTACAAGTTTTCTTACTTCACTTTTGCCGGATTTTGCGGCGGCGCAAGTTGTTTCACCTAATGATGAACGTTTGAAGACTGAAACAATTGAAATTCAAACCAAAGGATATGGCGTTATCAAAGCCTATCATGCGCGACCAAAAAATATTGATTTATTTCATAAGCTTCCTGTTGTTTTAGTCGTTCATGAAAATCGCGGCCTTAATCCGCATATTGAAGATATTACAAGAAGAATTGCAATTGCAGGCTTTATTGCCATTGCCCCTGATGCACTTTCATCGCTCGGCGGCTATCCTGGTAATGAAGATGACGCAAGGGCATTATTTCCTAAGCTTGATCAAAATAAAATCAAGCTGGATTTTATTGATGCGGCCAAATTCTCTATTGGTCTTGCAAAATCAAATGGCAAAATTGGCGTAGTTGGTTTTTGCTATGGTGGCGGTATGGCAAATTATCTTGCGGTTAAACTACCCGAAATAAAGGCAGCAGTACCTTTTTATGGCGCACCTGCACCACTTGACGAGGTCAAGAATATTAAAGCAAAAATCCTCGTGCAAATGGCGTCAAATGATAAAAGAATCAATGATATGTGGCCTGATTATGAGAAAGCACTTAAAGAAAATAATATTGATTTTCAGGCCTTTACATATGATGGCACAGAGCATGGCTTTAATAATAATACCACACCAAGATATAATGAAGCGGCGGCAAATCTTGCTTGGCAAAGAACTTTGGCGCTTTTTGAAAAAGAATTACGCTAGCTCTTTTTTATTGTTTACAACCATGATTGCGGCAAGCACCAAAAGCCAAGTGACCCTTGCTTGATAGCGGTCGAACACGCCAGAGGTTACGCTACAGATAAATGTGTTTATTAAAGTAAAGACAACAAAGCTTCCGACTAAAACAAGTGCCTTTGGATTAAATTTATAAGTATAATACAATAAATATATAAATATTAGTCCAAGGCTTAAAGTCATAACAATATTATTTAATATTTTAAATGCTTCTATTGGCATTTTATCGCGCATTTGAAGGCTATTCATTAGATTTGCGTGCGCTTTTTCTCCAAATCTATTTTTATATCTTTCGCGGACTTCAGGAAACACTGTCCATCTTTTAATCTCCATATAAGGAGTATTGGTTTTAAGAGCGGCACTAAATCTATTATATGCCATTAGTCCAAATTCAATTGGATAAGTTTTAATTGTTTCTTTGACAATTATTTTTGCTTCAGGATGTGCGCCCGCGAAGCCTTTCATTTTATACAATGCACTATCGGCAGTCCAAAGAAATGCATCTGAACTTAAAGGTATATTTTCTATGTAATTGCAAAATTCATATTTTTTTTCTGAACAATTATTTTTAAGGTATTTTTGGACAAGGCCATCTTGGCTTAAATTTGCCATCATAAACACACTACCAGAAGGTGAAATTGAATATGAATTAAAATATGTCCCATTAATTAAAACAAGTAACAAAGCGGAAAATGAAGTAAGTAAAACTGGCGTTCTAATACTAATGTTTTTGCTGAAATATTTTGCAATTCCAAGAAATAGAATAAATCCAATATTTATAATAATATTAGCGACATGTGCGGTAAAACAAAAAATTCCAAGCGCCATTAAAAATAAAGCTTCTAGTCGGGTTAATTCTTTTGCCTTAAATGCAAATATATAAACTATTATAAAGCTTAATGGCGTAAAAATATCGGCCATAATAAAGCCTGTAAAATTAGGCAGGCTTGAAAAGGCGGTTAAAAGTCCAATAATTACTAAAAATTTTGAACTTGAATATTCTCTTATGAAATATTTTGCGAAAATATAAAGACAAATGCTTGTTAAAAATGTTTGTGCAACTAATACGGCCCAAGTTGTACCAAAATTTATCCCTAAATTTCCAAAAATTGTATAGATTGGAGATCTAAATATTACACGATTGCTTGATAGATACTCGATGCTATCATTAAACATGAAAGGATGACCGTTTAAAATAGCTGGTATAGATAAAATAAGCGTAGATACTAAAATTATAATAAAAGTCTTATTTCTCATTTTTTTACTAATAATTTTCAATTTTATTGTTTAGGTTTAATATAGCCTCTGTAATAGAATTTAAAAAATTGCAACAGCTATTTGTATTAAATTAAAGACTGTTATACTGGTTTTCTTTTACTTTAATAAAGACATATTTTGACAAAACAATTAAAAGACAATCAAGAAATCCTTGGTAAGCATGTTGGAAACGGCCATTTTCCAGTTATGTTGCCAGAAGTTTTATCGGCACTTTCCCCGCAAGATGGTCAAACAATAATTGATTGTACGTTTGGTGGCGGTTCTTATTCAAGGGCAATTCTTGAAGCCGCAGATTGTAAAATAATTGGTCTTGATAGAGATATAACGGCAATAAATCGCGGAAATGAAATTGCCAAAGAATATGATAACCGCCTAAAATTAATTCATACTCCATTTTCGGAGCTTGGAAATCTTGGTCTGTCTAATATTGACGGTATAGTGCTTGATATAGGCGTTTCATCTTTTCAAATTGATGAAGCCGCGCGTGGTTTTTCCTTTGGTAAAGATGGCCCACTTGATATGCGTATGGGCATTGATAAAGATGGCGATATTGAAACCGCCGCTGAAGTTCTTGCGACACGAACGGAGGCGGAGCTTGCTAAGATTTTCTGGGATTATGGCGAAGAAAAAAATTCAAGGCGCATTGCAAAGGCGATCGTCAATGATAGGACGCAAACACCGTTTGTAAGTACTTTACAACTCGCTGGGCTTTGCGAAAGAGTTTATGGAAGAACTAAGGAAAAGATAAATCCGGCAACTAGGGTTTTTCAAGCACTAAGAATTTATGTGAATGATGAGCTTGGTGAATTAATCAGGGCACTTGAAGCCGCTGAATCCATTTTAAATGATAATGGCCGATTAGTTGTGGTTACATTCCATTCACTAGAAGATAGAATCGTAAAGAACTTTTTTAATGAAAGAGCAAAGCAAACTGCTACTTCAAGATATATACCGCAAACTATAGAAAAGCACCTAAGTTTTGAGCTTTTAAGCCGAAAACCTGTTCTACCAAGCGAAACAGAGCTTAAATTAAATCCAAGATCGCGCTCCGCCAAATTAAGAGCAGCTATTTTTAAAAAAAAATAAGTAATTTTATGATTTATTAACCACAAATTATCATTGCATATGTTTGATATAGCAAAACGATTTGCAGAGGTTTGGGTTTAATGTTGAATCAGAAACACATTTTAATGTGCTTTGGTATCTTAGCTTTGATTATCCCATTATATTGGGCTAAGACAAAAGCTGATAGTAAATTCGAACATATGCGCGAATTAAGCATTGAAGTTGAAAAGGCTGAAAAAGCGGTTCATGCTTTAGAAGCAGAACTTGCATACCTAGAGCGTTATGACAGGGTTGAGCAGTCAGGTGTTGAGCTTGGAATGGTTCCCCAAAGACCAGTAGCAATAAAAACAGTCTCAGAACTTAATGAAATAGCGCCAATTATAGATGAACATACTAAGATTTTAAGTGCTAATGAAGCTCAAAAAATGCCTAATGATAAACAAAACAATCTAAAAGATATTAAAATCGAAGTAAAGGGCGCAAATAATGAATAAGCGTCCAAGTATAAATATTTTAAAAGATAGTTTTACCAAATTAAATAATGGGTTTCAGGATTATCTAGATTCACGCGAAGAAAAGCTTAGGTTGAGAATACAAGATAAAGCCACAAGTGGCCCAAGTTATAGAAGCAAATATTTAAGAATAATTTTTGCGCTAGGTTTTTCATTACTTGGTTTAAGAGCGGCGCAAATTGCCCTTTTTAGGCCAGTTGATGTAGCACGTACCGAAGCAAGAGCGGACGCACAAAATACATTTAATCGCGCTGATATTCTTGATAGAAATGGCGTTTTAATTGCAACATCATTGCCTGCATTTTCGCTTTATGCAGATCCTGCTAAGATTTGGGATGCAAAAGAAACTGCCGCTGCTTTGGTAACAGTGTTTCCAGATTTAAATGAAGCTGAACTTGTAAAAAAGCTATCTTCAGAAAAACGCTTTGTATGGATTAAAAGAAGGCTTACACCGCAACAAAAGAAAAAAGTTTGGGATTTGGCGCAGCCAGGTCTTGAATTTGAAGATGATATGCGCCGTGTGTATCCTATGGGAAGCCTTGCAGGGCATATTCTTGGCGGTGTTAATCATGATGGCAATGGCTTAACTGGTCTTGAAAAAGCATTGCAAGATTTCTTAACCACAGGAAATAAAGATAGTGCTGTTAATATTTCTATTGATACTAGGGTTCAATATATAGTTGAGAAAGAGCTTGCCGAAGCCGCGGTTAAATATCGTGCTAAAAATGGTGTTGCTGCAATTATGGACGTTAGAACTGGTGAAATGATAGCGGCAGCATCATGGCCGAGTATGGATCCAAATCGTTATGGTGCAAATTCACCCTATGCAAGAGAAAATCGTTTAATTTCTTCGGTTTATGAGATGGGTTCAACCTTTAAAGCTTTTACTTTTGCGGTTGCTTTAAATGATGGAAATATAACGCCAGAATCACAATTTGATGCTTCTAGGCCTATTAAAATTGGTGATTGGTCAATTTCTGATTATCATGGCGCAAATAAAATTCTTAGTTCAAGAGAAGTTTTAGAGCATTCTTCGAATATTGGTACTGCTTTAATTGCCAGAGAAATTGGTGCGCAAAGAATTAAAAGCTTTTATGAAGAACTTGGATTAACTGGAAAAGTAGGCGGTGAATTATACGGCGCGGCACATCCAATCCTGCCTAAAAAATGGGGCGTTATACAATCTATAACCGCTTCTTATGGTCATGGTATTGCGGTTTCACCACTAGCAGAACTTGCGGCATATACAGCAGTTACAAATGGCGGTATTTATTTAAAACCAACTTTCTTAGCACGTGAAGAAAATGCGCAAGTTTCAGGTAGAAGAGTAATATCGTCCGAAGCTTCAAAACAAATTACTAGCCTGTTAAGGGATGTTGTTACCTCTGGTACTGGCGCAAATGCCGATACAGAATTTTATGATGTAGCGGGCAAAACTGGTACCGCTGAAAAAGCCACAAAAAAGGGTTATGATGCAAATCGTAGGGTTTCAAGTTTCGCAGGTGTTTTCCCTGCATCAAATCCAAGATATAGTTTTGTATTCTTACTTGATGAACCAAATGGAATAAATGGCGGTGCGGCAACAGCGGGCCTTGTATGTGCCCCTTCGGTTTCTAAAATCATTACACGCATTGGACCAATGCTAAATATGGAGCCTACTAAGCAAGTTGCAGTAAAAACACTAATAAATGATAATCCACAGTCAAAAATTCTTGCAAATAAACCACAGAATAATATTGCGATAGGGGCAAGATAAACTTAAGAGATTAATATGAGTCAAAATCATCAAAATTCTATTTCTAAAAAATTTAAACTAAGTGAATTGGTTAATTCTGAAATTATTGATGATGTTACTATTTCAGGGCTTGCAATAGATAGTCGTAAAGTAAAGCAAGGCGATTTATTTTTTGCTTTAAATGGTTTTACTCAAAAAGGTTCTGATTTTGCAGACTCTGCCGCTCAAAATGGCGCGGTTGCTGTGGTTGCCGAAGAAGCAATCAAAGGTCTTAATGTTCCTGTTATAATTGTTAAAGACGCCAATGAAGCTTTGTATAAAGCGGCATCAATTTTTAACCCAAAACAACCTGAAACTATTGTTGCTATAACTGGCACTAATGGGAAAAGTTCAACTGTTGATTTCTTGCGCCAAATTTGGGCAGCAAATGGTAAAAATGCCGCAAGTCTTGGGACATTGGGCGCAATTACAAATGAAGGCACAGTAAGTTTAGGGTTTACTACACCTGACGCGATTGCACTTCATGCAAATCTAGAAAATCTTGCAAACAAAAATATTACTCATTTAGCAATGGAAAGCTCTTCACATGCTTTAATGCAAAAAAGAATGCATGGCGTAAAGCTTAAGGCCGCTGGTTTTGCCAATCTTACTCAAGATCACCTTGATTATCATAAAACAATGGAAGAATATGCGGCTGCAAAACTTAAATTATTTTCAGAGCTTTTACCAAAAGGTGCACCTGCTATTATTAATGCCGATGCCGATTATGCAAATTATTATGAAGAAAATGTAACAAATTTAGGACATGATTTAAAACTTGTTGGCTGGCGCGGTACTTATTTAAAAATTCAGGAATTATGGCCAAAGCCTTCTTCTCAACGTATTGATTATCGCTTTAATAATAAGACCTATATTGTTGAAATTCCGCTTATAGGTGAATTCCAAGCGTTAAATGCAACTATGGCGGCGGGACTTGCGCTATCACTTGGTGATAATCCCGATGAAGTTTTCAAAGCTATGTCTGGATTAAAGCCAGTTAAAGGCCGCATGGAGCACATTGGCGAGACTAAATCTAATGCGCATGTTTTTGTAGATTATGCGCATACGCCTGATGGTCTTGATGTTTTACTAAGAGCTGTAAGACCGCACGCCCCTGGAAAAATTATTCTTGTTTTTGGCTGTGGCGGTAATCGTGATAAAACCAAACGGCCATTAATGGGCGCAATTGGTGCAAAATATGCCGATATTACAATTGTAACCGATGATAATCCTAGAAATGAAGAACCTGATACAATCCGCGCTGAGATTATTACCGCGGTGCCTAATGCCATAAATATTGGCGATAGAAAACAGGCGATAATCCACGCACTTGAAATTGCCAAAGCAGGTGATGCAGTTATTATTGCTGGCAAAGGCCATGAAACTGGACAAATTATTGGCGATAAAATTCTTGATTTCTCTGATCAAGAGGTTGCAATTGAATATATTACTGCAAACGGAGGTTCAATTGTCTAATCAAAATCTATGGACCATTGGCGAAATTGCGAAAGCGGTTGGCGGAACACTTGTCAATATAGATGAAAATGCAATTGTTTCGGGCATAAGTATTGATTCAAGATCTATTGAAACTAATGACTTATTTATTGCTTTAAGTGATGTTCGTGATGGCCATGAATTTGTAAATGGCGCAATTAAACAAGGCGCCGCCGCAGGTTTAGTTTCAAGTCTTTCAAAGATAGGTACTAAAGAGCCTGCGATTTTAGTTCCCGACACAATGTTTGCTATGGAAAAATTGGGGCAGGCGGCAAGAAAGCGTGCATTAATTGCTAAAAGAATTGCAATTACTGGTTCGGTAGGTAAAACCACCGTAAAGGAACTTACAGCAAGTGCTTTATCGGCATCTGGCAAAACTCATAAATCTATAAAATCTTATAATAATCATTGGGGTGTGCCGCTTACACTTTCAAGAATGCCGCAAGACGCAAGGTTTGGTGTGTTTGAAATCGGTATGAACCATGCAGGTGAAATTTCAAGACTTTCACCTCAAGTAAGGCCTCATATTGCCGCAATTACGACGGTTGCACCTGTACATATAGAGCATTTCGGAAGCGAAAGCGGCATTGCCGATGCCAAAGCCGAAATTTTCAATGGCGTCGAGAAAAATGGTTTCATCCTTATACCAAAAGATAATAAACATTACCAAAGATTATATGACCGCGCATCAGATATTGATGGCGTAAATATTATTAGTTTTGGTGTCAAAGAAAAAGCTGATGCTTCGATTTTAAATATTGAAATTAGAGGTCAAGAAAGAATTATCAAAGCCGATATAATGGGCGAAATAACTGAATGGGTTATTCGTGAACCTGGGGAACATTGGTTAAATAATAGTCTTTGTGCCTTAACAATAACTGCACTTGCAGGTGGCGAAGCTTTGGCGGCGGCAAGCGTGATATCAAACTTTGGTGCAATTGAAGGGCGCGGCTCTTCTAAGATAGTCAATTTATTTAATGGCGGAAGTTTCACACTTGTTGATGAAGCTTATAATGCAAATCCTACTTCGGTTGCGGGTGCATTGCTTGCAATGCCACTTCGCGATGGGAAGCGCAAAATTGCGGTTTTAGGTGATATGTTAGAGCTTGGAGATAATGAAAATGCCTATCACGCAGGTTTAATCGAAGCAATTATAGAATCTAAAATTGATATAGTGTTTCTATCTGGAACACGCATGAAACATTTATGGGATATACTACCTATTGAATTAAAAGGCGGCTATGCTGAAACTTCAAAAGAATTAGCGCCAATAGTCGTCGAAAACATCAGATCCGAAGATGTAGTAATGATAAAAGGTTCAAATGGTTCACATATGAATACTATTGTTGCAGCACTTGCAGGATTGCAGCACTCACATTAAAACAATTATTACATAGCGGCAGAGAATATGCTTTACGAACTTTTACATAATAAATTCAATATATTAAATTATATTACCTTCCGCACTGGTCTATCATTGGCAACCGCTGCTTTATTTTTATTTATTTTTGGTCGTCCTATGATTGATTGGATGCGTCTTAAACAGGGTAAGGGGCAGCCCATACGTAAAGATGGCCCACAAACTCATTTGGCAAAACAAGGCACTCCGACAATGGGAGGTGCAATGATATTAGCGGCTGTTACACTTGGTACTTTATTATGGGCGGACTTGAAAAACCATTATGTATGGATAGTCATGTTTGTAATGATTGGCTTTGGTCTTATTGGTTTTGTTGATGATTATCGTAAAGTTAAAAAACAAAAAGAAGATGGCCTTTCTTCTAAAATTAGACTTTTAGGTGAGTTTGTAATTGCCGCTATAGCTTGTTATTTTATTGCTAAATACCAAACAGCTGGAAGTCCAGTGCCTAATCTTGGTTATTCAGTGGCGTTTCCATTTGTAAAAGATTATCTTTTATACCTCGGTCCATTTGTTATTTTATTTGGCTTAATCGTAATTGTTGGCTTTGGAAACGCGGTTAATTTTACAGACGGCCTTGATGGTCTTGCAATTATGCCGGTTATGATTGCATCGGCTACATTTGCTTTAATTGTATATTTGGTTGGTAATTTTATTTTTGCAGAATATTTACAACTTCATTTTGTAAAAGATGTAGGTGAAGTAACTATTATACTTGGGGCGATTGTTGGTGCAGGGCTTGGCTTTTTATGGTGGAATGCACCGCCGGCTCAGATTTTCATGGGTGATACAGGCTCGCTTGCATTAGGCGGAACTTTAGGCGTTGTAGCCGTAATTTCAAAGCATGAATTTGTACTAGCGATAGTTGGCTTTGTATTTGTAATGGAACTTTTAAGCGTTGTTGCCCAAGTAACTTCATTCAAGCTTACAGGAAAGCGCGTTTTATTAATGGCACCACTTCATCATCATTTTGAAAAGCTTAATTGGAAAGAACCTACAATCGTTATTAGGTTTTGGATAATGGCAACAATTTTTGCACTAATCGGTCTTACAACTTTGAAATTGCGTTAGTAAAATGATACCAATTACGACATTCAAGAATAAAAAACTTGTGCTTTTTGGACTTGGAAGGTCGGGAATTACCTCTGCTTTGGCATTACAGGCCGGCGGCGCGGAAATTTATTCTTGGGATGATAATGAAGCAACAAGGGAAAAGGCGAAAGAATTAGGCGTAAATATTGCAAATATTTATGATCTTAATTTTGAAGAATTTGATGCACTTGTTATGACCCCTGGTGTGGCAATTTATGGCGAAAAAACTCACGCTGCGGCGAAAATTGCAATTGAAGCCGAGATTCCTATTATTGGCGATATAGAAATTTTTGCGCGTGAAATTAATGCGCTTCCTAAAGATTATAATGTTAAAATTATTGGCATTACTGGCACTAATGGCAAATCAACCACTACCGCTCTCATAAGTCATATTTTGACTTATGCAGGGAAAAATGTCGAAATGGGCGGTAATATTGGTAAAGGCGTTTTATCACTAGAAGCCCCTAAAAAAGAAACCCATTATGTCATAGAATTATCATCTTATCAGCTTGATTTAACTAAAAGCTTAAGATGCAATGTTGCTATACAATTGAATATTTCAGAAGACCACTTGGAACGTCATGGCACTATGCAAAGATATGTTGCCGCCAAGCGAACAATATTTGCTAATCAAACAAGTGAAGACACCGCGGTTATTGGTGTTGATGATAATTATGGTGGCGCAATATGCACAAAGCTTATTGCCTCAGGTAGCCGAAAAGTAATTCCTATTTCTTCAGGTCAATTTGTGACTTATGGCATTTGGGCCGATATAAATGGAATATATGATAATCAAACTGATAGAGCGCGAAAAGCGGTTGATTTAACCCTCGCAAAAGCATTGCCTGGCGCACATAATGCACAAAATGCAGCGGCGGCGTTTGCGGCTTGTAAAGCTTTAGGGATTGATAATAAAATTATTGAAGAAGCAATTCATTGTTTTGGTGGTCTTAAGCATCGTCTTCAAAAAATTGGTGAAATCGAAAATGTAAGATTTTACAATGATTCAAAAGCAACTAATGCTGATGCTACTTGGCAGGCATTATCTGCTTTTGAAGGTATAAGATGGATTGTTGGCGGCATGGAAAAATCTGATGGTATAGATCCATTAGAGCCATTATTTAGCCATGTAAGAAAAGCTTATTTAATCGGTCATTCTTCACCAAGATTTGCCAAAAATCTTGATGGCAAAGTTCCATTTGAAATTTGTGGCGATATGGAAACCGCAATGAAAGCAGCATATAAAGATGCAAGGCAAACAAAGTATAATGAAATAATTATTCTTTCGCCTGCATGTGCAAGTTTTGATCAATATCAGGATTTTGAGAAGCGCGGCGACCATTTTATTAATATATTTGAAACCATAAAAGGGCAAGAATAAACTATTAAATAGGTTTATTGCTTAATATGGAATCGAATACTCGTACGCAAAATATAATAAAGCGCGATAGCAAACTATATAAATGGTGGGCATCAATTGATGTATGGTGCTTTTCACTTAGTTTATTGCTAATTATGATTGGCGTTATACTTTCTTTTGGCTCTTCTGGCGCCGCCGCAGATAGATTGTCTTATTCAAATCCATTTTTCTTTGTCTATAGGCAAATTGTTTTTGCCTTAAGTGCAATAGTGATTTTGTCATGCATATCTTATTTATCGATTGAAAATTCACGAAGATTTGCTTTTTTAATTTATATTTTTTCAATTATGCTGCTTCTATTTATTCTATTATTTGGACATGAAGCAAAAGGCGCTCAGAGATGGCTTAAATTTGGTGGTTTTTCACTTCAGCCATCTGAATTTATCAAGCCTGCGGTTATAATTTTAATTTCATGGGTTTTGACAAGAAGAATTTACGATACTAAAATCAAAGCCGAAGTTTTATCAGCTATAATTGTTGCAATACCGATTGGGATTTTCCTTCTTCAGCCAGATTTAGGGCAAACAATTCTCCTTTGCTTTACAGTTATACTTGTTGCTGTCCTTGCCGGTATAAGCCTTAGATGGGGCGTTGGTATTATCGGGCTTTTCTTGTGTGGTGTTGCTTTATTATTCACACTAATGCCGCACGCAGTTACAAGAATAAATAAATTTTTAAATCCTGATAGCTCTGAAAATTATCAAACTGAACGGGCGCTTGATGCAATTGCAAATGGTGATTTATTTGGTCGTGGTGCTGGCGAAGGAGTGATTAAGAATCTTTTACCCGATGCGCATACAGATTTTATATTTTCTTTAGCCGTAGAAGAATGGGGCTTAATTGGTGCATTAATAATCCTAAGCTTATTTGCTTTATTAATCTTAAGGGGGATTTATATTTCATCAAAAAATCCTGATCCATTTGCGCAATTGTCTGGCATGGGGCTTTTTACATTATTGGGCATTCAAGTAGGTATAAATATTGCTGTTAATCTAAGCCTTATTCCTGCTAAAGGCATGACTTTGCCATTTATATCTTATGGTGGTTCTTCATTATGGGGATCCGCAATTACAATTGGTTTTGCACTTGCGATGACACGAAAAAGACCTGGCGCTTCAATTCTAAGACAAACAAGTCTTTAATTTCTATTGCGGAAAATTGCATTTAAAGTGCAAATTTTTTCGACATTTATAAAAAATAATATTACAGATGAAAATATTAAAAGGGTTATGCGTTGACTAGACAAAGAATAATAATAGCAGCAGGTGGAACAGGCGGTCATATGTTCCCTGCAAAAGCTTTTGCCGAAGAAGTTATTAAACGTGGTGATGAAGTATATTTAATTACTGACCCACGTGGTAAAAAATATACTGAAGGCTTTCCATCTACTGAAAATCTTATTTTGCCTGTGACTAATTCAACTGAAGGCGGAATTATGGGAAAGGTCAATGGCGCTTTAACTTTATTAAGAAGTCTTGGTTTGGTTTCAAAATTTTATAAAAATATTTCTCCGGATGCAATTGTTGGTTTTGGCGGCTATCCTACTTTCCCTGCGCTTCAAGAAGCCAAAGCGCCAATTATTATTCATGAGCAAAATGCGGTTCTTGGGCGTGTAAATAAATTTTTTCAAAAAAAAGCAAAGAAACTTTGCTCAGGTTTTGAAAGATTAGACGGCTTAAAAAACACTCAGAAGCACGTGATTATTGGTAATCCTGTTCGCAAAGAATTAGTGGCGGCAAGGGAATTGCCATATCCTGATATTAAAAAAGACGGAACAATACGTATTTTAATCACTGGCGGTTCACAGGGGGCAACTGTGCTTGGACGTGCGGTTCCTTTGGCGATTGCTAATCTTGATGAAGATACAAGGCATAGGCTTTATATTTCGCATCAAGTTCGTGAAGAACAATGTGAAGGGGTTCGTGAAATTTATGCTGACGCTGGGGTTGAAGCCGAAGTTTGGCCATTTTTCAAAGATATGGCAGGAAGGCTTCAAAAATCGCATTTGATTATAGGTCGCTCTGGCGCTTCAACTGTAAGTGAAACTGCGGTTGTTGGTCGTGCTGCGATACTTGTTCCACTTCCAAGCGCGATGAATGATCATCAAACTATAAATGCCGAAGCCGCAAAAGCTTCTGGTGGTGCGGATGTTATTAAAGAGTCTGAATTATCGGTTGATTGGCTTACCACAATTCTTAAACAAAGACTTGAAAATATTGACGCTTTAAAATCAAGAGCTGAAAAAATAAAAATTATCGGTAAACCCGATGCTGCCGCAAAGCTTTGCGATGTAGTTTATGAAATTATAGAGGGTAAAAATGCGTAGACCAGTTATTCCTTTGGAAGTCGGTAATATTCATATCGTTGGTATAGGCGGTATTGGAATGTCGGGCATTGCCGAAATTCTTGCGCATTGGGGCTATAAAGTTCAAGGTAGTGACGCAAAAGACGGCCCAAATCTTGAACGTTTAAGAAATGCAGGCATTACAATTTTTGTTGGTCATTCTTCGGAAAATGTAAAATCAGCTGATATGGTTCTTATTTCTTCTGCGGTTAAAGCTGATAATGTTGAAGTTAAAGAAGCAAGATCAATGGGGATTCCGGTTGTAAGACGCGCCGAAATGCTTGCCGAGCTTATGAGGCTTGGTTGGACGGTCGCGGTTGGCGGTACACATGGTAAGACAACTACAACTTCTATGGTTGCAACGCTTCTTGATGCGGCAGGGCTAGATCCAACGGTTATAAATGGCGGCATTATTAATGCCTATGGCACAAATGCCCGTGTTGGCGGCGGCGATTGGATGGTTGTTGAAGCCGATGAATCGGACGGCACTTTCACAAAGCTTAAGCCAAATATTGCCATTGTCACCAATATGGATCCAGAACACTTAGATTTTTACGGCACCAAAGAAAATATGGAAAAAGCGTTTGAAACTTTCGTTGAAAGCGTGCCTTTTTATGGTTTCTCCGTGCTTTGTATTGACCATGAAGGTGTGCAAGGCTTGGTTGCCAAAATAACTGATAGAAAAACCATTACTTATGGCTTTAATCCACAAGCCGATGTTAGGGCAATTAATATTCGCGCCGAAGCCGATGGTACATATTTTGACGTTGATTTCCGTGAAAAACAAGGAATTGAACTTAGAGAAATTAAAGGCCTTCATTTACCAATGGCGGGTCTTCATAATGTTCAAAATTCACTTGCGGCAATTTCGGTTGCGGTAAAACTTGGGGCAAGTGATGGGGATATTCAAAAAGGCTTGTCGCAGTTTAAAGGGGTTAAACGCCGCTTCTCGATGGTTGGTGAATATGATGGCGTAAGAATTATTGATGATTATGGTCATCACCCTGTAGAGATAAAGGCGGTTCTTGCGGCGGCGCGTCAAGTTACCAAAGGCAAAGTCATTGCGGTTGTACAACCACACAGATTTACAAGACTAAGAGATTTATTCGAAGATTTTTGTAAATGCCTAAATGATGCCGATATTGTGGCAATTGCCGATGTTTATACTGCTGGTGAAGCACCAATTGAAGGCATAAATGCCACAAGCTTTGCCGAAGGCGCAAGAGGGCATGGGCATAAAAATGTTACTAAGCTTGAAAGCCCCGATGCGCTGCCTGAATTCTTTAAGGCTAATGCTAAATCTGGTGATATTTTTGTTTGCCTTGGTGCGGGTGATATCACAAATTGGGCGGCGGGCTTACAGAAAAAATTAGAAGCATAATCATTCCCTAAATTCATTTTTTTCTGGAACGCGGTTAAAGGCAATTTTCGCACCAACAAAATTATGAATTTTGGTCTTGGGGCCAATGGTTATTGTATCTTTGCCATATCTTTGATTAAGTCCATCAAGCGCACCCAAAAGCTTCATATGCTTTGGGTCTTCTTGGTCTTCAAGCGACCAACCAAATAAATCTTCACCGCCATCGGCAAGCACCAAAGCCATGCAAGTTACCGAAATTTTTTTAACACGCGGCACTTGAATGCTTCGCACACATTTAAGCCAAAGCCCATCGGCAATTTCTAAAAGTTTGAAACTATCGGATGTCGCATCAAAACGGGCTTCAAAACCTGCTCTTCCACCACTATCACCATTTATGGATAGATACATTCGTGAGGTTTTATAGCCCATTCGCCTAAGTCTTGAGCCGCATTTAGCCACCAAGCGCCGCGCAACACCATAGGCGGCATTTATAGGCCTTAAAATTGGCGCAAGAATATGAGAATGTCCAATGGAAGATCTTTTGGTTTCAAGTGGCGGCGGATCATAACCATGAAGCGCATACCAAAAATTTTCGCCAACAATACCGCCCCATAATTGGCGCATTCTTGAAGGGCTTAGATCCCACAGGGTTTTCACATCCATAACGCCGGCAAGCCGCAATCTTCGCCCCATTGCAGGGCCTATGCCGGCAAAATCATCAATTTCTAAATCTAATAATTTGCCCGGTAATTCATCCATTCTAAGGATTGTGACCCCAAGCGGCTTTTTTATATCCGCCGCAGTTTTAGCAAGCAGTTTTGATGGCGCAATTCCGACGGACGCGGTTAAACATTCGCCTACATCTTTCATAATTATTTGTTGAATTTTGTGACCAATGTCCCAAGCGTTTTGGGTAAGCTTTTCAGGGCCCATAAGAATGCATGCAAACTCATCAACCGAGCATATTGAATCTATTGGAATTACTTTATCAATTGCCTCAATAATTTTATGGTGAAACTCTACATAGCGATTAGGCCTTGCTTCGGTAATAATAATATTGGGAATTCTTTGCTTGGCTTCAAGCACAGAAGTTCCCGTTTTTACGCCATAAAATTTCGCTTCATAACTTGCGGCAATTGCCGATGTATAATCATTCATAGTTGGAACGACAATTAGGGGGTGGCGACGAAATTTCACATTATCTTGTTGTTCACAGCTCGCAAAATAGGAATTCATATCAATATAAAGCCAGTATAATTCACCACCATCACGCCAACGATTATCATTGGGATTTTGCCGAATTACAGGCAGTTTAGTGGGTATTGCACCATTATTATATGCTCTAAAATTACTCATAAATAGAACATAACATGAACAAATAATGCTTTCAAGAGTGGTTTTAATTTTATCCACTACTAAAATTTTAAAAATAAGCATTAGCCATCTTGCACAGAATTCACATTAATTTAGAATGAAAGCTTAAATTTATAATAGCGACTAAGATTAATATGGCTGAAATTCCACCAATTGGCGCGGTAATTATACCGGTCACGCCTTTCACACAAAACTGCACACTTTTATGGGAAACCAATTCAATGGAAGGCGTTTTCGTTGATCCTGGTGGCGAAGCGGATAGACTTATTGAAATCGCCAAAGAAAATAATGTAAAAATCAAAGAAATTTGGCTTACTCATGGGCATCTTGATCATGCCGGCGGCGCTATGGAAGTTGCACGAAAACTTAATGTTAAAATCATAGGGCCGCATGAAGATGATAAGTTTTTACTTGATGTAATCCCACAAGCTTGGGCAAAATATGGTTATCAAAATATGGGTGAGGCGTGCACACCCGATGCATGGCTTAAGGATAATGATAAACTAAAACTGGGGCAGTTTGAATTTGATATTGTTCATTGTCCAGGGCATACGCCAGGGCATGTTGCAATAATATCGAAAGAATTATCACTTGCGTTTGTTGGTGATTTATTGTTTCAAAACTCTATCGGTAGAACTGACTTTCCAAGGGGCAATCATCAGGATCTAATTAATTCAATAACAAAGAAGCTTTGGCCATTTGGTGCAGATATAAGATTTGTTCCTGGGCATGGTCCAATGTCAACATTTGGAATAGAACGCACGCAAAACCCTTTTGTAAGTGATAGGGCGCTTTTATAAGGCAGTTTGTTTTATAAGGCATATTGAAAGCAAAAATTAAGTGGAAAACACAATTAAAATTGAAAAAATGGGCAGCCAAGGCGAAGGTATTGCCATAATAAATGATGAGCCTGTCTATGTTCCATTCACTCTTGAAGGTGAAACTATAAGCGCGGTTATAACTAAAAATCGTGGTGTATTATCGGAAATAATTGAAAAAAGCCCAGAGCGTATAGGGCCAATATGTGAGTATTTTGGCAAATGTGGCGGTTGCGTGCTTCAACATTGGCAAGAAGATAAAATCCTTGAATGGAAATCATCAAAAATACAAGAAAGTTTCCAAAGGGCGTGCGCAATAGAGGCCGAAATCACAATTGAAGCAGCTTGGGGTCTAGGTCGCAGAAGAACTAAATTTAATGCAAAGCGCATAAATGGTCAGCTTGTCATGGGATATATGGGCGCAAAATCAAACGAATTAGTCGGAATTGATTCTTGCCCAATTCTTACCGCGACGCTTTCAAATGCAATAATTCGTATAAAAGAACTAGCGCGTAGTCTTATTAAAGCGAATGAAGAAATTACCATAAATGTAACGGATACTGATGCGGGGATTGATGTTGAAATTCTTGGACTTAAACCAATAGCCAAATTCACTAGACCTGAGCTTGAAAATCTAGCAAAAATTTGTAAAAATGCCGATATTACAAGGCTTACACTTAATACTGAAAATGCCTATGTTCGTGAAACACCATTTGTTAAAATGGGCAAAGTAAATGTTGAATTACCGCCTAATTCATTCTTACAGGCAACGGCATATTGTGAAAATGAAATGGCAAATATTGTTACTTTTTGGGCAAAAGGTCATAAACGCATTGCCGATTTATTCTCGGGTGTTGGTACATTTGCGCTAAGATTAAAAGAATTTGCCGAAGTAACCGCTTATGAAATTGATGCGCCAAGTATTGCGGCACTGAATAAAGCCGCCAAAGCCGCGGCAGGTGGTCATATGCTTAAGGGCGTTACTCGTGATTTATTCCGTATGCCGGTCTCACCGCTTGAGCTTAAGAATATAACCCTTGTAGTCTTAGATCCACCAAGGGCAGGGGCGGAAGCGCAAATTAAACAATTAATCCGCGCCAAAACTAAAGAAATAATCTATGTTTCTTGTGATTATGTAAGCTTTGCCCGTGATGCCAAACAATTATTAGACGCAGGTTATAAATTTAAAGCCATAAAAGCGTTTGATCAATTCAGATTTTCTGACCATGTTGAACTTGTGGCTAAGTTTGCTTTATAATGCGTGAGAAGTTCTGGGAATTACCGATTAAAGCCCTTAAGCCTGATGAATGGGAAGCGCTTTGTGATGGTTGCGGTAAATGTTGCCTTATCCGTCTTGAAGATGAAGATACAGGCGATATTTACAATACCGATGTTCATTGCAAGCTTCTGGATTGCACTAGTTGCAAATGTAGTGATTATGAAAATCGCAAAAAATTTGTGCCAGATTGTGTGCAGCTTACAAAAACTAATGTTTTTAAACTTTCGTGGCTTCCATTTACTTGCGCCTATAGATTAAGAGCAGAAAATAAGCCTTTGTATGATTGGCATTATTTGATTTCAGGCTCTGAAAATTCTGTCCATGAAGCAGGATATAGTATTAAAGACCAAGCCACCAATGAAAAGCTTGTAAAAATAAAAAACCTTCCCAATCGTATTAAAGATTGGAAAGGTGAATAATTAATTTTGATTATTTTTCATCAGGTAAGCCGATTTTACCTTTAATTGCTTGGATGGTAACTACGACAGTTCCTTCGTGAGAATACACTCTCTCTACTGTGCCTTCTGTTCCACGATAGGTGTTATAAGTAGTTCCACCATATGCATTATATGAGTATCCTGTACCTACTAACACTCTTGATTCATTTGCGCTTGTTTTAATGCCAACAAGCTTTGGATTAGATCTTATAATAATATATTTCTCTTGTTCTGATGGTCTAAATTGCACACCATAAATAGTGCCCAGTGTTGCAAATTTTTCATCTGCAAAGCTACGTGTAACTTTCCCATTTGAATCCAAAAGACTTACAGACGATCCAAAAGTTCTGTATAGTTCTTGCTGTCCACCAATTGTAATAGTATGGTTATCACTATGATCGGGAAGGCTATAAACTAAATAATTGCTTGGCTTTTCATCTATTGTAAGGCAGGGCTTGCTTGAATCTATAACAGTTGTGACAATATTAATTATATTTTTCTTTTTAGGCAAAAGAGAAATTGCATTAGTTAAATTCACTTCTTTGTCACAAGTTTTATTTGTAATTTCAGTAATCGGTGAAGGTGGCGGTATAGGCGGTGTAGAAGCGCAAGATTGAATAAAAATAAAAGAAAATGGAACTAAATATTTATAGTTTCTCATGATTTTTCTCATTTAATCTATTTTAAAAGCTGTGCAGCTGCATTTGCAGAAGCAATTATTGCAGTTTTTAAAGCTTCGGCTGCTTTAGCAGGATTGGCTTCAATATCTTCAATTTTTTCAAAGCTATACTGAGGGTCTGCAGGAACACTAACTGTCAAAGGAACAGGCGCAACTGCGTTATATTCAATACGATTATCCAAAAGAACTTTTGTTGGGTCTTTTGCATCTGTCATTTTAATAGATATAACTACATATGGCCTCCATTGTGTGTTACCACCAACTAATTGGAAGCCATAGGAAGCACCAGCTACATCAAGTACGGCAGTTCCAGCCTCAGCACTTGGCTGTGCAGGACTTACAACAAATCCGCGATTTGATTCACGAGCAATTGATTTTGAGCTGACGTTATAGTTTTGTGATTTTAATGCCGCTTCAAAAGCTTCATCAAATATTTTCTCGCCATCAAAATTCTGTGTTGCCAAAGCTGCGTTGATTTTGCCTTTTTGGCTGTTTGCGATTCCGGCTTCAACACCTGCTGCGACAAGACCAACAGCAAGGCCAGCAAGGCCAAGTCCGCTTGTTGCGCTCATAATATTTTGACCATTAGTAGCAAGTTTACGAACTTCAGGGGATTCAGGCATAGTATCTTCAATTACTTGAATATTATCTATTTTTGTTACGTTTCTATCAAAAGGAATCGGTTGATATGGTGTTGCGCAAGCACTTAAAAACGCCAATACACAAATAGAACAAGTAATTTTTTTCATAAATTCCCCACAATAATAAAATTAATTTATAAATATAAAATGTATGTTTTTATCATAAATATTATTTTGTCAAACTAAACTATAAATATTAACTGTCTTTGATTTATATTATTGCAATTGAAATCCTTTGTAATAGTTTGTGAAAACAATACTTGCTCATTACACGCCAAAACGCTAACGCTTAATAATGATGATACTTCAATTTCCGGGTCAAGGCTCCCAGTCGGTGGGAATGGGCGCTACCCTTGCAAATGAATTTTCCGTAGCCAAAGCAGTATTTCAAGAAATTGATGATGCGCTTGGTCAAAATCTTTCAGATTTAATGTTTAATGGCCCAATTGAGGCTTTAACACTAACTGAGAATACTCAGCCAGCAATTATGGCGGCATCAATTGCACTATTAAGAGTTTTAGAAACTGAGTTTGGCTTTGATATTAAAACCGCAAGTTTTGTTGCGGGGCATAGTCTTGGTGAATACACTGCGCTTACAGCGACTAAGGCATTTTCATTAACTGATGCGGCAAAGCTTCTTAAATTGCGCGGACAAGCAATGCAGAGAGCGGTTAGGCCAGGTCAGGGCGCAATGGCTTCTTTAATAGGACCAAAAACTGATATTGCTTTGGCTGAAGCGGCAGCACTAGAAGGGTCTAAATTTGGACTTTGTGTAGTTGCTAATGATAATAATAATGGAAATATTGTTATTTCTGGTGAAGCAATTGCAGTTGAAAAAGCAATTGAAGCCGCTAAAGCAATGGGCGCACGGGCAATACCTTTGAATGTTTCTGCACCTTTTCATTGCCCATTAATGGCACCCGCCGCCGAAGAAATGAAAGCGGCACTTTCAAGTGTTCAAATGAATGCTCCAATTGTACCAATTATACCGAATGTTTCACTTGAAGCCACTCAAGATATTGAAACAATCAAAAGCCTATTGGTTGAACAAGTCACAGGACGTGTACGTTGGCGTGAAACTCTAATTAAATTTGGTGATTTAGGCATAAATAAATTTATTGAAATCGGTAATGGTTCGGTGCTTACTGGCATGTCGAAAAGAATGGTCACAGAAGCGGAACATATTTCAATTGCGTCTTCTGAAGACATTAAAAATAATCTTGAAAAAATTAAGTAAGGTATGAAATGTTTGATTTAACTGGAAAAAAGGCACTTGTTACTGGTGCTACTGGTGGACTTGGGACGGCAATTGCCAAAGCACTTGCGGCACAAGGCGCGATTGTTGCAATTTCGGGCACTCGCGAAGCAGTTTTAAATGATCTTGCCAAAGAAATCCCAAATTCAATTCCTTTGGTTGCAAATTTATCTGCTGAGGGTGAAGCCGAAGCACTTATTAAACGCGCCGAAGAAGCTTTGGGTGGTCTTGATATATTGGTGGCTAATGCTGGCGTTACACGTGACGGCTTATTAATGCGCATGAAAGATAGCGATTTTGATGACGTTATGAAAATCAATCTTTATTCATATTTTGCAATGGCGAAAGCGGCTATGCGCGGAATGATGAAACAAAGAAACGGCCGCATTATAGGTATTGCTTCAGTAGTTGGGGTTACTGGTAATGCTGGGCAAGCAAATTATGCGGCATCAAAAGCAGGTATGATTGGCTTTACTAAATCTATCGCTCAAGAAGTTGGTGCAAGAGGCATAACCGCGAATTGTATTGCCCCTGGCTTTATTGTTTCACCAATGACTGATGTACTTAATGATACACAGAAGGAAGGAATTCTTTCTTCTATTCCTGCTGGTCGTATGGGCAATGCAGAGGAAATTGCGGCTGGGGTTGTATATCTTGCTTCAAATGAGGGTGCGTATGTTAATGGTCAAACGCTCCACATTAATGGCGGTATGGCAATGATTTAATTGCCTTGCGCTTATAGATTTTGTTGTTTTATAATGCTATTGGGCGTGAATTGCGGTATAAAACGTAATTTAAAAGTGATAAATGAGATAATTACTTGTCATGTTTATTGCAAAATGCCAAAAGCTTATGTCGATTAAACCAAACGATTCACAGTTTTGTTTAATATTTTTATAGAGGTAAATATGTCTGAAATTTTAGAAAAAGTAAAAAGCATCGTTATTGAACATCTTAATGCAGATGCAGAAAAAGTAGTTGAGGGTGCAAACTTTATTGACGATCTTGGTGCAGATAGCCTTGATACAGTTGAACTAGTAATGGCTTTTGAAGAAGCTTTCGGTGTTGAAATTCCTGACGAAGCTGCTGAAAATATTCAGACAGTGGGTGACGCGGTAAAATTCATTACTGAGAAATCTGCGGGTTAATCTTTAATGCGTCGCGTTGTTGTGACTGGTGTCGGCCTCGTTACTCCTCTTGGGGTTGGGGCCGATTTCGTATGGCAGGAATTAATTTCTGGCAAATCTGGTTGTGGTCCAGTTACTCGCTTTGATGCAAGTGACCTTGCCGTTCGTTATGCTTGTGAAGTTCCGCAAGTAAATGGACTTGGTGGTGGTGGCCAAGATATTGCTGGATCTTTTGATCCTGACGTGTACATGAGTGCGCGTGATCGTCGTAGAGTTGATGATTTCATACTTTACGGAGTTGCAGCGGCGATTCAAGCTGTTGAAGATTCAGGTTGGACACCTGAAGATGAAGAATCACTAGAGCGAACTGGTGTAATGATTGGTTCGGGTATTGGTGGTTTATCAAGCATTGCTGAAACGGCATTATTGCTTGAAAAAGAAGGCCCAAGAAAAGTTTCACCTTTCTTCGTTCCCTCGGCTTTAATTAATCTAATTTCTGGCCATGTTTCTATTAAATATGGTTTTAAAGGCCCTAACCATTCTGTGGTTACTGCTTGTGCAACTGGTGCGCATGCGATTGGTGATGCGACGCGTCTTATTAAATATGGCGATGCCGATGTTATGATTGCAGGTGGTTCCGAAGCCGCTGTATGTAAGCTTGGTATGGTTGGCTTTGCCGCTGCACGTGCGCTTTCATCTGGCTTTAATGATGACCCAACTAAAGCTTCACGTCCTTATGATAAAGACAGAGATGGCTTTATACTTGGCGAAGGTGCTGGCGTTCTTGTTCTTGAAGAATATGAACATGCCAAAGCGCGTGGCGCAAAAATTTATGGCGAAGTAATTGGCTATGGACTTTCTGGCGATGCGCATCATATTACTGCGCCTGCTGATGATGGTAATGGCGGTTTCAGGGCCATGACAATGGCGCTTAAAGATGCTGGCAAAAAAGCTTCTGATATTCAATATGTGAATTCACATGGCACTTCTACGCCATTAGGTGATGAAATAGAACTAAGAGCGATTGAAAGATTATTTGGCGATCATTGCGAAAAACTAACTGTTTCTTCTACAAAATCTGCGATTGGTCACCTTCTCGGTGCGGCCGGTGCGGTTGAAGCAATTTTCACACTTTATGCAATGAATAAATCTATTGCGCCACCAACTTTAAATCTTGAAAATCCATCGGTTGAAACAAAAATTGATCTTGTTCCAAAAATTGCAAAACCTATGGAAATTAATTGTGCAATGTCAAATTCATTTGGATTTGGCGGAACTAACGCAGCTTTAGTATTCGCGAAAATATAAATGACTGATGCGGCTCAAGAGTTTCGCAATAAGAAAGATTCTTTGAAAAAAAAGCGCTTAAAGCTTGGAGTGCGTATTGCAATAATTGCGATACTGGTATTCTTGTCAATAAGTATATTTAGTATTATCGGCTTATTCATAGGTAGCGGACCAAAAGCAGAATCTGGAAAAAGCACTATTTTCTTGGTAGCCAATGGTGATGGCGCTTCAAATATAGCGAATAATCTTGATAAAGAAAATCTAGTTAAATCGGGCAAAGCGTTTCGAATTTTAACAATTATTACAAATAATAATAATAATTTTAAAGCTGGTGAATATTCTATTCCCAGTAAAGCCTCGCCACTTAAAATTCTTAAAATTCTTGCCAATGGCGAATCTTTAGCACGTAAAGTTACTATTCCTGAAGGTTGGTCAAATGCTTCTGCTTTTGAAAGAATTGCGGCTAATCCTTTATTGATTGGTGAAATGCCTGAATTACCAGAAGAAGGATTTCTTGCGCCCGATACTTATATTGTAAAAAAGGGTGATAGTCGCGCGGCATTAATTGAACAGATGAAAGCAAGACAAATACAAATTCTTGATGAATTATGGCTTAAGAGAGCGCCAAATCTTCCATTGCGTTCTAAACATGAAGCGCTTGTTTTGGCTTCAATAGTTGAAAAAGAAACAGGTATTGCAAGCGAAAGACCTCAAGTTGCCGCCGTATTTATAAATCGCCTAAGGCAAGGAATGAAGCTTCAATCAGATCCAACAATTATTTATGGCATTACCAAGGGTAAAGCTCTAGGCCGTAAAATTTATAAGACAGAGATTACACAAAATCATCCATGGAATACTTATGTAATTATTGGCTTACCGCCAACCGCAATTGCAAATCCTGGAAAAGATGCAATTGCAGCGGTTTTAAATCCACCAGAATCAAAAGATTTATTTTTCGTTGCTGATGGATCTGGTGGGCACGTTTTTGCACAAACGTATCAAGAGCATCAAAAAAATGTTGAAAAATGGCGTGCATTTCGCGCTAATCAAGAATCAAGAGAAAATACGCTTGAAGGCGCAAAATAATAGGTGATAAATGCCAAAAAACTTTAAAAGACGTGGTTTTATGCTTGTACTTTCAAGTCCGTCAGGTGCTGGCAAAACAACACTATCGAGAAGGCTTGTCGAAGAAGATAGTGAAATCTCTTTATCGGTTTCATGGACAACAAGGGCTATGCGCGAAGGCGAAATAGACGGAACACACTATAATTTTGTTACAAAAGATGAATTTAGAAAAATGCGTGCCGGTGATGGATTTTTAGAATGGGCGGAAGTCCATGATAATTATTATGGCTCACCTCGTAAGCCAATTATGGATGCACTTGAAACTGGTCATGATATTATGTTCGATATTGATTGGCAGGGTGCACAGCAGCTTACAAACTCCGCACCAACAGATATTGTTAAAGTATTTATTCTTCCGCCTTCAATGAAAGAATTAAGAAGAAGGCTTGATACACGTGGGCAAGATAGCCAAGAAACAATTAAAAAGCGTATGACTAATGCTTATTCTGAAATAAGTCGTTGGGATATTTATGATTATGTAATTGTGAATGAAGATGTTGAAAAGTCTTATGAGCAATTAAAAACAATCCTAGCAGCGGAGCGTTTTAAAAGAAGACGTCAACCTTGGCTTCATAAATATGTTCATAAGCTTCTTGAAGAAGACACTTAAATTTAGTTTATTTGGGCCCGTTCCACTCAGTACCATCGCGATAAGTAATCAGAGCTTTCCCATCATTAAATTGAATTTTCATATCTATATCTGAATATGTAGCGACTTCATTTTGAGATTTTGAGCCAATAACTAAGAATCTTGCTGGTTCATTGGATTTATTTATAAATCTATGACCATTAGGTATGCCAGCTTTCCATGCCGCACAATCGCCAGAATGCATAATGGTTTCGCCTTCATCTTCTACTAGTACTAATTCACCATTTAAAACAATTGCAAATTCATCTTCTTTAAGGTGCCAATGCCTTAATGAGGCAACCGCGCCTGCTTCAAGAGTGACTATATTAACCCCGAATTGAGTAAGCCCCGCAAGGTCACCTAAACGAATAGAAGATCTACCTTTCATCTGGCTTGCATAGGGTTCGGGATAAATTGACCCAGTTTTTATTGGTGCGTTTTCAATTTCTATCTTAGGCATTTTTTATACCTTAATTTTTAAATAGACCCATATCTATTGCCTTAAGAGTTAGTTTGAAGAACTCATCAGGTGAAAGATTTTCAGGTCTTATGGTTGGTTTAATTTCGCAAGCATCGCATAATTCATCTATTTGGCCAAGTGGTGATAGGCTAGATCTTATCATTTTACGTCTTTGACCAAAAGCCAGATTTGTAATTTTTGAAAGGCTTTTTAATTCTTCAAATGGCTTTTTACGCGGTTCTAAAACTACTACCGCACTCTCTACTTTTGGCGGCGGAGAAAACGCAAGGCGCGGGACATGCATGCCAATATAAGAATTGCATTTTGCCGCCGCAAGAATTGAAAGCCTTCCATAATTATTATCATTGGCTTCGGCGCAGACTCTTTTTGCAACTTCAGTTTGAAACATAAGCGCCATAGGGAATTGCCATTCAAGTCCTTCAAGCCAATTTATAAGGATTTGCGTTCCAACATTATATGGAAGATTGGCTATTATTTTTGCCGCCTTTGCACCCGATTTTTCAAATAATTCATATGGTTTAATTAATAAAGCATCGCCTTCGATGATTTCTAATCTATCGCCATAATCACTAAAATATTCCTTTAAATGTTCAACAAATCTAGCATCTTTTTCAATAACAATAATTTTTTTTGCTGGGCTATTTAATAAGGCCTGAGTTAGGCCGCCAGGGCCAGGGCCAATTTCAAAAATAACGTCTGTATCTTCGATATTTAGTAATTTTGTGATTTTTGTTGTTAAATTAACATCCAATAAAAAATGTTGCCCTAAGCTTTTTTTGGCAAATAATTCATTGGTTTTAAGAGTTTCGCTTATAGTTTGTTTAGTCATTAATTCTATTTTTCGCCATATATTCAGCGGTTTTAAGGGCATTTATAAAACTATCTATGCACGCTATATTTTTTCCTGCAATATCAAAACCTGTTCCATGATCTGGAGAAGTTCTTATAATCGGAAGTCCAAGGCTTGTGTTGACTCCGCCCCAAAAATCCAAAGCTTTAATAGGTATAAGTCCTTGGTCGTGGTACATAGCGATATAAATATCGTATTTTTCGCGTAAAATAGGATTAAATGCACTATCGGCAGGCAAAGCATCACTACAATCAATTCCCATATCACGTAATGTTTTACATGCAGGGTTTATTGTTTCAATTTCTTCATGCCCAATTGTTCCATCTTCACCGGCATGGGGGTTAAGTCCTAAAATTGCAATTTTTGGATTTTTTATACCAAAATCATATTTCATGCTTTCATGGACAATTTTGACGGTTCTTATAATTTTATCTTGACTAATAAGACTTGGTATTTTTGAAATAGGTTCATGGATTGTAATTAATGCCACCCTTAAGCCTTCGATACTGAGCATCATAACGGGGCCAAAAATTCGCTTAAAATCTGTATTTTCACAAAGCGCAGCAATATATTCTGTATGACCAGGGTATTTAAAACCAGATTTATATAAAACAGATTTTGCAATCGGGAGTGTGACTAAGGCTTTTGAAGTGCCGTTCAAACAAGAATTTACCGCTTCTTTTATTGAATTTATAATTAATTCTGCGTTCTCAGGATTAGGTGTACCAATAATATTATCGCCGTAAGAACCACAATTATATACAGGTAATGCAGACTTAAAATTTATAGTTTTTGATAAATCATCAATATTTTCTATATTTATATCAATATTTAAATGCTTAGCCATTTTTAACAATGGCGCAATATTTCCAAATATTGTAAATCCAGGGATATTTTCCCTTTCAAAAGCCCAAGCTTTTATAGCAATTTCAATCCCTACGCCGTTTGGATCGCCAATTGAAACCGCTATAGACATTATCTAGTTACTATTGAAGCTTCGCGTCTTATATCTCTAAGATATCTTCTTGCGATTAAGCTTAGTTCTTGGTCAAAAAGACTATCTTTAATTTGCTCAGCAGTTGGAATATCATCGCCTGAAACCATTCTTTCGCAAACTACCATAATTCTTGAAGAATTTTCAGCATGGAAAATATTAGACACGCCATTTTTGCGAAGTCCATTAAGTGATGATTTATACGGGTCGGCTAAATCATTTTCGGCAACTTCACCAAGATCTGTATATTCAAGGCCGCTTCGGCTTGCCAATTTATCAAGGTCTTTACAGCCGCTACGGATTGCACCTTTTGCAAATTGCAAACTTTTATCGGCTTCTTTAATATTAGCTTCAGATGCATTGCCATGTGATTTAGAAATTTCACGCAAATTAAAAGTAATTGAAGGAAGGGAAGGTGGGCGCTTATTTTTAACGCCAATAATCATAAATCCGCCTTGTACAGGAATTGGATCTGAAATTGTACCAACTTCTATGGTTTCAATTATTTTAGCGACCTCAGGCTTTAATTCGCCTTCAACAACCCAACCTAAATCTCCACCAGCGGCAGCGGAAGGTGCAAATGAAAACTGCTGCGCCACTCGTGCAAATGGTGCGCCGGCACGAATTTGTTGTACAAGTGTTTGAGCGCCCGTTAAAGCTTGTTGGGCTTCGTTAGGTCCACCAACCTCAATAAATATCTCACTTACTTGATATTGTGGTTTATTGATTGATTCTTGAACACGTGAGAGGTTTTCATTAATTCTCTCAGGTGCGATTTTTACCTTAGAACCAAAACGACCATTTACAATTTTTTGCCATAAAACTTCGGCACGTGTTTTGTCGCGATAGCTTTTTAATGAAATGCCAGCTTCATTTAAATCTTTAAAAAATTGATCAAGAGTTGCACCATTCTGTCTTGCTTGTCTTTCAAGTACGCGGTCAACTTCGGCATCAGACATTACTTGTTTAAATTTCCGGGCTTCTTGTATCTGTAGCTTTTCATTTATAAGTGAATTTAAGGCCTGTTGATATAATTGTTCAATTATTTCTTTGGTTGGTGTTTCAATGCCACCAGTTACAAGCAAAAATCTAGTTCTTTGACGAACGTCAAAGCTTGTGATTGCTTCATCATTTACAATAGAAGTGACACCCTCAGCCAATTGCTGTTGCTGGGCAATAACACTATTAGAGCCAAATATATTGGTCGTTAGAATAAGCGAAACTATTAAAGCAAAACCTTTGTATCTAAGTTTTGATTTTTTATTTAAATTCATTATTCTTGCCTTAATTTATAAACTATAAAAGCCTAATAATATTGAATTAGCAAAGCTTCAATCAAAATATCATTGCTATTAAAGTAATTTAATCTTTTTATTCGAATGGATCGTCATCAATTGCACCTAATGTTTTAAATGCAATTTGTATTTTTATACCTGAAGATGGTTTAAGTAATTGATTTGTTGTATTAATTTCTTCATAAAAAACTCTAACATCAGTACAGTCATCACCAAACATTACGCCATATCTTGAACGCAGATTTGTGTTTGATTTAAAGTCAAACCAATTATTAGAGAATACTTTTACTTTATCATTAATTTTTAATGTCGCACTTGCGATTATTTCTTGATAAGAATTTATATTGCCAACTGCTTTTGGCATTTCATTATATCTTACATTTGTATCAATACGCCATAAGCTTAGACGGGCTATAACCTCTGTACGAACAAGTTTTAAATCTTCGGCATCAATGTTTATATTAGATTGCAGGCTTAAATTATCATTTATATTAATATCAAAGCTTGAAACCCAATCACCATTTTTTCTATCAAGATTTGTTGATCTCTCAAAATTATTGATTTTGCTTCTATATTCTTTACCTACGAATAAATTAACACCAAAATTATTTGGATTAGCCGCACCAAAATTAACACCTAATGTCGCTTTATTACCATTATCCCAAGCATCATAAACAGAATTTCGAACCGCAAGGAAATATGTGTTTGCTGTATTTTCTATACCAACTGAATCTTCATTACTTATGTAACGATTTTCCGAAGAAATTTTTGAATATTTAAAACTTGCCTTTGGCTCAATGCTTAGACGTAGATTATTAGTATATTTTGCCAATGGATAGCGTAAATCAAAACCTGCACTAGTTCTAAATTGCGTAAAATTATTGCTACCAATATTAATATTATTGGCATTTCTTTGATTGCTATAATTATAATAATTTAGACTAGAATAGAAAGAAGGCTCAAAAACAATGCCAGAGGCAATAATTGTTTGACCACTCCATCTAAGGCCACCAGAAACTCTTGTTGTATCTTGTCTATCACTATTTCTATTTAAATAAACGGCATTTAGATTTGTATCCAAACGACCATTAATTGGGCCAATTTCCCAATTTTTTATAATCTCTAAATTAGGTGAAACTTGTGGAGTGTTTTTACGTCTTTCACCAGGGATTAAATCTTGAAAGCTTGCACCAAGGATTCTAGCATAAAAATCAGAATGCTTAGTTTCAACATATAATTGATTTATAAGTCTTGTACCGGCACCGCGTATTGGACCACGAACAATGCCTTGTCCGGCAATGCTATAACGCATTAAATATAAATCATCAGATGCGTTTTCTACACCAAAACCCCATCTTGAATTTTCATTTATCTTAAAATCACCAGAGCCAAAAATGCTTCCGCGCCAGTCAGATTCGCCATAAAGATAATTTGCTTTGTCATCTTTTCGGCGAACCAAACCAAATTTTTGTTCTTTAGTGATTGAACCTTCTAAACTTAAAAGACCAGAATAAAATTTTCTTCTATATTTTGCGTTTAAAAGTGGATTAACATATTCAGCAACCATTGGTGATATTGTTAAGTCTGAATATTTATCAATCACAAATAAATATGGTTGCTCCCAATTTGCACCCAGTCTTGATGAGCGTCCAGGGATTGGCTGTAAGAAGCCAGATTGCCTACCAGCGGTCGGGTCGCCATGACGAAAATAAGGAAAATAGGCAAGAGGTATTCCCTCAACTGAAAAAACAACATCTTTATATGATATGGACTTGTTTACTTCGTCTTGAGTGGCTTGCTTGGCTTTTACTTGCCAAGTTGGATTTTTATTTTTTTCACAAACTGGGCAAGCCGTATAAACAACATTTGTAAGCGTGTTTTTATTCCCATCAAGTTTTATAGCTTTTTTAGAAGCAACAATCCCGCCATTTGGATAACGTGAAGCGAAATCATTAATCACGCCATTTGTCATTTCATCATCAATTATAAGTTCAGATGCAAAACTATTTGAGCCATCAGGGTTTACAACAACTACATTTCCAACTGCTGTAACTACTCCGGTTGATCTGTCATATATTAACTTGTCCGCACTTATGCGCCTTGATTTATTACGCGCCTGAACATTACCTATTGCCTCAATTTTTGTTTCATCTTTTGATTGGGTAATTGTATCGGCAATAAGCTCTACGGTGTCATTTATAATTGTTGATTGTTGATTTTTGGTTTCAGAATTTGATTGTTCAATCTGATTAAAATTTGTAATTTGATTTGCAAAAGCAATATTAGTCGAACCAATATTAACGGCAAATGTTATTCCAGCAATAACGTAGACGTGATTATTACAAAATTTATTCTTCATTTGAATTATGTAGTCTTATTTTATGTTATTGCGCAATATAAGAGTTAGTATTTTATCAATCTTCTTTTATAGAAAACAGATAAAGTGTGAATGTAATTAATATTATTGGCGGGCATAATCCAGCTATAATTGCTGGAATAATGCCTGATGTAGCCATTATACCTGTTAAATCACCTATAAAATACATAAATATGCCAACGCAAATCGCTATGAATATTGATTTTGCTTTGCCGCCAGATCTATCAAGTCCAATTGACATTAAAGCAGCAAATACAGCCATAGCAACCATTGTGAAAGGCAGTCCAAGCAATTTATAGAATCGCAACCAATATTTTTCAGGATTTCCACCAGAAATCTGTGCTTTAATTGCCGCTTCAGGTAATTCCCATGCAGTTAAAAGTTTAGGTTCTTTGGTTTGGCTATTAAGAGTGTTTTTATTCACTTCATACGTAATTAATTCGCGATTTATTTGCTCCTGCCCAGTTTGATTTTCGATAGCATTATAAACTACCAAAACATTATTCTTAATCACAATTTGATTTGAATCTATACGCCTATTAAGTGTAGTGCCTTTCATATCAAATTCATAAATTGTTACATTTGTTAAATGATTATCATCAATTGCTTTTCCTTGAATTACTAATTGACCTTTATCATAGGTATAGTTTTTCCAAACAATTGCTGTATTTGAATCAGTTTTTTGTACAAATGAAGAATTTAATTGCGCTTTTGTGGTTTCATATTTTTCATTCAAACTAGATGCCAATGGCCCAATAACAAGAATGATATTTATGCCAATCAAAAATGCCAAAATACCAAGTGGCGTTATAAATTGCCAAGCAGATAGACCAGCCGCGCGCATGCTTATAATCTCAGATTTACGCGATAATCCGGTATAAGTAATAATAGAACCTATTAAAATGACAATGGGTATAGTTTGCTCCACAAGCCCAGGTAAACGCATAAAGGTAAAACTTAAAGCCGTGCCAATATTTGTATTAGGAACACCTGAAACCGCACGCATTTGCTCAACTAAATCCACCATAATAATAGACAAGCAAACAGAAATCAGGGCGATTAAAAACCCCATAATTGATTGATAAAATATATAAGTATTAAGGCGAGTGCTTATATTCATACTATCACCTCAAACGAATTTAATTCTTTATTCCAGTTTTTAAACATATGAAGCTTATGAGCGACAAATAAAATAATCAAAATTGGAATTAAATATTGTAGAATATTTAATTCAGGTGATTTTTCAATAGTATCTTGAATGGCCGAACCAAATAATAATAAAACCAATAGTCCGCCCGATGATTTCACAATTGCACCGCCATAACCACGCCTTGAATATGCAGAGCCAAGAATGGCATAAATGCCAAGAAATGCCGCTGCAATTGTATTTAGTGGCGACGCTAATCTTTTATGGAATTCAGCCAATAAGGTTCCAACATGACTTCTATCCCAATAATTTGTCATATCCGGTTTTAATAGAGTATGTGTATATCTATCGCTTGGTTTGAAGAATATTTCTTTTTCTTCATTATCAAAGCCTTCAAGCTCAAGAACATATTGCGAAAAACCATAAATTTCAACTTTACCAAATTTATCTTTTCTTTGAATTGAACCATTTTCAAGTGATATTGCTGGTTTATTTCTTATTTTTACTATTGCCCCAACATTAGCCAAATAAGTAACAGGCTGCTGAGGGCTTCTTGTGTCAGATATAATAAGACCTTGAAGATCGCCATTTCTTTCAATTTTTCTTGTAAAAACCGTAAGCCCAGATACTGTTTCTCTGAATTGGCCTTCTCTTACTAAAGTCGTAGCCATATCAGAGCGGATTTTAAATATTTCTTCACGCATAGTTTTATGAGTATGTGGCTGCACAAAAACATTGATGAATAAAACTAATATAGCAGTTACAACAGAAAGCCTTATTATAGGATTGGCAATTTGCCATTGGTTTTGACCGCTTGCAAAAGCAACTACAATTTCATTTTCACTATAAAGTCTTGAGTACACCATACAAATAGTGGCAAAAATTGCGATTGGTGCTACCACTGCCATAAATTGCGGTAAGGCTAGGAATGAAATATATAATAAAACAAAAGGGCTTTGACCGCGTTCAATTAATAAATCCAATTGGGTCAAAGATTGGGTCAAAATACCCAATAATGCCAAGCCAATTGTAATCATTAAAAAAGGCGTGATTAAAAGAAAGAAAAAATATCTTTGTAATTTTGTCATTAAAATCTTTCTTTTACCTGCTGTTTTTTCTTAAATCGAAGTTAAGGCATTTGGCAAGTCCAAACAAACTATTATATACATATTTATATATACATTTGTTAGCTCAGGAGCAAATAATGAAATTCGAGTTTAATTCCAATAATATTGGTGAAATCCAAGTATATTTTTCTTATACTGAAAATGAAAAATATTTATTAAGCAGCCCATTACAAGCTTTTGATTCTTTAAATAATGGCAAAATCAGTGCTTCGCTTTCTGCTTCTGGCTTTACAGGTGCGGCTTCAGCGGTTCAAGTTTTTCATGCGCCAGCTCAAAATATCAATAGTTTGCTTGTGGTTGGGCTTGGTAAGCTTTCAGAGATTAATAATGACACTCTAGAGCGTGCTGCGGCAATTGCTATTAAAAACACAATTTCACTAGGTCCTAAATCAATTGAATTTAAACTTAAAGGCTCAGAAATAGATAGCGATAAAAATGCCTCTGCTTTAGCATTTGGGGCAGGGATGGCTTCATATCGTTTTGATAAATATAAAACTAAAATCAAACCGCAAAATACAATTAAGCTTGAAACTATTATAATTGATGCGGACGATAATGGTTTATTTATTGGCCTTGAGCAAAGATTAAATGGCGTTAGCTTTGCGCGCGATTTAATGAATGAGCCGCCAAATGTTCTTAATCCACCTGAATTTTCTAGGCGCTTAGTCGAGCTTCAGAAGCTTGGTGTTAAAGTCACGGTTTTAGGTGAAAAAGATATGCACGATCTTGGAATGTTTTCATTCCTTGGTGTAGGTCAAGGTTCTGAATTCCCATCTCAATTAGTTGTTATGGAATATAATAATGGCGGAAAAGCAAAGCCACTTGCTTTAGTGGGTAAAGGTCTTTGTTTTGACTCTGGCGGTATTTCATTAAAGCCTGCTGGTGGTATGGAAGACATGAAAGGGGATATGGGCGGTGCGGCTGCTGTATCTGGCGCAATGCTTGCGATTGCTGGTCGTAAAGCCAAAACCAATGTAGTTGGGCTTGTTGGCCTGTCAGAAAATATGAATGATGGCAATGCACAGCGCCCTGGCGATATTGTTAAATCAATGTCTGGTCAAACTATTGAAGTATTAAACACTGATGCCGAAGGCCGTTTGGTGCTTTGTGATGTTTTAACTTATGCACAGCGTAAATTTAACCCTGAATATATAATAGATCTTGCCACACTTACTGGTGCAATTATAATTTCTCTTGGTAGTGAGTTTGCGGGTCTTTTCTCTAATTCAGATGATATATCTGAGAAAATTACAAATTCAGCAAAATCAGTAGGTGAGCCAGTATGGCGTTTCCCATTATCACCTGCTTATGACAAATTATTAGATTCTAATATTGCCGATATAAAAAATGTTCAGCGTTCTGGCCCAGGTGCAGGAGCGGGTTCAATTACTGCCGCGCAATTCTTGCAAAGATTTATTGAGGGCGAAACTAAATGGGCGCATCTTGATATTGCGGGAACTGCTTGGAAAACTACTGATGACCCACGTGAACCATCATGGGGCACGGGTTATGGCGTAAGACTTCTAGATCAATTAGTTGCCGATTATTTCGAGCAATAAGTATTGGGGCAAAATTTGGAATATTGGTTTTATCATCTTGAAAAAGCTAAGCCTGAAGCAATTTTGGCGCAGCTTTTGGAAAAATGCCTTGAAAAAGGCTGGAATTGTCTTGTTCGCGCACAAAATGATGAAACCCTTGAAATGCTTGATAAGTATTTATGGACTTATAAAGCCGAAGCATTTTTGCCCCATGCAATTGAAAGTGATAAAATTGAGCCTTCTGAGCAAGCAATTTTGCTTACAAAACTTATTGAAAATAATAATTTTGCCGAAGCTTTATTCTTGCTTGAAGATGCACCATTAGGTGACATTGAAGGCCTTGAACGTACATTTTATCTTATTGATGGCAATAATGAAGAATCGCTTTCAAAAGCGCGACTTGAATATAAGCGTGCGAAAACTGAAGGCTTTAATGTTTCTTATTGGCAGCAAAATGAAAATGGCAAATGGGAAAAGAAAGCTTAATTTAACTTACAGCCTTTCTATTGCCCTAATAATTTAAAACCGCTAAAGAGCCGCAATAAACCAAATCAGGAGTTTAAAATGGCTTTAGAACGTACTTTTTCAATAATTAAACCAGATGCAACACGTCGTAATTTAACAGGTGGCGTTAATGCACTTATCGAGGCTTCTGGTCTTCGTATTGTTGCTCAAAAAAGAATTTTAATGACAAAAGCGCAAGCTGAAACTTTCTATGCTGTTCACTCTGAGCGTCCTTTCTTTGGCGAATTAGTTGAATTTATGACTTCTGCACCAGTTGTTGTTCAAGTTCTTGAAGGTGAAAATGCAGTTCTTAAATATCGTGAAGTTATGGGTGCTACTAATCCTGCAAACGCAGAAGAAGGCACTATTCGTAAAACTTTCGCTTTATCTATGGGCGAAAATTCAGCGCATGGTTCAGATAGCGTTGAAAATGCAGCAATCGAAATCGCGCAATTCTTCAGCGGTAATGAGATTGTAGGCTAATTTTATAGTTACAACTAAATATGGAAATGGCATCAATTTGGTGCCATTTTTTTATCTAAAATTAATAATGTTGTTGTTTGGATTTAATTATAGTATTTTCTATTAATGAAATTAGGAATTCTCAAAAATATTGCACATAATCTTGCTGACTCATTTTCGACTGGCTTAGGCTTTATGATAGGCATATATAGTTTTCAAATATTCGAAGAAGTTATAAAAACTTCGGACAGGCAGATTGAAATCGATTTTCTAAATAGCAAAGTTTTAAATGGTACAGATTCAAAAGATTTGGAGCGTGTAGTATCATTGTATTCAAAAGCTCTTAGAGATTTGTGTATAAAACACGGTGTAAGGATTGAAGAGTTCGAAGTATTAAAAATTCGTTTTTTTATTCAAGGAATACAAAGATTTTTTGAAACAAATATTGTTGATAAAAATGGAAGAAAATCTATTGATAGATATATAGACGGGTTCCGACCAAAAATTATTGATAATCAAGGCCGTTTGATAAAAGATAGAAGAAACCTAGCTTTATAAATTTTAATGGATAGTTTTAGTTCGTTAGTTAATCTGGATTAGACACTGTATAGATTATTTTGATAATCGATTTAAAGTTAGCGGATATAATTTATGCTCTTGAATAAGGACTTTTGCCGCAAGCGATTCTGGCGTTTCGCCTTTTTCAATTGTTACGCTGGCTT
>CAYUCW010000011.1:2282-8006 GCA_964443435.1 uncultured Caulobacteraceae bacterium | reverse complement strand
ACTTTTGCCGCAAGCGATTCTGGCGTTTCGCCTTTTTCAATTGTTACGCTGGCTTGAGCGATAATTTGCCCTTCGTCCACACCTTCATTTACATAGTGAATTGTGCAACCTGCCTCTGTATCGCCTGCCTCAATTGCTCTTTGATGGGTATGAAGACCTTTATATTTTGGCAAAAGAGAAGGGTGGACATTTATCATTTTTCCAGACCAATTCCCGACTATTTCTTCGCCCAATATTCGCATAAAACCTGCACATGCGATTAAATCTGGTTTAAATTCTTCTAAAGCTTGGTTTAGGGCTTTATCAAATTCAATACGGCTTGCATAATCTTTGTGATTAATAATCTTTGTCGGTATGTTTGCAATTTTTGCGCGTTCAAGTGCGTATGCGGTCGGAATATTCACAATCAAGCCAATGATTTCATAAGCGCATTCAGGCATAGTTTGAAAATCAATCAAAGACTGAAAATTACTTCCAGATCCAGAAGCCAAAACTACGACACGTTTTTTTGACATAAGGTACCTATTTGGCTTTTAATTGACCGATAACAAATGCATCTTCTTTATCAGCAAGTTCGGTAAGTACTTTTTCAATATTTTCAGAAGCAACACAAAGAACAACGCCAATACCGCAATTAAATGTTCTATGCATTTCTTCAAGTGAAACATTACCTGTTTCTTGTAACCATTTGAATATAGGAGGCAATTCAAGTGCTTCATAATCATATTCAGGTGTCAGGTTGTCAGGCAACATACGCGGAGTATTTTCAGTTAAACCACCGCCAGTTATATGCGCAAGACCCTTAATTAATCCAGATTTGATTAAAGGAATTACAGATTTTACATAAATTCGGGTTGGCGTAAGTAGCGCATCCGCAAGAGTTGCATCCGCAAACGGCGCTTTATCTGTCCATTTAAGACCAGAGCGTTCAACAATTTTTCGAACTAAAGAATATCCGTTTGAATGTGGGCCAGAAGATGCAAGGCCAATTAATATATCACCAGAGCGCATTAAATCAGTGCGCGGTAATAATTCATTTCTTTCGGCCGCAGCAACACAAAAGCCCGCCAAATCATATTTGCCTGCTTCATACATTCCTGGCATTTCAGCGGTTTCACCACCAATTAAAGCGCAATTAGAAAGCAAACAGCCATCGGCAATACCTTTTACTACGGCGGTAGCGGTTTCAACATCAAGCTTGCCGCACGCAAAATAATCAAGGAAAAATAAAGGCTGTGCGCCTTGCGCTAAAACATCATTAACACACATTGCTACTAAATCTTGGCCAATAGTGTCATGCTTTCCGGTTTCTGTAGCAATTTCAAGCTTAGTGCCAACTCCATCAGTTCCAGAAACCAGTATTGGATCATTAAAGCCAGCGGCTTTTAAATCAAACAAACCACCAAAACCACCTAAGGCACCCATAACGCCAGCGCGATTAGTTGCTTTAGCAAGTGGAGAAATACGTTTTACAAGCTCATTACCTGCATCAATATCAACGCCAGCAGATTTATAAGTAAGTCCAGTTTGATTAGTCTCAGTCATTGTTTAACCTTTATCTTGCGAATGGGTATTGTTTTTAGCTGTTTGGTGCAAGCAAATATTCCACAAATACAGGAAAAAAAACTTTTATTTTGCTAAAAATATTATCATATAACTTATGTCGTTTAATCAGCTAAGTTTTGATATTTTAAATCCAACTAATTTTAGTTTAGAGCAAACTATTGCCGAGCTTAATTTAGATGTAAAACATATAATAGAAAATAGTGATTTATGGCCATCAAATACACTTCTGATTTATGGTGAAAATGGATGCGGCGCAAATTATTTATGTAAAAATAGTTTATTAGCTAAAAATCAAAAATATTATTGTCTGGACAAAGAAGAAGAAATTATTCTTGAATTACTCATGCATGCTGAATTAGGTGAGTATAAATTAATTTTATCATATGAAGGTGAATTAAATTCACTTGAGTTTAAATCCGCAGATTTAAGTTCACGGATAAAAAATATCTATAAAGTGAAAATGAAAGAGCCGACCACTGAATTTTTACGTATGATTTTAAAATCTAATTTATTGGCTAACGGAATTAAGTTTTCAGACCAAAATATTGGCATAATTATCTCTAAATTGCCAAAAAAATTCGAATCTGTCGCAAAAGTGCAAAACTATTTAATTAAAAACCTAGATGGAAACAAAAAAATAACGAAATCTATGTTAGAAGAACTAATAAATGATTTTATAAACACTAATTTGAATGGTGACCTTTTTAATGAGCGAAGCAAATAATAAACCAATCGAAGATAAAATTGTTCAGAACAAATATTTAAATCGCGAATTATCTTGGCTTTCATTCAATACAAGGGTTTTAGAAGAAGCTGCAAATACTAATCATCCTATTTTAGAACGTCTACGGTTCTTATCAATTTGCGGAAGCAATCTTGATGAATTTTATATGGTTAGGGTTTCGGGCCTTAGGGAACTTGTTCAAAAGAAAACAAAAACTGTATCTCTTGATGGTTTAACCCCTTTAGAGCAATTGCAGAAAATAAACTTAGTTGCAGGCGATTTAATGGCGCGCCAACAAACGATGTGGCGTTCTTTGCAAACTGAGCTTGCTGAAGTTGGTATTAAAGTTTTATCTTTAAATGAAGCACTTAATATAGACACAAAAGAGCTGCGTAAATCATTCCTTGAGCTTGTTTATCCTGTTTTAACGCCTCTTGCGATTGATCCAGCTCATCCATTCCCATTCATTCAAAATCTTGGCTTTGCGGTTGCTTTTCAATTATCAAGGATTGAAGACGGAAAACCAATGAATGCACTTGTGCCTTTGCCTTCTACTGTTCCAAGGTTTATGGAAATCAAGCTTTCGGGCAAAAATCGCGCTTACGTTGCGCTCGAAACAATTATTGAATTATTCCCAGAAACATTATTCCCAGGCTTTGAAGTTTTAGCATCTGGCGCGTTTAGAATCATTAGAGATTCTGATGTTGAACTTGAAGAAGAAGCCGAAGATCTTATCCTTCAAGCAGAAGCAGCATTAAGAGAGCGTCGCCGTGGTGAAGTAGTAAGGCTTAAAATCGACTCTTATATGCCTGAAGACTTGCAATTATTCATTCAAGAAAAATTATTTGTCGCGCCAGAAGATGTAAATATTGTAAATGGCATTTTGGGAGTATCGCAATTATCGCAATTAATCCCTGATGATAGGCAAGATTTAAAATTTAAACCCTTTGAACCACGATTTCCAGAAAGAGTAAGAGATTTTGGCGGCGATTGTTTTGCGGCAATCAATGATAAGGATATTCTTATCCATCATCCATTTGAAAGCTTTGACGTCGTTGTTCAGTTTTTAAGACAAGCGGCAAATGATCCTAATGTTTTGGCTATAAAGCAAACACTTTATCGTACATCTTCAAACTCACCTATTGTTGCGGCTCTTATTGATGCCGCTGAGCATGGCAAACAAGTAACAGCACTTGTTGAAATTAAAGCAAGGTTTGATGAAGAAGCCAATATGAAATGGGCAAGGGATCTTGAAAAAGCAGGTGTTCATGTGGTTTTTGGTTTTGTGAACCTTAAAACCCATGCCAAAGTTTCTTTGGTTATTCGTAAAGAAGGCAAAGAGCTTAAAACTTACACGCATTTTGGTACAGGAAATTATCACCCAATTACAGCGAAAATTTATACTGATTTGTCATTATTCACAGCCGATAGCGCATTAGGCCGTGATGCCGGTAAGCTTTTTAATTATGTAACTGGCTATGCCGTACCGCAAGATATGGAAAAGCTTTATATCTCGCCTATGGGCATTAAGCCTAAATTATTATCTTTAATGGATACAGAAATTGCTAATGCTAAAGAAGGTAAACCTTGCGGTATTTGGGCAAAACTTAATTCATTAATTGATACAACTATTATTGATAAATTATATGAAGCAAGCTGTGCCGGTGTGCCGATTAATTTAATTATACGTGGGGTTTGTGGTCTTGCCCCTGGTATAAAGGGTCTATCGGAAAATATTACGGTAAAATCTATCATTGGAAGATTTCTTGAGCATTCAAGAATTGCTTGTTTTGCAAATGGCGAAGCTTTACCAAGTCCAAATGCCAAAGTATTTATTTCTTCGGCAGATTGGATGAATAGAAATCTTGATAGACGCGTTGAAACCTTGGTTCCAATTCTAAATCCTACTGTTCATAGACAGGTTTTAGAGCAAATTATGGTGTCTTGCTTTAATGATAATGCACAGTCTTATTATATGAATTCTGATGGCACTTATAGCAAAAAACCTGTTACTGAGGGTACAGCTATTTTTAGTGCACATAATTATTTCATCAGCAATCCAAGCTTGTCAGGGAGAGGGCGTTCGCTTAAGAATAAGAAAAAATAGTTAAGCGAATAATGAAAAAATTAGCACATTTAGACAATAAATTATACGCCATTATTGATATTGGCTCTAATTCTGTTCGTTTGGTAATTTATAAAATATTTAAAGACGCTTTTATTTCTGTTCATAATGAAAAAGTATTGGCTGGCCTTGGCGGCGGTGTAAAAACTACTAATCGCCTACCTGAAGCCGGTAAAGAAATGGCAATTAAAGCTTTAAAACGCTTTAAGCTTGTTATTGATAATTTTGGTAATATTCCTTATATCGCTATATGTACTGCTGCGATGCGAATTGCCGAAGATGGTGCGGACTTTATTCGTGAAATTAATGAAGATATTGGTCTTAAAGCACGTATAATTTCAGGTGAAGAAGAAGGTCGACTTTCTGCAAAAGGCCTTCGTTTTGGTGCACCTGATTCAATTGGCTTTATGGGTGATTTAGGTGGATCTAGTGTTGAATTTGTAAACCTTGATAATAGGAATCCTATCTCCGAAAGTTGGGAGCTTGGACCATTATCTTTAGGTGAATTTTCAAAGCATGATTTTATAATTGAAAATAAAGAAAAAACTATTGAAATAATTGACAATATTCTTGAACAATCAAATGTTTTAAAACTAAATGATTTAGAAGAATTTCACGCAATTGGTGGTTCATGGCGGGCTTTAGGTAATATTGATATTGCTCTTAATAATTATCCTTTAAAAATACTACATAATTATGAGACAAGCGCGGAAAATGCACTAAAGACGTGCGATTTTATCCTTACTCAAACAAAAAAAGTGCTTGAAAAGCTTGGTAATATTTCTACTGAACGGGTGGAAAGTGTTGCTTATGGCGCTTTGCTTTTATCAAGAATTCTAAAAAAATCGAATTGTAAAAGGCTTGTGATTTCTTCCTATGGCTTAAGGGAAGGCGTATTATCCCAAGAAATAATTGGCGAAGAAGAAAATTATAGACCATTAATAAATGGTGCGGCCGCAATTGCTGATTTAGACAATAAAGATTTAGAATTTTCAATTGCACTTCATTCATGGTTGTCAAATCTAAACGAATTTATTTCGAAAAATTATTCAATCAAAAGGTTTGATACCTTGATTGAAACAGCATGCCTATTATCTAATATTGGTGTTACTTTGCACCCAGATTATCGCGCAAGTCTTGCTTATGATATTGTTCTTGCCGCGCCATACCCTGCGGCAAGTCATAAAGAAAGAGTCTTTTTGGCACGTACAATTTCAAGAAGATATGGTGCAAAGAATTCCGATATTTTAAAATCTGCATGTTCACAATTATTAGATGAATATAAAATGCAAATTGCAGATATTTATGG
>CAYUCW010000011.1:0-2182 GCA_964443435.1 uncultured Caulobacteraceae bacterium | reverse complement strand
AGCAGAAATTGCTTAGGCATTAATAGTTTCATTTTCAAGTTCAATAACTTTAACACGGCGATTATCAACAATAAGTCCTAGTTTGCCGTGTTTTAATTGAATTGCTTTTTTGCCAAATACTTCATAACGCCAGCCGGTCATAATCGGTGAGTCTGGATTGTCATCTATTGCAACGGCTTCAAGATCTGAATTACTTGCAATAAGTTTTGGCGCGACTTCAAGCTCTTCACAAACCGAACGAAGTAAGACTTTTAAAAGTTCAATTGTTGCACCAATCCCTGCTGGATTTGGCTTGGGTTTTTGGGCTTTAGGTGCAATTTCTTCAGGGTTTTCAAGAGCCTCATTTAATGCTTCAAGCAAAGTTGAAGCGGCAGATGATTTAGAGAAGCCTTTTTGAACGGCTCTTAATCTATCTAGAGCTTCAATGTTTTTTGGTTTTTGCTCAGCAATTTCAAAAATGCCGTCATCTTTTAAAACTCTACCCCTTGGAATATCTTTTTCCTGAGCGAACCATTCGCGCCAAGTTGTGACCGCATAAAATGCCGCCAAATATTCCGCAGAAAAACGTTTTGGTTTCATACGCTTCCAAGCGTTTGTTGGCGTTGTGTCATAAGTAAGTGGATTGCTTATGCTTTCCATTTCTTCACTTATCCAATCAAGCCTATTTAATTTATTTAAACGCTCAAGCATTATTGGGTACATATCACGTAAATGCGTTACATCCGCGATTGCATAGTTTAATTGATTTTCAGTAAGTGGCCTTCTTGACCAATCAGTAAACCTTGAAGACTTATCAACAGTATGACCTAAAATTGATTTCACCAAAGTATCATATGCAACTTGCTCACCTAGTCCAAGTGCCATAGCCGCTGTTTGCGAATCAAAAACTGGAATTGGCAATTTGCCCTTCATAAGGCGATAGAAGATTTCTATATCTTGCCTTGGCGCGTGAAAAACTTTGGTAATTGTTTCATCAAGCATTATTTCTAATAATGGTGATAAATCCATATTATTTATAATTGGATCAATAATAAGTTCAATATCAGAAGCGGCAACTTGAATAAGGCATAATTTAGGCCAATAAGTCGTTTCACGCAAAAATTCTGTATCAATTGCAATATAATCTTGGCCGCGTAATCTTTCGCAAGCTAAAATTAAATCAGATGTGGTTTCTATAAGCTCCATATAGACATAGCTCCATAATATCTCTATGGCGTAAAATTATCTTTGAAGCGAGGGGGCAAATGCCTTATTTGCGGTTTGTTTGCAGTAAAATACTTGACCAAATACGTAAGTTTTTGTCTATCGCACTAATAATCTGGATATCCAGTAATAAATGGTTTTAAAATGAGCACTTATCGTACACATACTTGTGGCCAATTAAACTTAGAACATGTTGGTCAAAACGTAAAAATTTCAGGTTGGATTCACCGTAAACGTGACCATGGTGGCGTTGCCTTTATAGATCTTCGCGATCATTATGGCATCACTCAAGTTGTTTGTGGCCCTACTAATCCACATTTTGAATCTCTAACTCGTTTACGCGCGGAAAGCGTTGTATCAATTGATGGTGAGGTTTTAAAACGTCAAGAAGGTACTAATAATCCTGAACTTGCAACTGGCGATATTGAATTAAGAGTAAATTCAATTGAAATTCATTCTGAAGTTACTCAAGACTTGCCAGTACCAGTATTCGGTGAGCTTGATTATCCAGAAGATCTGCGTTTACGTTATAGATTCCTTGATTTACGTCGCGAAACTTTACATAAAAATATCATGCTTCGTTCTAATGTGATTTCTTCATTAAGAAGAAGAATGAATGAAGCTGGATTTTTTGAATTCCAAACTCCGATTCTTACGGCTTCAAGCCCAGAGGGCGCGCGCGACTTCCTTGTGCCATCGCGTTTGCACCCAGGTAAGTTTTATGCGCTTCCGCAAGCACCACAACAATTCAAACAATTAATTATGGTTGCTGGCTTTGATAGATATTTCCAAATCGCGCCATGCTTTAGGGATGAAGACGCAAGAGCGGATAGAAGCCCTGGTGAATTCTATCAGCTTGATATTGAGATGAGTTTTGTAACCCAAGACGAAGTCTTTGCCGCCATAGAGCCTGTTTTATCTGGGATCTTTAGTGAGTTTTCGACATGGGAAGCCGATGCCGCACCATTCGTAAGAATTC
>CAYUCW010000010.1:48542-51429 GCA_964443435.1 uncultured Caulobacteraceae bacterium | reverse complement strand
TGATGGATTTAATTCTGGTTGTGGATTCCTTAAATCATTAAGGCCAAGAGGATCAAGATTTGCCGCTAAATGCCCTCTGATACGAAATGCACGTATCATCATAAGGGCTTTAATAGAATCACGAGTAGCTTGCAAAATATCTGCAGAAGAAGATGCAGCATTTGGTGCCGCGGCTTTAGCTTCTATTTTTTTCTCTATTTTTGTTTCTAATAGTGACCAGTCACTATCAAGCATAGCAATAATTTCAGATGCTTCACGTCTTGGCCAATCATTTCGCGCCCAAGAAGGCTTATTAGAAGAAGCGGTTTCACCGGCCTCTAAACCTGCAAAGAAATCAGCCCAAGATTTATCTACTGATGCTGGATTTGCTTGCCATTTTTCCAATTGGCTTTCTAAATAAAGACTGCTTCCTGCGTCTAAGAAAGAAGTTGCCAAAAATGCCTGATTACTAGCGCTACGCTGCTCACTCATTTTTATAAGTGTCCTTTTCAAAGCTATAATTAAAGCTAAGTGTGCGAAGTAATTTTGCGCACACTTAGCTTATATAGTTTATTTTCCTAAAACTTCCATTAATGTCGAACCAAGAGCTGCAGGTGAAGGTGCAACTTTAATTCCAGCAGCTTCCATAGCAGCGATTTTTTCTTCCGCGCCACCTTTGCCGCCAGAAATAATTGCGCCCGCATGACCCATACGACGACCCGGAGGTGCAGTACGACCAGCGATAAAGCCAACCATTGGTTTTTTACGACCACGTTTTGCTTCGTCAATAAGGAATTGAGCCGCTTCTTCTTCTGCTGCGCCGCCAATTTCACCAATCATAATGATTGATTCAGTTGCATCATCAGCCAAGAACATTTCAAGCATATCAATGAATTCAGTACCTTTTACAGGGTCACCACCAATACCGACAGCCGTAGTTTGACCAAGACCAGCATTAGAAGTTTGGAAAACTGCTTCATAAGTAAGAGTACCAGAGCGTGAAAGAACGCCAACCGAACCTTTACGGAAGATTGAACCTGGCATAATGCCGATTTTGCACTCATCAGGAGTAAGAACGCCAGGGCAGTTTGGTCCGATTAAACGAGATTTAGATTTCTCTAATCTAGCTTTTACTTTAACCATGTCCATTACTGGAATGCCTTCAGTAATACAAACAATCAGAGGAATTTCCGCTTCAATTGCTTCAAGAATTGCCGCAGCAGCGCCCGGAGGTGGCACATAAATCACAGTAGCATCAGCACCAACAGTGTCTTTTGCTTCGATTACTGAGTTAAATACAGGAAGACCAAGGTGAGTTTGTCCACCTTTACCAGGGCTTACACCACCAGTCATTTTTGTTCCATAGGCAATTGCTTGCTCTGAATGGAAAGTACCGTTTTTGCCAGTAAAGCCCTGACAGATAAGTTTGGTGTCTTTATTGATTAGAATTGACATCGAATTAACCTCTCACTGCTTTTACAATTTTTTGCGCAGCATCTGCTAAATCATCAGCAGGAATTACCGCAAGACCAGATTCAGAAAGAATTTTCTTACCGGCTTCTACATTTGTGCCCTCAAGACGAACAACCAAAGGAACTTTAAGACCGACATCTCTTACAGCCGCAACAACACCCTCAGCAATTACATCACAGCGCATAATGCCGCCAAAGATATTTACCAAAATACCTTGTACCTTAGGATCTGATGTAATGATTTTGAATGCCGCAGTAACTTTCTCACGCGAAGCACCACCGCCCACGTCAAGGAAGTTTGCTGGCTCTTCACCATAAAGTTTAATGATATCCATAGTTGCCATCGCAAGACCAGCACCATTAACCATACAGCCAATTGTTCCGTCTAATGCAATATATGCAAGATCAAATTTAGAAGCTTCGATTTCTTTATCGTCTTCTTCGGTTAAATCGCGCATTTCGTCCCATTCAGGGTGACGATAATGAGCATTAGAATCAAATGATACTTTTGCGTCTAAACAAATAAGCGCGTCTTTATCTTTATCAATAATAAGTGGGTTGATTTCCAACATGCTCATGTCAGTGTCACAAAAACACTTATAAAGATTTTCGCAAAGTGGCTTTACTTGCGCCGCAAGATTGCCTTCTAAGCCAAGACATTTAACAACTGCTTCAACATCGCTACCGGTAACACCAACCGAAGGATCAATCACAATTGTTGTAATTGCTTCAGGTGTATCATGCGCAACAGTTTCAATATCCATACCGCCGGCTTGAGATACAACAAATGCAACACGGCCAGTATCTCTATCAACTAATAAAGATAGATAGAATTCTTTTTCAATATTTGCACCTTCAGAAATATAAAGGCGTTTAACTTCTTTACCAACTGGACCAGTTTGTATGGTAACAAGTGTATTGCCAAGCATTTCTTTTGAATTAGCTTCTACAGCTTCAATGCTTGTGCAAAGACGAACACCGCCTTTTGCTTCTGGAGGTAATTCAATGAATTTACCTTTGCCGCGTCCACCTGCGTGAATTTGTGCTTTTACTACCCAGAAATTACCGCCTAATTTATTGGCGGCGTCTAGTGCTTCTGAAACTGAAAATGCTGGGTAACCAGTTGGAACTGGAACCGCAAATTTAGCCAGTACTTCTTTGGCTTGATATTCGTGAATGTTCATTTATGTACCTTTGCACGGTTTGGCTAGGTTTATATTTATAGGCTCGAAGGCAGAAGGAATAATCTTAAAAAATTAAATTCAGATTAAGCTTACTAACCTGACTTTAAAGAAGGCTGCATTGCCTATGAAAAGTCAATCGGCTTATAGTTCTAGTTTATATTTGACGCAACCTTAAAAGCTTCTATTTTTCAGGTGTATTGTAGTATAATAACGCTTTTATCAGCAAAAATTAGTTGTTAAGTCTGATTATTG
>CAYUCW010000010.1:0-48442 GCA_964443435.1 uncultured Caulobacteraceae bacterium | reverse complement strand
TTGTAGTATAATAACGCTTTTATCAGCAAAAATTAGTTGTTAAGTCTGATTATTGCTCAATAAGTTCTAAATCCTTGAAGAAAATATCAGTAACAACACTTAAGATGGAAATTAATATTTGCAAATTATCAAAATTATGAGACTATATTTAAAAAGGGATTTTGCGATATGTCTAAACAGTTTTCATCTAATTTTATTCTTGGATTAATTTCAACTGGTTTAATTGCTTCAGCATGCATTACAACTCAAGCTAATGCTGAGAATTATCCTGTATTAAGTTTTGAATATGATTCAGAGCTTAATAAGAAATTTGAAACCGAATATGGAAGTGATGAAAAGAAACAAATAGAAGGCTTTATTTCCAAAGAAATAACTAGGCTTTCTAGTGATAAAATTGGTAAAATTACAATCAAAATTAATGACGTAACCCCGAATACACTTACTCGCCAACAAATGTTCAATACTGATTTACGCATGGAAAGTTATGGACGCGGCGGAATTAGCATTACTGCCAAAACTTACGATAAATCTGGCGCATTTATAAAAGACGTTTCATATGATTATACTTCATTTGGTGGCCCAATTTACACTTCAAATTGGGAATGGGCTGATGCAAAATATGGCGCATATAGATTTGCCAAGAAAGTTTACGAAAACTAAACTTAGATATGCAAATTTAGGGTATGAATAATAAATTTACTATTGCCCTTATATTTGGCTTTGCTTCTCTTGCCAGTGCTTGTAACTCACAAACCAATGAGCCTAACGAAAAAAATGGTATAAAGGGATTTAATAGTCCGCCTACAATTGTCATAAAGACTGATGCAAAATCATACCTTAATAAAGGGGTTTGGCGCGTAGGGAACTGTGATGCGACCCTTAATTTTCAGAAATTTGAATTTGCAATCAATAATAATGCATATGGCAAAGTTATAGTAGGTGCGGGCGATTATTCAGAAGATCTAGAGCTTTTCCATGCAGAGAAAAAGCAAGATACAATAATTGTGCAAACCAGAGTTTGTGCGCCGGTTGGCTGCAATAAAACTTATGAAGAATATAAAATTATAAATAAAGACACTATGTCAGAATGGCATTTTGAAGGCCGACTTCCGGATCAAGAGCCTAATCTTGTTATAAGCAAAGGCATTGATAAAGACGGCAATAAAGGTCGAATTTTCAATCGCTGTGATAGATAAATTAAATATTGCACAAATTTAATCTTGCACCCCTTCTTTTTCTAATTCTTTATACTATCTTATAAGTATTAGAAAAAACGAGAGTAAAATGACTTCTACATCTTTAACAATTACCATTGGCCCAGAACAAGGTCTGCAGCGCTATTTGGCGGAAATCCGTAAATTCCCTATGCTAGCCAAAGATGAAGAATATATGCTTGCCAAACGCTGGCGTGAGCATGAAGATCCGGTTGCGGCTGAAAAGCTTGTAACTTCGCATTTACGTCTTGTTGCCAAAATGGCGATGGGTTACCGCGGTTATGGTCTTCCGATTGGCGAAGTAATTTCTGAAGGTAATATTGGCCTTATGCAAGCGGTTAAAAAGTTTGAACCTGAAAAAGGTTTTAGACTTGCAACTTATGCAATGTGGTGGATACGTGCATCAATTCAAGAATATGTATTGCGCACTTGGTCACTTGTTAAAATTGGTACTACCGCTGCGCAAAAAAAGCTTTTCTTTAATCTTCGCCGCATGAAGCAAAAAATGCAAATGATTGAAGATGGCGAATTAAGACCTGACCAAATTGAAGAAATCTCAACTAAGCTTGGTGTTGAAGGCAAAGAAGTTATTAATATGAACCGCAGGCTTTCGGGCCCCGATGCCTCACTTAATGTGCAAATTGGCTCTGAAGAAGGTGGTCAAGAATGGCAAGATTGGCTTGCAACCGATGAAGAAAGCCAAGAAACCGTGCTTGGACAAAACGAAGAATATGACGCGCGTATGGTTTTACTTAATAAGGCCATGGCAAATCTAAATGAGCGTGAACAGAAAATTATTCAAATGCGCCGCCTTAGAGAAGAGCCGCTAACCTTAGAAGAGCTTGCCGATGAGTTTGGCGTTTCACGCGAAAGAATTCGTCAAATTGAAGTAAGAGCTTTTGAAAAATTGCAAGAAGAAATGAAAAAACTTGCACAAGATGCGGGTCTGCTTGAAGCCGCAGAATAGTATTTTCACTTTCCTTTTATTGTAAACTCTTTATGCTTGGAAAATGCTTCCAAAATTTGCAAAAGTATTATTCCCATTACCGCTTAATGACGCCTTTGATTATGAAATAATCGAAGGCTTAGGTCTTGGGGATTTTGTTCTTTGTCCATTTGGAAAGCAAACTAAAATTGGGCTTATTATTGGGTTTAGCATTACCAGTGAATTTCAAAAAACCAAACCAATTTTATCGCGCTTAAATGCTGCGCCCTTGAAGCCTGAATTTATTGATTTTATCAAATGGACTTCTAAATATCTTGTGGTGCCAATGGGCGCGATTTTAAACCAAGTTTTGCGACCAATTGAGGCACTTGCCGATGGTCCCTATATAAATAAAGTAGCATTTGGTGAAGATCTTTTAAAACCAACCGATCTGCAAGCCAAAGTCTTGGACTTTTTAAAAAGCCAAGAAAGCCCAATTTCAAAGCAAGAATTATCAGAAATTTTAGGCGTGAGTATCGCCGTCATAAGTAATCTTGTAAAAAAAAATGCCATAATAGAAACCAAAAGCCCTGTTGATTTGCCATTTAATCCACCAAAGCTTGGCATTATAAGAAGCGAGCTTAACGAAGATCAAAATGCCGCAAAAGATGATATAATCGAAAGCCTTAATAATGGCGGCTTTGCACCTTTTCTTCTTGATGGGGTTACAGGCTCTGGTAAGACCGAAGTTTATTTAGAAGCCATAAATCACGCCCTTAAACTTAATGGGCAAATTATGGTTTTATTGCCTGAAATAGCCCTTACTGAAGCTATAATAAACCGCATAAAAAACCGCTTTGGCCATGAGCCTATTATTTGGCATTCAGAGCAAACAATGGCGTATAAACGCCGTGCTTGGCGTGAAATTGCCAATGGCAATGCAAAAATTATTGTTGGCGCACGCTCTGCGGTTTTTCTTCCATTTTCTAATTTAAAACTGATTATTATTGATGAAGAACATGACCCTTCTTATAAGCAAGAAGATGGTTTAAGATATCAAGCCAGAGATTTAGCGGTAGTTCGCGCAAAATATGCAAATGCTGCAATTGTATTATGTTCGGCAACCCCATCGCTTGAAACCCGTAATAATGCAAAATCGGGACGTTATGCTTATTTATCTATGCCAAATCGCTATGGTAAAGCATTTTTGCCAAATATTGAATTAATAGATTTAAAAGCAAATCCACCGCATAAAAATAAATATTTATCGCCATTATTAATCGAAGCAATTGCCGATACTCTTTCGCGAAAAGAACAAGTTTTATTATTTTTAAATCGACGAGGCTTTGCCCCTGTTGTTATATGCAATAAATGCGGTCACCGAATGATGGCACCGAATTCATCTTCATGGCTAGTTGAGCATAAATATAAAAATCGCCTTATTTGTCATTTAACAGGCTATTCAATTCCAAAGCCAATAAATTGCCCATCTTGTCATTCTTACGAAAGCCTTATGTCAATTGGTGTGGGTGTTGAGCGTATTTATGAAGAAATCAAAGAATTATATCCTAAAAAAGCAATAGAGATTTTTTCGTCTGATACCGCTTCAAGCCCTGAAAAACTTAATGGCATGATAAAGCGCATGGAAGATGGCGAAATTGATATAATTATTGGCACACAAATTGTCGCAAAAGGCCATAATTTCCCATTTCTTACTTTGGTTGGTGTGATTGATGGCGATTTGGGACTTGGCGGCGGAGATCCGCGCTCTGGTGAGCGCACATATCAATTATTAACTCAGGTTGCGGGACGTGCCGGTCGTACTGGTTTAAAATCCAAAGCAATGATTCAAACCCATTATCCTGAACATGAAGCCTTACAAGCTTTGTTAAATAATGACCGCGATAGCTTTTTAGAAATTGAAACCGAAATGCGCGCCGCATCGGGCATGCCGCCATTCGGAAGGCTTGGCTGTTTGCACTTAATGGCGAGAGATATTCTTGAGCTTGAAAACGCAACTAAAACCGCAACTGATTCGCTTATAAATGGTGAAGGCATAGAGGTTTGGGGGCCTGCACCACCGCCAATGGCACTAATAAGAGGCTGGCATAGGTCAAGATTTCTAGTAAGAGCCGATAAAAATATCGACCTTTCAAGCTTTATGAGTGAATGGAGTGATAGAATAAAGCTTTCAAATAATATAAGAATGATTATAGATATTGAACCTTACTCATTCTTATAGGGGCTATTATGGATTTTTTCAGTTGGGTTTCGGAACCTTCACATTGGGTTTCGCTATTAACACTTACGTTTTTAGAAATTGTTCTTGGTGTTGATAATTTATTATTCGTTTCAATCGGCGTTTCTAAACTTCAAGGCAAAGAACGCGAAACCGCAAGCAAATTTGGTGTTTGGGGTGCGATGATTTTGCGCATTCTAATGCTTGGCGGCATAGTTTGGATTATTAATCTTGGTAAAAACGCTTTATTCACATTGCCGCTTGCCTATGGCGAAATGGTTGGTCATGGCAATCCTGAATATATAAAAGAAGCAATCGAAGTTACAATAAAAGACCTTATTCTTATTGGCGGCGGTCTATTCCTTTTATATAAAGCAACCGATGAAATTCACGCGAGTGTCGAAGGAACAGGGCATGAAGAAGGCACTGCAAAATCAAGCCTTAATGCCGTAATTATTCAATTATTATTGATTAATATAGTTTTCTCACTTGATTCTGTTATTACCGCCGTAGGCATGACCGATGTATTAGGGATTATGGTTCTTGCAGTTATTTTATCAACTTTTGTAATGGCGATTGCGGCAAAACCTTTAACTGGATTTGTAGAAGCGCATCCAACCATTAAAACTCTTGCACTGGCGTTTATTCTTCTGGTGGGTGTTGCGCTTGTGGCCGATGGAATGGGCGTTCATATACCGCGCGGGTTCTTATATTTCTCACTTGCGTTTTCAATTGGTGTAGAGCTTATTAATATTGCGCAAAGAAAAAATAAGAAACAAGCACTACATTAATTATGACAAATTTCACCGCGCTATCTTGTTATAGTGCAGATTAAAAGCTAAAAGCCAACGCCAATCCTTATGCGTTGGCTTTTTTAATTCAAGAGATTTTATATGGCTAATGTGGTGATTGTTGGCGCTCAATGGGGCGACGAAGGTAAAGGTAAGATTGTTGACTGGCTTTGTGATAGAGCCGATATGGTCGTAAGATTCCAAGGTGGCCATAATGCAGGTCATACATTGGTTGTTGGCGACAAAGTCTATAAATTATCATTATTGCCATCTGGTCTTGTTCAAGGCAAACTTTCCCTTATTGGTAATGGCGTTGTGGTTGACCCATATGCCCTTCTTGCCGAGATTGAACGCATAAGCGCACAAGGCGTTACGATTAATACCGACAATCTTGGGCTTGCTGAAAATGCAACTCTTATTCTTAAAATTCACCAAGATCTTGATAAGGCCCGTGAAGAGCAAGCAGGAAAAAGCAAAATCGGTACTACTGGTCGCGGTATTGGCCCTGCTTATGAAGACAAAGTAGGAAGACGCGCTCTAAGAGTTGCCGATTTATCATGCGCTGAAACTTTAAAATTAAAAATTGAGCGCCTAAGAGCGCATCATGATATTTTACGTGCTGGCCTTAATTTGCCTCCGATTGATTCAGAAGAATTATTATCGGAATTACTTGCGCTTGCACCAAAAATTCTTCCTTTTGTGAGCCCAGTTTGGCGCATTTTAGAAGATGCACGTAAAGAAAATAAGCGCGTTTTATTTGAAGGCGCACAAGGTATTCTTCTTGATGTTGATCATGGCACATATCCGTATGTAACATCTTCTTCAACTGTTGCAGGTCAAGCGGCATCAGGTACTGGTACGGGCCCTAATAATCTTGATTATGTTTTAGGTATCGTCAAAGCTTATACTACACGTGTTGGTGAAGGCCCTTTCCCTACTGAATTATTCGATGATGTTGGTAAAGGCCTTGGTGAGCGCGGGCATGAATTCGGCACAGTTACAGGGCGCGCGCGTCGTTGTGGCTGGTTTGATGCTACTTTAGTTCACCAAACTTGTTGCGTTGGCGGCATTACTGGCCTTGCACTTACTAAGCTTGATGTTCTTGATGGCGTTGAAGAATTAAAAATCTGTATTGGTTATAAAATCGGCGATAAAACTTATGATTATTTGCCGGCTAATCAAATAGATCAAAAAAATGCGGTTCCTATTTATGAAACCATGCCTGGTTGGACTGAAACTACATTTGGGGCACGTTCTTGGAAAGATTTACCGGCAAATGCGATTAAATATGTTCGTCGTATCGAAGAATTAGTTGGTCGCCCTGTGGCTCTTCTTTCAACTTCACCTGAGCGCGATGATACAATTTTGGTCAAAGACCCATTTGAAAAATAATAGCATTTCCAAATGAAAGAGCCAAAAGACGAATTAGAACCGATTATTGATCCAAATTATATTTCTGATGAAGAATGGGATAATCCCAAACCTTTATCAGAGGCTGATTTGAAGCTTCATCAAGAAAATACGGCAAGAATGATTAAATACCTTAAAGCATTTTTAATCGCCAAAATCGGTATTTTAACTTTGATTGCGGTTATACTTTATAAGTTTTTCCGTAAAGATTAATTCTTGATTGGTTCAAGACTTAAGTCTTTTATATCAATCGGTTTATTTTCATTATTTATAAGACCAAGTTTCAATGGCGACTTGGTCTTTTTATCTATTATACCAAGCTTTGGACTAGTCTTAAGTAAGTTCTCATTTCCCCATTCCATTAGACCAATAAGTATAAGCGCGGCTTTACGTCCTCTTGTCGATAAAAGATAGGAATAGCGCACTCGCTTTTTGGGTTCTTTATAGGCCATTTTCACCAAAAGACCGGTTTTTGTCATAGATTTCAGCCTTGAAGAAAGTATGGATTTCGGGATTCCTAAATCCGCCCTTATATCATCAAAACGGATAATTCCGTAAAAAGCTTCACGTAAAATCTGTAAGACCCATTTATCACCAAAGACTTCTGCGGCGCGTGCAAGCCCACAATCCTTAACAGAAACAGCGGCGCGGCGACGTATATTTATATCAATAGCTGAGTATGGCATTCATACCTAGATATAGAAATTATAGGATTTTGTCAAAAATAAACTTAAGTTTAGCACTAAAAATCTATAAATCACTGAAAAACTAGTTTTCAGGCCATTTAAAACTACATAAAGGGCGAAATATATAAACATTGAAGCGTCTGGGACTAAAATGAAAAAAACAATAAATATATTTTTACTAAGCACGAGTTTCTTAAGCATTGCGGCACCTGTTTTTGCGCAAGATAATATTGCCGAAGAAAATGTAATTATTACCGCGACACGCCGCGCCGAAAAAAATATAAAAAATATCCCGATTTCTTTGAATGTTTTAAATTCTAAACAACTTGAAAATGGCAACGCACAAAGACTTATTGATTTAGTCCAATTAGATCCAAGTTTTCAGCTTCCGCAATCTGAAAGCGCAATGTCTATTACTGCGCGTATTCGCGGCATTGGAACACAAGGGACAAATTTTGGCTTAGAGCCTTCCGTTGGCGTTGTAATTGATGGCGTTCCAAGAAGCCGAACCAATATGGCATATGGCGCATTATTGCCAATTGAAAGTGCGGAAATTATCCGTGGCCCACAAAGCACTTTATTCGGACGTAATACTTCGGCCGGTATAATTGCAATTAACACTAAAAAGCCAAATCTTAAAGCAATTGAAACCAATGCCGCGCTTTCACTTGGTAATTATAATTTGGTAGATATTGGGGGTTATATATCTGCGCCTTTAAAAGAGAATTTGGCAGGAAGTCTATATTATAATGCACGCGCAAGAGATGGCTTTGTGAATGTTAATAATGGCACAAGCGCCGCAAGAAAAGACAATAGCCAAGATTATTTTATACTTGGCGGACAATTATTATATAAGCCAAGCGAAAATGGTGAAATCAGGTTTATTTATGATATTTCAAGCCGCGAAGATGTTTGCTGCAACGCGCTTACTTATGTTTCGGATTCAAGAGTTCCTGTAAATTCAACGGCTTTACTTAATCGCATAAGTGCAAATTCAAAATTAGCTGGCAATCAATATAATAGTTTTAATTCTGTAACCGACCGAGATTTTGGGCAAAGAATTCATGAAAATGGTGCAAGTTTAGAGGCCAAATATAAACTTAATATAGGCACTTTAACTTCTATTACGGCAAGCAGATATTATGATTTTGCCTATGCCCAAGATGGTGAATGGTCGGGCGCAGATATTCTTTATCGCGACCTTTCGGAGCGTCCAGGTGGTCAAGTTAAAACCCTTAGCCAAGAAGTAAGATTAAATGGCGAAATTAATAAGCTTAATTGGCTTATTGGTGTGTTTTATTTGAATGAAGAAATTAATTCGCATAATATTTTCCGCTATGGCAAGGATTATGAAACTTATATTGGCGGATTGCTTTCGGGCGCGTCGGCGGCAACTATTCCGGTCTCACAGTTTATACCAAACTTAAGAGGCCTTATTAATTCGGCAACAAATGGTTCATTTAATTTAAATACACTTGCCATGACAGAGGGTGGTGGCTGGAGTGATTATTTCACCCAAAGATCTAATTCATTTTCTATATTCACACATAATATTTATAATTTGAATGATAAAACCGCCCTAAGTTTTGGTGTTCGCTATACAAATGAAAATAAAGATTTTAATGCCAAATATGAAACGACAGGCTCGGCAGGGTGTAAGGCCATAGAGCAAACTTATGGCTTTAATCCTTCGGCAAATGCGCCATCAAATCTTGCGGGTGTTGTAGGAACGGTTTGCGTTCCATGGGCGCGTTCGGCACTTGATAATACTAAACATGTTCAAAAATTTAAAGACGATCAATTCTCTGGCAATTTAAGTCTTTCATATAAATTATATGATAATCTTACTTCATATGCTTCATTTGCACATGGTTATAAAGCCGGCGGCTTTAATCTTGATAGGGTTATGGTTGATGATAAGGGTACAATTGTTTCGGGTGCCATTGGAAACCAAACAATAAGACAACCAGATACAAGCTTTGCCCCTGAAACTGTGGATTCATATGAAATTGGCTTAAAAGGTAATTGGTTTAATAATAAATTTATTGCCAATCTTGCTTTGTTTAATGCCGAATATAAAAATTTCCAATTGAATACATATAATGGAATTTCGCAAATCGTGGCTTCGGTTCCCAAAGTCTATAGCCGAGGTTTTGAATTAGATTATAAAATTAAAACACATTATGGCCTAAGTTTTAATGGCGGTCTTGCATTTGCCGATGCGGTTTATACAAGAAAACTTGGCGCACCAAATGATTCCGCAAGTTTCCTTGGCAAAAACCTTAATCTTTATTTGATTGGCGGCCAACAATTAACGGCTTCACCAAAATGGACAGCGGTTCACGCCATTAATTATTCTCGCGATTTAGGTGAGTTTAAATTTAATGGCAATATTAATCATCGCCATGTTTCTTCTATTAATGGTGGATCAAACCTTGATCCAAGAAAATCAATCCCTGAAATGGATTTATTTAATGGAAATATTTCAATTGCCCAAAATAATTGGTCGCTTGAATTATGGGGAAAAAATATTACTAATGAAAAATATCCGCAAATCGTATTTGATGGCCCATTACAAGGAAATTCACCATTAATGGCGGCAAGCGGTACAACCCGCGCCATAACTTCGCAAATCGATGCTTTCCCAGCAGATCCAAAGACTTTTGGTTTAACTTTAAGAATTAAGAACTAAGTCTATCTATAAAGTCTTTTATGACTTCACGGGCTTCTTGCTCAAGAAGCCCAATACTCGTTTCAATGCCATTGGCATTAAGACGTGAAACTCCTTGTCCAAATGTTCTTAAATCTGGATCAAGCATAGAAATAAAAACAATTTTTGGCTTAGCTATTGATAATATATCAGCGCAGCTTGGCCCCCTGAGACTTTGATGGGCGCAGGGTTCAAGAGTTACAAAAACTTCGGCGCCTAAGATGGAATGACCGTTATTCTTTGCCATTTCCATCGCATTAAATTCAGCATGGGGGCGACCAGTGTCACTTGTTCGCCCTTCGCCTATTATTTTATTATCTTTTACAATAACGCAGCCAACACTTGGATTAGGATAGGTTTTTCCAATTCCAGTTTTTGAGAGCTCTATAGCACGCTGCATATAGTCTTTTGCGTGCATTATTTTATTGGCGGAAGCGGTTGTGCACGGCTTTCATCAAGATATTTTGCCGATACAGGCTTTAGATTATCTAAATCAATTAAAAGCGGATTTCCAGTTGGGATTTCAACTTTCATGATTTCATCTTCATCAAGTCCGAATAAATGCTTTACAATCGCACGTAAACTATTGCCATGCGCCGCAATTACTACATTGCCTTCATTTAATGCCGGTACGATTGATGCATCCCAATAAGGTATCACGCGCTCTAAAGTAGTTTTAAGGCTTTCGGTGTTTGGTAATTCTTCACGTGGGATATTTTTATATCTAATATCATTGCATGGATTGCTTGGGTCATCCGCACCCATAGCAGGTGGGGCGGTATCATAAGACCTACGCCAGATATTAACTTGCTCCGCACCATGCTTTTCAACCGTTTCGGCTTTATCAAGGCCAGTAAGCGCACCATAATGTCTTTCATTCAAGCGCCATGATTTTTCTTCAGGTGTATAACAAGCATTCATTGCCGTAAGCGATAACCAAAGCGTACGAATCGCGCGGGTTTGATAAGAAGTAAACGCCTTAGAGAAAACAATGCCAGTTTCTTTTAATAATTCGCCCGATTTAGTTGCTTGGGCCTCTCCTTCGGCTGTTAAATTAACATCAACCCAACCTGTAAATCTATTTTGTAAATTCCAATCAGATTGACCGTGGCGAATAAGTGCTAATTTAGTCATTTTTACCTCTAATATTTATTATAATTAAGAAATTAATTTTCATTTATATAGTTTTTATAGCTTATAACAGTCTTTTTACAGCGTCCAATTTGAAAAAAATCAGCTATTTTCACGTATAAATACTATAAAATGCCTTTAAAATACACATTAACCAAAGCAAAAGCCTAAAAAATAAACGTTATGACATAGCATTGCATTTAAAGATGTTGCATCTGCAAAAAATCATTTGTGTTTTGTGCATTTGCGAAGTATAAATAATACAGATGCTACGGCATCAGCCCTTTTTGGGCGTTTCCTCCCTTGTAACTTTTCTGGCTGGGCCTTGTGCCCAGCCTTTTTTTCATTCAGCTGAGCAATCCAATTAAATAAGAATTATTAGTCTTCTATAAATTCTTTAAAGAAATTTTCAAAAATTGCTTTAAAATCTTTAAAATCATCACGTAATTTAAGATTTTTCTCATCCATATAAAGCGCACGATTAATTTCAATTTGTAAGCAGTTTTGATTTTCCCTTGGTTTGCCATATTTTTGGGTAATATAGCCGCCGGCATATGGATAATTACTGCCGACATTAAAGCCATAATTTTTAAATAGAGTTTCTGCTTTTTTAATAATGCTTGTTTTGGCGCTATTCCCAAATCTTGAGCCTATAATAATATCCAATCTTTTATCATTAAAGCTTATGTCGGGCATTGAATGAATATCAAGAATTATAGATTTATTAAATTCAAGCTTTGCTTCTTCAATAAGTGACTTAATTTTATCATGATAGGGATTATAAATTTCACTTATAAGCTTTTGGGCATCTTTATAATCAATTTTTTTATTATGAATTGCGACATTATTATTAATAAGGCGCGGAATAATTCCAAAACCATTATTTACAATCGTGGTTTTATAAAAGGGGGGAATATTCTCGATCAGGATTTTATCAAGACTATCGGGCGCTCTGTTTAAATCAATAAGTGCCCGTGCATAATTTGCATTAATCAAGGCATATCCGAATTTAGAAATCCCATTGATTATTTTATTAGTTTGGAAATCTTCAAATTTTCTTAGCTCATTTAAATCAAGCTTTGACTTTGCAAGAAAATCTTTAGGGTAATAATCACCAGAATGCGGACTGGACACAATAATGCCATTCCAATTTTCAGGCATAATTAATGTAAAAGGTAATATTTCTTCAGTCATATCTGTATTTAATTGGGTAAAAGCCAATTAAATTAGTTTTTGTCAACTTTACTTTCACTTTTTAATGCGAAAAAAGAATTTACAACAAAGAGGAATACAAAATGGCACGAATTTTACTTGCTGAGGATGATGATTCACTAAGAACATTCCTAGCTAGTGCATTGGTCAAAGCCGGGCATGATGTAACTGACTTCCCTGATGGGGATCAAGCCTATGAAGCAATGCAAAACATGGTTTTTGACCTATTATTAACAGATATTGTGATGCCAGGTATTGATGGTGTTGAACTTGCAAGAAAAGCCGCTGAAATTGATGAAAATATGAAAATTGTTTTCATTACAGGTTTTGCCGCCGTTGCCCTTAACCCTGCAAACCAAGCACCAGCAAAAGCAAAAGTTTTATCAAAGCCTTTCCACTTACGTGAGCTTGTATCCGAAGTTGAAAAAGTTATGGCTGCCGCCTAAAAAATTGCCCCGCTTTTAAGTGGGGCATTTTTTATAATTCGCGCTGCATTAATATACTATCGAGCCATTTATCAAATTTATAGCCAACTTTTGGCATTATTCCAATATGTTCAAATCCGCATTTCTTATGCAGCTTTATTGAAGCTTGGTTTTCTATATCACCAATTACCGCAATTAATTGCTTAAAACCTTTTTCCTTAGCAAGCTTTATTAATTCATTTAAAAGCGCGGTTCCTATGCCTTTGCCGTAATAATCCGCATTAAGATAAATACTATCTTCCACTGTATATCTATAGCCAATTCTTGTCCTGAAGCTTGAAATATAGGCATAGCCAAGAATTATATTATTCGCTTCGGCAACAATAAAAGAAAAACCATTATTAATTATATCATTATATCTTTTGGTAAATTCTTGAATATCTGGCGCATCATATTCCCATGACGCAGTTTCCACCGCTATTGATTTTGAATAAATTTCCAGAATCTGCGCTATGTCACTTATCTCAGCCGGTCTTATTTTATAATCTAATAACATAAGTAAAATATATAATATTCTTAAACTTACGCAAGCCATAAGTATGATGCAATAAGTATGATTATGTAAAACTTGCTTGAACCCTTTGCTTTAAATGACTAAAGCCTAAAACATAAATGGGGCGTATAGCTCAGCGGTAGAGCACTACATTGACATTGTAGGGGTCGCAAGTTCGAACCTTGCTACGCCCACCATTTTTTCTTAACGGATTTGCACACTCGCGGCTTTGCCGCTCAGTCACAAATCTGGATTATTTCGAGATTAATTTTTAAAAAGCGTGGTTTTTAAAAATTAAGCACTTTTTTATTTTGATTTTATTGCAATAAAACTTGATTTATAATATTTATTACATAAATAATAAAAGCAATAATTATCAAAGGAAACCCCAATGAATCGTCGTGAAATATTCAAATCTGTACTCCCTATTTCTTTATATGCTACCGGTATCATTGGCGTTGAGGCCGCAAAAGCGCAAACCGCAAAAGCAATTGCTTATGCAAAAGGCATAGAAGGGCAAAGAAAGCCAGATTTAGGGAATGGTTACTTCCTTAATCCAATCGTTTCAGGTGACAGACCAGATCCATCAATTCTTAAAGATGGCAAAGATTATTATATGGTTCATTCAACCTTTGAAGCCTATCCAGGGCTTTTAATTTGGCACTCAAGAGATTTAGTGAATTGGACACCTTTAATGTCACCATTGGTGAAATATATAGGTTCGGTTTGGGCGCCAGATATTATTAAGCATAAAGGCCGCTTCTATATTTATATTCCGGTTAAATTCCCAGGGAATAATACTTCTTATGTAATTTATGCCGATAATATTATGGGTCCTTGGTCAGATCCAATTGATTTAAAACTTCCTAGGCATATTGACCCTGGTCATGCGATTGGTGAAGACGGCAAAAGATATTTATTCCTAAGCAGTGGTGACAGAGCAAGATTAAGTGATGATGGTTTGTCGGTTATTGGTGAAGTTGAGCATGTTTATGATCCTTGGCGTTATCCTGATGATTGGGAAGTTGAAGGCTTTGCACCAGAAGGCCCTAAAATTACTAGGCATGGTGAATATTATTATTTAATAACTGCGGTTGGCGGGACTGCGGGCCCACCAACTGGTCATATGGTTATTGCGGCGCGTTCAAAATCTATTCATGGCCCGTGGCAACAACACCCAAGAAATCCATTAGTAAGAACTGTTTCAAATAGTGAGAAATGGTGGTCACGCGGACATGCAACCCTTGTTGAAGGACCAAATGGTCAATGGTATGGCGTGTATCATGGCTATGAAAATGGCTTCTGGACATTGGGAAGGCAAACTTTGCTTGCGCCAATTAAATGGACTTCTGATGGCTGGTTTGATTTCTTGGGCGGTGATTTATCTATGCCAATCAAGAAGCCAATTAATTTGCCTAATCAAAAGCATGGCATGGCTTTATCTGATGATTTCTCGACCAATAAATATGGCATACAATGGGCATTTGTAGGCGGTGATACTAATGAAGTATCGCGCATTTCTTATGATAATGGGCTTCATTTGCAAGCTAAAGGTATTGCACCAAGCAGCTCACCACCACTTGCGTTTGTTGTTGGTGATACTGCCTATGAAGTTGAAGTTGAGATTGAAATTTCACAAGGCGCAAGAGGTGGCCTTATCTTATTCTATGATAAAATGCTTTATGCAGGACTTGGCTTTGATGAGAATAATTTCATAACCCATCAATATGGTATAGAGCGCGGAAGGCCTAAAAACCCTCATGGTCGTCGCATGTTCATAAGAATGCGCAATAATAAGCATATCGTAAGCTTCCATACTTCAAGCGATGGCAAAAACTGGAAACGCTTTGATAGAGGCATGGAAGTATCAGGATACCACCATAATGTAAGGGGTGGCTTTATGATGTTAAAGCCTGCAATCTATTCAACTGGTGAAGGTAAAGTAATTTACAGAAATCTAAAATATAAAGCTTTATAGTTTTATTGACTTAGGTGCAAATTCATAACGCGTTTGATAATATTATCAAATGCAGGGCCGATTTCTGAATCGCTTGTTGCTTCGGTATAATAAGCGATTTTTGATGCGCAATCTTTTAATATTGTGCGTGAAACTTCATTTTCTATACTTAGGCCAACGGTAAAGATTTCTATTTCTTGCTTTTTAATATTTTCACAAATTGCTTTGGTTTTGGTATCCATTGCCGTTTTAAGGTCTAAATTATCAGGTTTAGTTTTACCGCCTATCATGGCGTTTAATGGACCGTCATCGGCATAGCCCCATGTTGTCATTTCACTACCGAACTCATTATTCAAAGCATTGGCTGCATTACTTCCATCGGTAAAGAAAATAAGTATTTTTTGGTTTTCACCTGAATATGGCAGACCTTCGGTAAATGGCACAGCCGGTGATAATACGCGCCAACCCCAAGCAAGTCCTTCGGTAAGATTAGTACCGCCCATTGCATTAAGACTTGCAACCGCATTATTAAGCTTTGTAACATCATTGGTTAATGGTGTGATAGGCTGTGAATCGCAAAAGAAATTTGGCCCTTGAGTTTCGCTATAACCAAAATAAAAATCATATGTAGTTAAAAGCCCAGGCTTTAACCATGTTGATTTATTTGGCCCATTAACACCATATTTCGTGACATCTTTTCCGTTGGCTTTATCACTGCCTTTGGAGTTAGATGTTAAATAATTATTCGGATATTTTTTATTATTATCCGGCTCATCTGGCCAGAACCAAGGAACGAATAGGGTTTCGGCATCGGTGGCTTTTGCGGGCTCATCGGTTATATCATAACCTTTTGCGCGACCCTGTGTGCAACCTTTCCAAGTATGGCCAATATTATCAAAAACATCAAAACGATTAATAGTTTGATCAAAGCCATAAGAATGAAGCGAATTAAGGCCATTAAGATCCATATAACTTGAATCTTTAGTATTCCCAATATTAACAAGGCTTGAAAATGGAACAATCGACATTTTAACCGATTTAAAACGCGCCGACCAAGAATTAATTTTAGCTATTGCAGAAGTAACACCTGACTTTAAGTTAGTAATTCTTGTACCAGTCATTGATCCCGAAGTATCAAGAACAAAAACAACTTCTAAATGGACTTTACGTATGGCAACAGACGATTCAACGGTTCCTGTTAATTTATCGATGCCAAGAATACCTGCAATAAGTGTCTTGGTTTCAAAAGTTCCGACCGCTTGATAACCGCCAGATGTCTTATAAACAGAATAAGTTTTAAATTCTATATTTTGGTTTTTTGATTGTGAATCTAAATATGCTTTGGATACTTTAAGAACAGATTCAGTACCTTCGTGATAGGTTTCATTTGAAAAAGGCGCAAGTATAGCGGCATCAATCATTGCCTGTGCTTTTGATTTATCATTACTTAATCTTGATAAATCAACCCCGCTTCCGATCGCGCAAACCAATATGGCCGCAGAAAGTGCGAATAATAAAGCCGTGCTACCACGCTTAGATTTAATCTCTTTATCAATAATCATAACTAAACTTTAAATCATATTAAGATTAAAATTTAATTATGAAATTAATTAAAATTTGAAAAAAATTTTTATTCTGACAAACAGTTTTGTTTTATAAAATCCATGTGTTTAGGCATTATATCACATGATTCTTGGATTGTATTTTTAATATTATATAGCTTTTCTTTGGTTTCTTCATCGCTAAATAAATCGGCAACCGGATCATAAGATTTTGGCATCATGCCTTGACCAATCATAACGGCAAACCAAGAAGTATCATTGAATAATTCTTCATTATCTCTGAAAATTCGGCCGTGGCTTTTGAATAAATCATATTTTTCTTGAAGCCTATCTGGGATTTTCATATTGCGAACATAATTCCAAAAAACTGTGTCATCTCGCTTGGTTGCATTATAATGTAAAATGATAAAATCTCTAATGACCTCATATTCTTCTATCGCCATTTTATTATAGCGCGTTATATTTGCTTCGTCGAAATTTTTATCGGGAAATAATTGCAAAGTTTTGGCAATAGCGGTTTGAATTAAATGGATGGAGGTTGATTCAAGCGGCTCCAGAAAGCCAGAAGAAAGCCCAATAGCGATACAGTTTTTATTCCAGAATTTCTCGCGCCTTCCAGTCGTAAATTTTACAAGTCTTGGCTCTGCTAGTGCTTTACCATCAAGATTATTTAATAAGTCTTGCTTTATTTTATCTTCATCGACAAATTTATTAGAAAAAACATAACCATTACCAATTCTATGTTGTAATGGTATGCGCCATTGCCAACCAAAATCGCGTGCAATTGATCTTGTGAAAGGTAATGGGTCACCTTTGCTTTCACAAGGAACCGCCCAAGCACGATTTGCCGGTAAATATTCCGACCAATCAATATAGCCAGTTTTTAAAGTCTTCTCAATCAGAAGGCCGTGAAGTCCGCTGCAATCAATAAATAAATCGGCATCAATTTTCTTGCCATTATCAAGATCTACACCTTCGATAAAGCCTGTTTCTGAATTCTGCCTAACATTATTAATCTTTCCTTCTATACGCGTTACACCTGATAATTCGGCTTTTTCACGTAAGAATTTTGCATAAAGTGAAGCGTCAAAATGATACGCAAAAGCAATTGTTGATAAAGGTGAATTTGGCGCATTTACCGGCCTCATGAATTTTTCATTTCGTGCCGCTACAGCTTGTAAATTATAATCTGAGATTGAATCAGGCATACCCATCGCTTGCATTTTAAGCCAAAAAGCGTGAAAACTTACGCCTGCCATATCAATGCCATATGGCCCGAATGGATGGAAATATTTTTTTCCTTTTTCAAACCAATCAATAAATTCAATACCAAGTTTAAAAGTACCTTTGGTTCGCTTTAGAAATTCATCTGGGTCAAGGCCAATTAAACGATTAAAAGTATTAATTTGTGGAATTGTGGCTTCGCCAACGCCGACAATGCCAATTTCTTCAGATTCTACTAAAGTAATTTCAGGTTCATAAGCCTCTCTTAAGACTTTTGAAAATGCCGCAGCCGTCATCCAACCTGCGGTTCCGCCGCCAATTATTGCAATTTTTTTTATTCTATTAGGTCTTGAAACTATTGTTTTGATTTCCATTTTTCACCTATTATTGCTTTGGGGAAGGGGCGAATTTATTGATAAACTCAATATGCCTTGGAAGATTGTCACTTGCTTGATCTATCACAGATTTTATCCGATTAAGATTTTGAATTACTTCGGTGTATGGTGCGGCATCAACTAATACATCATGCATTTTTGGGGTTATGCCCTGACCCATTAAAACCGCGAGCCAATTATCATCAGCAAATAAATTTTCTTCATGATGAATTAAACGCCCTGCATTTTCAAAGAGATTTATTTTGTGAGTAAGTGTTTCTGGTATTTTTAAATTCTGACAAGCAGTCCAAAAATCGCTATCTTGTCTTGTATTAATTTTATAATGGGCAATTATGAAATCGCGAATTTGTTCATATTGTAAACCCATTAAATTATTGAATTCATCAATTTCAGCTTGGTTAAAATTACTATGCGGAAATAAGCTTAGGAGTTTTGATATTGCACTTTGCACTAAGTGAATTGCGGTTGACTCTAATGGCTCTAGGAATCCAGAAGATAAACCAATTGCAACACAGTTTTTAACCCAAAATTTTTCTCTTCTGCCAGTTGTGAATTTTATAAGTCTTGGTTCACTTAAAGCTTCACCTTCAATAGTTTCTAATAGTCTTTGTTTGGCATCTTCATCGGAAATATATTTAGAGCAGAATACATAGCCATTACCGGTTCTATGTTGCAAAGGAATACGCCAACGCCATCCTGCATTATCGGCAAATGATTTAGTATATGGCGGTGGTGGATTTATATTAGAAGAAGGCACCGCCCAAGCGCTATCACATGGTAATAAATCTTGCCAGTTTTCATAGCCAATATTCATTGCACCATTTATCAAAAGTGCCCTGAATCCTGTGCAATCAATAAATAAATCTCCTTTAACTTTTTGACCATCGGCAAGAATTAATTCACTAATATTGCCATTTGAATCGGTATTAATAGTTTCTATTTTGCCTTCAATGCGTTTTACGCCACGTGAAATTGAAATTTTCTTTAAGTGCTTGGCAAAAAGGCTTGCGTCAAAATGATAGGCATATTTTAAGCCGCCAATTACCTGTCCCATATTAGGCTGTGGGATTATGAATTTGTCTTTATATGCTGCCTTAGCGCAAATATTATAGTCACTTATTTCACCAATATTTGCGGCATTATTATGTAAAGCTTTTAAATAGAATTGATGAAATTTAATGCCAAGCATATCAATGCCGTATTTTCCGAATGGGTGAATATAACAGCTATCTTCTTTGCCCCATCCAATAAATTCAATCCCAAGTTTGAAACTAGCTTGGCATTCTTTTACGAATTCAGCTTCATTTATGCCAATTCGTTTAATAAAGTCGATAATTGGCGGGATTGTTGCTTCGCCGACACCTATTATACCTATTTCGTCAGACTCGACTAAGGTAATCTTAATATCTTTTGGGAGGGAAGATGAAAGGGCAGTTGCACTTAGCCAGCCCGAAGTTCCCCCGCCTGCAATAATAATATTTTTAATATTATGGCTCATTATTTAAACATCGGTGGGATTTGACCCATAGTTTGATGCATTGAAGATTTATAATTTGCAAGCATAAGGTTTAAATCTTCCTTAGTATATGAATCTAATCGTGGGTCAGTTTTATTAGGATAGTTACCAAGACCCATTAATAATAAAGGCCAATCATCTTTTGTATATATCTCATCTTCATACATTATAAGTTTGCCACGGCTTCTAAATTGTTTAATCTTACGCTTTAAATTATCATTGATTTCTTCTGAGTTTATATCTTCGATATCATAACCAATTCTAGCAGCGATACTATAATTTTCTGCGCTTTCAAAGACTCTTCCCATTTCTTGGTTATATTGCTTTTCGATAATTGAATTATCTTGTTTGTGCGGGAAGTATTTAAGTAATTTAACGATTTGATTTTGAAGAATTAATAAATTGGCCGAAAATAAATTCTCAATACTAATTGCCGCCGTTCCAATAGCTATCATATTGTTCTGAAAATAATTTTCAAGATGACCTTGCTTTGTTGTCATAATGAATTGATTTTCAATTCCAAAAACTTTTTGGAAGCTTTTTTTTGCGATTGGAATATCAATTTCAGAACTATCAAAACAATATTCGTGCCAATGGCCGCTTTGCGTTAAAACAGATTTTAAATAGTAATTTTTATTTAAATTGGCTTCGGCGGTAAAATTATAACCCATTGGGTCTGAAGCTGCCCATAATGATGTATTATTTTTTAATACTGAGTTTTCAAATTTTATTTTAAGCTTATTTGCTAACAAGCGATCATTGGCACTTGCGTCAATATAAATATCTGAGCTTATATTATTTATAGACTCTATGTCGCCAAAATCATTTAATTTAATATCTGGTGTGGCAATAGCTTCCAAGAATTTAACGTCATTTAAAGTGCAAATATTGCGCAATAAATTTTTATATTTTGATAAATCAATATTAAAGCCAAAATTATAACTTGAAAGGAATTGATTTATATTTTTTGGCGGCATGAACTTATTATTTACAAGCATTTGCGAAGCAAAATTATATTTATCATATTCGTTATATTGCGCTTCGGCGGCTCTTAAGATTTGTGCAAAGCTAATTCCTTCAATGCTAAATCCTGTTTCGGCCAGGCCAATTATAAGATCTTTGTCTTCACGCATAAGTCTTTGACCTAAATAAGGAATTCCTGCGCAATTATCTATTAGATCTTTTTCTTTTATACCGAGCATATAATTAAACGCTCGAAACTGCGGTAGACATGGATATGCACCATTCCCAAAGAAATCTTCACCGCCATATTCAATTATTGTAATTTCAATAGGTATGTTTTTGTGCGCATTCTTAATACATGCTGCAACAAGATAAGCGGATAGCGATTTTCCAAGTATACATATAGAATTGACAGAATTTTTCATTATAATACTTTACTATAATCGCAATATGATTTTAAAAAATCATTATGATGAGGCATTTTATTAAATGCTGTTTCTACATCTTGTTTGATTTTTTCCATATATAAGTTTAATTCTTTTATATCTATTTTATCTGCAAAAACATCATAAGATTTAGGGATTATGCCTTGCCCAATATAAACAGCTATCCATGATGGCTCAAGGAAGAATCCATCCTGATATCCTTTTACAATGCCTCGTGAACTAAATAATTCCATTTTTTCTTTAAGGCTATCTGGGATTTCCATATTCTTAACATAATCCCAAAATGGCAAACCTTTATGATTTGTTGCGCGGTAATGAAGTATAAGGAAATCACGAACCGCAATAAATTCATGGCTCATTATTTTATTATAATCTTCTATGTCGTCATCATCAAAATCTAGATTAGGCCAGTTTTCAGCCAAATGAGTTATTGCTAATTGAATTAAGTGTATAGATGTAGATTCAAGTGGTTCAAGAAAGCCTGCTGATAGACCTATTGCGACAACATTTTTATTCCAAAACTTTTTTCTAACACCAGTTTTAAATTTAATCAGTTTAGGGTCATTTAGTGCTTTGCCTTCAAGATTATTCAAAAGAATGTCTTTGGCGGTATCTTCATCCATATATTTGGATGAGAATACGTGGCCATTTCCTATTCTGTGTTGCAGTGGTATTCGCCACTGCCAACCTGCATCTCTTGCCGTTGCACGCGTGAATGGCGTTAATTCATCTTTTATTTCGCATGGCACTGCCCAGGCTCTATCGACGGGAAGTAATGAAGACCAATCCTCATAACCTGTTTTCAAAGCTTCTTCAATTAATAGCCCCCTGAAACCCGAACAATCAATAAAGAAATCTGCGCTATGTATATCACCATTTTGCATTGTAATGCTTTCTACAAAGCCATTTGAAATATTTAAATTTGCATTAGAAATTTTACCTTCAATACGTTTTACGCCTCTATTTTCACTTATCTCTCTTAAGTATAAGGCATAAAGAGAAGCATCAAATTGATATGCGTAAGAAAAGGTAGAGCCAATAGATTTTAAGTCTTTATCAGGGAAGCTAAACTTATTATGTTCGCCCATCATTACAGGTAAAGAGTAAACATCTAATGGGTTTTTATTTTCATTATTTCTTAGCCAATAGTCTAGGAATTTAACGCCTTTATATGTATGGCCATAGTCACCAAACGGGTGCAGGTATCTATCGCCATTTTTACCCCAGTTTACAAATTCAATACCAAGTTTGAATGTTGCATTTGTACGCGACATAAATTCTTTTTCATCGATTCCCAATTTATCATTAAAAAATTTTATATGTGGTACAGTGGCTTCACCAACGCCAACCGTGCTGATTTCATCTGATTCTATTAGGGTTATTTCTAAGTTTGACTTCTCAAATACTTTTGAAAGGGCGACAGCACTGATCCATCCAGCTGTTCCTCCGCCGATGATTATCACTTTTTTTATGGAATTGTTTTTAGTGTTGGTCATACCAATCTGTGATAATTTTGTCATATCTCTTAAAAATTTTTCCTGCCTGAATTTTTTTATAAGTAATTGCCAGTATTAAGATATTGTTATTATAACTTATTTTACTATTTGGCGTAAATATAAACTCCCAAGTTAGTAAAAAGTGAATATTTTTCTTATTGACAGTTTATTTTAAATAAATAGTATAAATCAATCAAGTTAGAATTTTTAATAAATCACACTAAGATATTATGGTAAGATAAGCTGTAAGTAAACTGCCATAAAATGTGTGTTATTGATTTTATCTTTATTTGAAAAAAATTATACAGGGGAAGTTCATGTTAAAATCAAAAGTAGCTAGTGCACACACTAGCTCTAAATTTGTTTCAGTAGTACTCTTAAGTACCGTTTCAGCTTTTGCAATTAATTGCGGTTCTGCAATGGCGCAGGATACTAATACTACAAGCACCACATCAGCGAGCGAAACAGTTGTTGTTCGTGGTATTGCAAATTCATTGAAAAGTTCGCAAGGCATTAAAAAGTCTGCGGATGTGATTGTCGACTCAATTACTGCTGAAGATATTGGCGCATTGCCAGATCGCTCAGTTACAGAAGCTCTTGCTCGTGTTCCTGGTGTATCTATTAACCGCTTTGCTGCTGGTGTTGACCCTGACCATTTCTCTGTTGAAGGTTCAGGTGTTACAGTTCGTGGTCTTAATTTAACTCGTTCAGAGATAAATGGACGTGATTCATTCTCTGCGAATAATGGTCGTGGTCTAAGTTTTGCCGATGTTCCGTCAGAGCTTATGGCAGGTGTTGACGTATTTAAGAATCCTGACGCTTCAATGATTGAGGGCGGTATCTCTGGTGCAATCAATCTTCGCACACGTTTGCCGCTTGATTCACGCAAACGTATTATCGCGTTTTCAGGCGAATATTCTTATGGTGATTTTGCAAAAGAAGGATCTCCTACATACTCTGCTTTGTATTCAAATTCATGGGATACAGGCATTGGTAAACTAGGTTTCTTAGTTAATGTCGTTAATTCTCAGCTTACTACTAGATCTGACGCTACTCAAGTTTCTAACTATGCGTGTCGTACAAATGTTGTTACTAACCCTGGCGCTGTTGCGGTTACTTCTTCTGCAGTTGATTGTAATGGTGCTGCGGCTGGTGGTGCGGGCGTTTATTTCCCGCGTGGTGCAGCATTTAGAAGCCAAATGACTGAGCGTGAGCGTAAAGGTCTTGGCGCAGCCGTTCAATGGCGTAGCAATGATGACACTATGACTGCTGCTTTACAATATCTTCGTTCTGAAACAGACGGCGCATGGACAGAATATGCAGTAGAAGTCGCAACAGATAACGTAACATCTGCTGGTGATTCTTATCCTGTTTTTGGTTCAAGCGTAACTTTTGATGATCAAGGTATCTTTACTTCTGGTATTATTTCTTCGGGCCAAGGTTGGCGTTCTGACCAAAATACACGTGGTAATAATCGTACGCCGCAGTATGGTTTACAGTCAAATAATATTAAACGCGACCAATCGCAAACTTATATGACTGAAGATTATTCATTTAATTTTAAATGGACACCTAATGATCGTTGGGGCTTTAAATTTGATGTACAACATGTAAATTCAACAGTTGATATTGCCGACAACACAATTTGGGGATCATCTTATCAAGATGTTAGCATTAAAACTAATGGTGATGATCTTCCAACAATTGAATTCTTAAACCCTACTCAGAGATCTCCAACTGGTACAGCTTGTACACCAATTCCAGCTACAGGTGGTGTTAATGGGAATATGTGTAGTATTTATGGTGCGGCCGGTACAGATTTAGGTAGCCCTGCGAATAGTTTCTGGCGCTCTGCTATGGACCATTTTGAGCAATCAGAAGGTACAGAAGATGCAGTTCGTTTAGATGCAACATATCAGTTTGAAGATAGCAATTGGCTTAAATCAGTTGATTTTGGTGTGCGTTGGTCAGAACGTGATCAAACTACTCGCTTCTCGAATTACAACTGGGGTAGATTGTCTGAAATTTGGGGCGGCGGCGGCCCAGTTTGGATGGATGAAAACATTCCAAGTTTAGGTGGTTCTTCGGCAGGGCTTGGAAGAGTTGAAAATTTTGGATTTAATGATTTTATGCGTGGTAAAGTCGTGAATCCTGTTAATATTGTTGGACGTTCATTCTATGCCGGCAATGCGGTTACTGATTATGAAGCATATAAAGCATTTGCTTTGGCAATTGGTGATTATTGGGCACCTAGATATAATGGTGTTTGTGCGGATGGCGTTACACCTGCTCCTCAAAATTGGGTACCGGCTTCGATGCGCTGTGACGTAATTCCTGGCACAAATTATAGACGTAATGAAGTTAACCCAGTTAATGAAGTTAACAAAGCGGCATATGGTGTCTTAAGGTTTAAGCATGATGCTTCAAATGGTTGGTCTTATTCAGGAAATATAGGCTTAAGATATACTCAGACAGAGCGTGAATCATCTGGTTTCTTTGCATTCCCTAAGGCTAATTATCAAACTGACGCTGATTGTACTGCTGCTGAAGCTGCTGCTGCTGCTTCAAACGCTATAGCTATTCAAAATGGCGGAACAGCTACACCATTTGTTCCTTCTGTTTTCTGCGCTATGACACCAGCTAAAAGACAAGAATTACGTAATTTTGCAAATGGCGCGATTAATCCAATAAATACTGGTGTTGATTATGATTATTTATTGCCATCTTTAAATCTCAAAATTCAACCAAATTCAAAAGTTGTTTTACGTTTAGGCTTATCTAAATCTGTTGCACCACCAGAAATGGGATTAACTCGTGCTTATTATAACGTTCAAGTTGGAACTACTGTAACTGATATCGTAAATGGTATTCCTACTGGTCGTTCAACAGTTGGTAATCCAAAGTTAAAACCTACTCAATCAACTAATATCGATTTATCTGCTGAATGGTATTTTGCACCAGTTGGTTCACTAACATTGGCTGTATTCCACAAAGAATTAACTGATGTAATTACTAATACAACTGAGCGTTTATCATTCACAAATAATGGCGGAACATTTGATGCAATTGTTACAACACCAGGAAATTCTCCTGATAAAGGTACAATAAAGGGTTATGAGCTTGCATATCAGCAAACTTATGACTTCTTACCAGGTATCTGGAGTGGTCTTGGTATGAATGCCAATTATTCATATATTGATTCTGATGGCGTTAAGCAGTCAACACTTTCTGCAACTGACCCAGATGTTTCAGCTGGTAGAACAACTCTTATAGATACTTCTAAGCTTCCGCTTCAAGGTTTGTCTAAACATAATGCGAATCTTTCAGTATTCTATGAGAAATATGGCCTATCGGCACGTTTAGCTTATAATTACCGTTCTGACTTCTTGGTTACTGTTCGTGACGTTATCGTGCCGTTCCAACCAATTATGCAAGAGGGTACAGGACAACTTGACGGTTCAATCTTCTATGATGTGACACCTAATGTTAAAGCGGGTATTCAAATGGTTAATTTGCTAAATAATATTACTCACACAAAAGCAATTATTGGCGAAAAAGCTAATGGTGAACTTATAACTGCGGGCCGTTCTTGGTTCATGAATGACCGTAGATTTAACTTTATCGTACGCGCTAAATTCTAGTCTATAGAAATGTAATAAAAGGCGCGCTTGAGTAATTGAGCGCGCCTTTTTATTGCTTAAAATTATATTTGTATTATAAATAAAAATTACAAAGGATTGGAAAAATGAATAGACGTGAATTAGTGATAAGTACTGCTGGACTTATAATGCCACTTGCGCTTGGTGCTTGTGCAACAGGGGATGGAAGCAATACAACTGTTGCGCCACAATCTGCAGCAAATCTTAAAACGCCAACAAGCTTAAAAGCATGGGCGGCTTCAAAAGGTATGCGCTTTGGAAATGCGGTTGGCGTTGGATATTCTGATAATGCAAAAAGCCCATTTAACGATCCTAAAACACGTCAAATCTTGATTGAAGAATGCAGCATTTTAGTTCCTGAAAATGAACTAAAGCAATATGTAGTTAAAAATAATAGTAATGATCAGTTATTGAATTTTGCTCCTGCAAAGAAATTGGCAAAATTTGCAAAAGAAAATAATATGGAACTTCGTGGTCATACAATGTTGTGGGCGCGTGATGAGTATACGCCAAAATGGCAAATAAATCATGATTTCGGCGCCAATAAAGCCGAAAATGCTGAAAAAATGATACGTGAATATGTGATTGCGCTTGCCAATGAATTTAAAGATCAAATAAATTCTTGGGATGTTGTAAATGAAGCCATTGATCCAAAAGATGGCAAAGTAAGGCAAAGTGCATTTACAAGGGCTATGGGCACTGAAGCTTTAAAAATTGCTTATCTTCAAGCGCGTGAAACCCTGCCTAATGCACAGCTTGTTTATAATGATTATATGTCATGGGAACAAGGCAATGAAAATCATAGAGATGGAGTAATTAAATTACTTCGTTGGTTCCGCGATAATAATGTACCTGTAGATGCATTGGGTGTGCAAAGTCATATAGGGACAGGATTTAGTTTGCAATCTAAGCAAGTCAAAGAATGGCAAAAATTCATCGATGAAGCCGTAGGAATGGGTTATAAATTACTTATAACTGAGTTTGATGTTAATGATCAAAGAGTTGCGGGCTCAATTGATGCGCGTGATAAAATATCGGCGAAAATTGCAAAAGAATATCTTGATATGATGTTCTCTTATAAAGAACTTAAAGACGTTTTATGTTGGGGTATAACCGATAATCATTCTTGGTTACAAGGGTTTTCGCCGCGCGCGGATTTATTACCATTAAGGCCGACACCTTTTTCTTCCGATTATCAAAAGAAACCTTTATATTATGCAATAGAAGAGGCTTTTAAAAATGCGCCTATTCGCTAAGTTATTTGCAACATTTATTTTAAGTTATGGGGCAAATGCGGCCGCGCAATCGGTAAGCTTTACAGATTTTAAACTAAAAAATATTGATACAATAAATCTAAAACCCAAAGCAAATGAATATAAGAACCCGATACTTCCGGGATATTATCCGGACCCAAGTATTGTTCGGGTTAAAGATGACTATTATTTAATAAATTCAAGCTTTGCTCATTTTCCAGGGATTCCAATTTTTCATTCCAAGGATTTAGTGAATTGGACGCAAATTGCCAATGCAATAGACCGCAAAGGAATGTTAAATTTTGATGGTTTAGATATTTCGCGCGGCGTATTTGCGCCTGATATTTCCTATAGAGATGGATTGTTTTATATAATTAATACGTGTGTTGATTGTAACGGTAACTTTATAATCACTTCCAAAGATCCTAAAGGCCCGTGGTCACAACCAAAATTCTTACCATTTGGCGGTATAGATCCATCAATTTTTAATGATGAAGATGGCAGGTCATATGTAGTATATAATGAAGCGCCAATAGGTAAGCCGCTTTATGATGGACATCGCGCGATATGGATATGGGAAATTAATCTTACCAAGCTTGAAATGATTGGTAAGCCAAAGCTTATAGTTAATGGCGGTGTCGATATATCGAAAAAGCCAGTTTGGATTGAAGGTCCGCATATTTATAAAAGAAATGGAGCTTATTATCTTATCGCCGCAGAAGGTGGAACAAGCGTAAACCATTCTCAGGTAGTTCTAAAATCTGAAAATGTTATGGGTGATTATATTCCGTATAAAAATAATCCGATTTTAACCCAGAGAGATTTAGACCCAAATAGGAAAAACCCTATAACTTCTGCTGGGCACGCTAAATTTGTAACTACGCAAAATGGTGAGACTTGGGCGGTATTTCTGGCAACTGAGCCTTATAGAGATAATTTCTATAATACAGGCAGACAAACGTTTCTTTTACCGGTTAAGTTTGAAAATGATTGGCCAATTATCCTTGATGCTGGAAAAGAAATCCCACGCATAGTTTCAAAGCCAAATCTGAAACCTCAACAGCCTTTAAAATCAAATCCTATGCTTGAATATTTAGGTATAAGAGGTGATTATAATGATAGTTTTAAATTTGATAAAAATAAAATTATTGCACTTCCAAATACTGCACAATTAGGCGATGTAAAGGCAAATCCAAGCTTTATAGGCTTAAGACAAAAGCAAATGAATGCCGATGCATCTTCAATTCTAAATATGAATAATTTGGAAAATGGTGCGGAAGCTGGTTTAGTCGCTTTCCAAAATGATAATTTTTATTTCTTTTGCGGCATAGAGCGTAGGGATAATAATTATTTTATAACAACAAAATATCGTAATGGTGCAAAAAGCCCAACCAATGGCCGCAAAATTAATTCAGCAATTATTCATAAAAGCGCGAATAAAAGCTTAAATATGAAACTTAGACTTGAGCTGAAAACTGATAAATTATCTTGTAAATATGGTGAAAATGAAGAAATTTTATTGCAAGATTTTGATGCAACATTCCTAAGCACGGAGAAGGCAGGGGGATTTGTTGGTTCTATAATAGGGGTTTATTCAAAATATTAACTGGGAGGTTAAAATGAAAATTTCATTCAAAAAATCAATAGCTTTAATTTCTTTTAGTGCACTTAGCTTGTTTGGTGCAGGCGCATTTGCACAAGATGATTTAGCAGAAAAAACAATTAATGAGCCGCGAATAAATGGTATTTCGGTTTATGGTAAAGCCCAAACTAATTCTATTGTAAAAGATAAAAATGTTTTAGGCGGGCAAGCAAAAAGAGTTGTCATTAGCAAAGCCGTTAATCCATGGGATGCCGCTGCGCAAACTAATACTTTGTCTAAAGTTAAAGCTGGCGATGAATTGATTGGCGTTGCAACATTACGTGCGCAAGCACCACCAGAGGGGCGTGCCGCAAAAGTAACTTTACGATTTCAAATTACTAAAGCGCCATATACTGGTTTAAAACAACAGGATGTAGAAATTTCATCTGATTGGGCGCAATATGAAATTAGAGTTATTGCAGACAAAGATTATGGTGCCGAAGAATTGGCATTAGGTGTTCAAGTTGCGCATTTTAATCAAACAATTGATGTGGGGCCAATTTTTATAATAAATATGAATAAACAAGTAAAAGGTAAAAAATAAATGCTAAATCTAAACTCTAAGCTAGTCGCAAGTTTAATCGCAATTGCAATTCCTAGCTTTTTACCCATTGTAAGTTATTCACAAGCTATTAATTCCCAAGAAGAAGATATTTTATCAAAAGCCATAAACTATCCTGGCGTTAATAATTTCTTTGTTTTTGGTAGTGCGCAAACTAATCAAATTATAGATGATGTAAATGTTGCAAATGGTAAGGCAAAGCGTGTTACTGCGCAAAAAGGCGCTAATCCGTGGGATGCCGCTGGTCAAATTGTTACTAATAAGCAAATATTAAAAGGCGATAATTTGGTTGGTGTTGCTTATTTAAAGGCAAGTGATGCGACAATTCCAAATGGCAAAGTTACTATGCGCATACAATTAAGTGGCGCGCCTTATACAGGCCTTGTACATAAAACTCATAATATTAATTCTGAATGGTCAATGTATTCAATAAGTGTAGACGCCGATAAAGACTATAATGCTGGTGATATTTCATTGGCATTCCATTTTGCAAGTCAAAAACAAACTATTGATGTTGGCCCTGTATTTATTATTAATATGGGTAAACCAAAATAGATTTTTAAATTTGTTCTAGTTTTATGTCTTTACAGATTAATTATTTTAAATATAATTAATAAAAATAAAAACGAGGGAAGATATGAAAAACTGGAAAAAATACGCAATATTGTTTTCAAGCATTGCAGCAATCTTAAGTGCGAATTATGCTGCAGCAAATGATGATATTGTAAAAAAAACTATAAATAATCCATCAGTCGATGCATTAGTAATTTATGGAGTTCATCAAACTAATAGTATTATTACTGATAATACTGTAACTGGTAAGAAAGCTCGTCGCGTTGTTGCGACAACGACCCCAAGACCTTGGGAAGGTTCGGTGCAAACTAATAATACCAAAGCTATAAAATCTGGTGAGGAGATTTATGGGGTTGCATGGCTTAAATCTGTAAAAACTGAAAATGATGTACCTTCAAAAGTATCATTAAGAATGCAATTGTCGAAAGAGCCTTATACTAGCGTAGGTGCGAAAGATGTAACACTTACTAAAGAATGGAAACTCTATCCTGTTATTGGTGTAACTAATAGAGATTTTGCGGTAAATGATCTTTCTTTTGTATTACAAGTTGCTTCGCAAAATCAAACTATAGATGTCGGTCCAGTATTTATTTTAAATATGGGTGTTCCTAAACCAGTTGAAAGCGCAAGCACTTCATCTAACGAAGTTATAATTAATAATCCAGCTGTGAACTCTTTTAATGTTTTTGGCGATACAGCAACCAAAGAAATAATTGAGGATAAAGCACTGGAAGGTGAAAAAGCCTTAAGAATTATAATAAAAAAAGCTGATGCGGCCTGGAAAAACTCACTTTTTATACCAACTACTGGCGCAATTAAAGCGGGTGATACTATTGAAGTTTCAACTGTAATGAAAACTGTAAGCGCGCAAGATAAAGGCAAAATCGTTTTAGGTTTACAACTTAGCGGTGCCCCATATACTGGTTTAAAATATGAAGGCCTTGATATCTCTAAGGAATGGGCGGAATATACCTTAAGGGCGGTTGCAGATAGAGATTATGCCGCAGGTGAGCTAGCTTTAAGTGCTCAATTAGCAAGCCAAGATCAAACATTAGATGTTGGGCCTACATATATTGTGATTTTAGGGAAACAATAAAAAAAGGGGCGTTAAGCCCCTCTTATTTTGACATTTTATAAGTCTAAATTACCAATTAAACATAGTTCCATCTTGCAAGCGATTAACCGGCAAATAGGCGCGCTTATATTCGTATTTAGCAGCTTTTTCTTCGTCTATATCTACGCCAAGACCTGGGGAATCTTTTAAGTATAAATAGCCATTGTCAAAATAATAATCATGAGGGAATACATCATCAGTAGCCTCAGTGTGGCGCATATATTCTTGCACGCCAAAATTTGGAATCGACATATCAAAATGAAGCGCCGCCGCCATGCAAACTGGTGATAAATCAGTTGCACCATGGCAGCCAGTTTTAACGTTATACATATCTGCAAAAGATGCGATTTTGCGCAAATGACTTATCCCGCCAGCGTGCACAACGGTCGCTCTTATGTAATCAATTAATTGATTTTGAATAAGATCTTTACAATCCCAGATGCTGTTGAAAATCTCACCAACAGCAAGTGGCGTAGTAGTATGCTGACGTATAAGTTTGAAATTTTCTTGATTTTCAGCAACCACGGCATCTTCAAGCCAGAATGGTCGGTATGGTTCAAGATCTTTGCCTAAACGTCCCGCTTCAATTGGGGTTAAACGATGATGTGTATCATGTAAAAGATGCACTTCTTCGCCCAATTTTTCGCGTGCAGCTTTAAATAATTGCGGAACAATTCTTAAATAGCTTTCGGTTGACCAATCATTCTCAGAAGGCAAATCTGCATCCGCGGGCTCATAAAACATTTTATCTTTTGAAACGCCATAAGTTGATTTAAGGCCAGGAACTCCGCATTGAATTCTAATTGCTTTATAACCCATTTCTTTGTAAGATTCGGCAACTTCAACTGTATCTTCAATTGAATTGCCGTTTGCATGGCCATATACCATAACACCATTACGGCAAGCGCCACCAAGTAATTGATAAACAGGAAGTCCAGCGGCTTTTCCCTTTATATCCCAAAGCGCCATATCAACAGCGGCTATTGCCGACATTGTGACAGGGCCACGACGCCAATATGCTCCACGATATAAGAATTGCCAGATATCTTCAATTTGATGAGCATCACGTCCAATAAGGCAAGGAATAATATGATCGTTAAGATAGCTAACTACTGAAAGCTCTCGTCCATTAAGGGTGGCATCACCAAGTCCATAAATACCTTGATTAGTTATAATTTTTAAAGTTACGAAATTCCTATCTGGACAAGTTACTATAACTCTGGCTTCTTTTATTATTAGTTTTTCTATTGGCACTATTATATCAATCTCTATTTGTTAAGAAATTATAAAATTTCCATAAATTGGTATGACCTTTATATTAAGGATATAAGGCAAAATCAAGCTAAAATGCTTCTTTGTTATATTATATTTCATTGTACAAATATTTTATTTGAAAAAGCATATCTTTTTTCTTAAAAAACACAAATAGGTAATTGTAAATGATTCATTTATAGTATAAATTCGTTTATAAACAATAATAATAATAGATTACTAAAATAATTTAAATTATGTAAGGGATTGAAAATAATGAATAAAATACTAAATAAGTACAATCGTCGACACTTCTTAAAGTTTGCGGGAACATCAAGTATTGCATTGACTTCTGCTGCTACTGCGCCTGCGATTGCTGCTCAAACAATTCCATTATATAAGAATAAGAGTGCTGCTATTGCTACACGCGTTAACGACTTGTTAAGTCGTATGACCATTGAAGAAAAAGCAGCGCAAATGCAATGTATTTGGTTTTTCAAGCCAAAAGTTCAAACTCCTAGTGGTGATTTTGATGCCGCTAAAGCATCTAAAGAATATCCACATGGTATGGGTATGATTGCAAGGCCATCGGATAGGCAAGGTGTTACTATAGGAACTGGCGCGGGTAATAATGGCGCGGTGCCGAATCGTACGGCTTCAGAAACAGTTAAATATGTAAATCAAGCGCAAAAATGGGCGGTAGAAAATACAAGACTTGGAATTCCAATGCTTACCCATGAAGAAGCTTTGCATGGCTTTGTTGCCCGTGATGCAACTTCATTTCCGCAATCAATTGGCCTTGCTTCGAGTTTTGATACTGAAATGGTTGAAAAAATCTTTAGTTTTGCTGCAAAAGAAATGCGTGCTCGTGGTGCATTCCAAGCGCTTGCGCCTGTCGTTGATATTGCAAGGGATCCAAGATGGGGTCGCATTGAAGAAACTTATGGTGAAGATACGCATGTTTGTGCTGAAATTGGTAAAGCTGCTGTAATTGGTTTCCAAGGTAAAACATTCCCGCTTCCTAAAGATAAAGTACTTGTGACCTTAAAGCATATGACTGGTCATGGGCAGCCAGAAAATGGTACAAATGTTGGTCCTGCTGAAATCACCGAAAGAACCTTGCGTGAAAGTTTCTTCCCTCCGTTTGAGCGCCTGATTAAAGAAACTAATGCTGCGTCTGTTATGCCATCTTATAATGAAATTGGTGGCATTCCTTCGCATGCAAATGCTTGGTTATTGCGTAATGTTCTACGTGATGAATGGGGTTTTAAGGGTATAACAACATCTGATTATTTTGCGATTAAAGAATTGATTTCACGTCATAAACTTGTCTCAAATGAACGCGACGCGGCAAAACGCGCTATTCTTGCCGGTGTTGATGTAGAGACCGCAGATCCAGAGACTTATTTCCATATTCCTGACTTGGTGAAAAAAGGCGAAGTTCCGATTGCATTAATTGATGCCGCGGTAAGAAGAATTTTAACTCTTAAATTTGAATCTGGTCTTTTTGATAATCCATTTGCAAATGAAGAAGAAGCCGAAAAACTAACTGCTACTCCTGAAGCGGTTGCTTATGCAAGATATGCTGCGGGTCGTTCAGTAGTACTACTTAAAAACAAAGGTGTATTGCCGTTAAATCCTAAAACAGTTGGTAAGCTTCTGGTTCTTGGTACGCATGCTGTTGATACACCAATTGGTGGCTATTCTGATATTCCTAAGAAAGTTGTTTCTATCCTTGAAGGTCTTCAAGAAGAAGGCAAAAGGGAAGGCTTTAAAGTTGAATATTCTGAAGCGGTTAGAATAACAACTGAACGCATCTGGGGCCGTGATGAAGTTGATTTCGTTGATCCAGCGATTAATGCCAAGCTTATTGCCGAAGCCGTGGAAAAGGCCAAAACAGCCGATACAATTGTTATGGTGCTTGGCGATAATGAAAAAACAAGCCGTGAAGCTTGGGCCGATAATCATTTAGGCGATAGAGACAGCCTTGATTTAATGGGGCAACAAAATGATTTGGCGCGTGAAATTTTTGCACTAGGTAAACCAACGATAGTATTCTTATTAAATGGTCGCCCTTTATCTATTAATCTACTTCAAGAAAAAGCCGATGCGATAATTGAAGGTTGGTATATGGGCCAAGAAACTGGAAATGCTGCGGCTGATGTATTGTTTGGACGCGTTAATCCGGGTGGTAAGCTACCGGTATCTATTGCAAAAAGTGTGGGTCAATTACCTATATTTTATAATCATAAACCAACTTCACGTCGTGGCTATTTGGCGGGTGATACTAAACCATTATATCCATTCGGATTCGGTCTAAGCTATACTACATTTGATATTTCGGCTCCGGTACTAAGTAAAGCCAAGATTGGAATTAATGATAATACGAATGTGAGTGTCACAGTTAAAAATACAGGTAAGGTTGAAGGCGATGAAGTCGTTCAAATTTACATAAGAGATGATTTCTCTTCGGTAACGCGCCCTGTTAAAGAGCTTAAGCATTTCAAACGCATAACTCTGAAAGCTGGCGAGTCTAAGACCGTGACTTTCACGATTAAGCCATCAGATTTATGGATGTTTAATACGCAAATGAAACGCGTAGTAGAGCCAGGTACTTTTACTATTATGGCTGGACCAAATAGCGTAGATCTTAAAAACACTGTTTTGACGGTTGTATAAATGAAAAAATTTATCAAAATCCTAGCATTAAGTACGGCATTAATTGCAGGTAGTGCCTTGGCAAATCCTGCAATTGAAATTTCTAAATCGCATCAATTAATTGTTGATGGGAAACCATTTTTAATTCTTGGTGGTGAACTTGGAAATTCAAGTGCTTCTTCACTTGAATATTTATCACCAATAATGAAAAAGCTAGGTAAGACTGGATCAAATACTGTCCTAGTTCCACTTCAATGGGATCAATTAGAACCAGTAAAGGGTCAATTTGATTATAGCTTGCTTGACGGAATTATTAAACAAGCCGAAGAAAATAACCTAAAAATTGTTATTCTATGGTTTGGGGTTTGGAAAAACTCTATGTCAACTTATGCACCGTCATGGGTTAAAAAAGATTATAATGCCTATTCAAGATCTAAAGATAATAATGGGGTATCACAAGAAATCCTAAGCGCTTTTGATGTCGATACTTTAAATGCGGATAAGGCGGCATTTACCGCAATGATGTCTCATCTTGCTAAGACAGATAAATCAAAAACTGTATTAATGGTACAAATTGAAAATGAAATTGGCATGCTGCCAACAGCAAGGGATTATAGCTCTGAAGCTAATCGTGCATATAATTCACCAGTGCCACAGCAATTAATTGCTAAACTAAATACTTCGGAAGAAGGCTTTGAATTACCAAAAAAGCTATGGCTTGAAAATGGTAGTAAGAAATCAGGCACTTGGGCTGAAATTTTTGGAAAATCTCCTGCAGCCGATGAGATTTTTCAAGCCTATGGTAATGCTAAATTTGTAGAGGAAATAGCAAAGCAATCCAAAGCCACTTATAATATTCCATTATTTGTAAATGCGGCTTTGTATAGGCCAAATAAACTTCCGGGTGAATATCCAAGTGCGGGGCCATTACCGCATTTATTTGGGGTTTGGAAAACTTTTGCACCAAGTATAGATATTTTGGCGATTGATATTTATTTCCCTAATTTTACGCATTGGATTCCAATGTATAAAACAAAAAATAACCCTTTGTTTATTCCAGAGGCAAATAATGCCGGCAATTCTGCAAGTGTTGGAAATCTTATATTTTCGCTTGGTGCAAAGACTATTGGTTATTCGCCATTCTCAATAGAAGATATACCTGTCGATAATGAATTATACAAAGCTTATAAATTCTTGAATGGTGGTAAGGACTTAATTTTAAAAGCACAGGCCGAAAATAAAATCCATGGGTTTAAAGCCGATGTTTCATATGAAAATAAGATTGATGAAACCCCGAAAAAAATTACTCTAAATGATATAGAATTTACGATTAATATGGTCGTTCAATTCACTCCAAGAGAAGAACAAACAATTGAAAATCATGGCGTTGCATTAATCGAAGTTGCTAAAGATGAATATTTGATTTTTGGGCATGGCGCTATACTTACTATGAAATCCAAAGATAGCCTTTTAGGTTTTGAATGGGTGGAAGAAGGAATTTTCCAAGACAATAAATTTAAAGCCACAAGGGTACTTAATGGGGATCAAACCCATCAAGGAAGGCATTTAAGATTGCCTGGTGGTAAAATCACTGCCCAAAGGTTTAAAATTTATAGGTATAAATAATGCATAATTTTGCAAAGGTAAAAACTGTTGGAAAACTTAATATTCAAGAGTTTGAAAATGAAGTTTTTCCTTTGCAAGAACCTGTTTTAATCAAAGGACAATTTAGCGATTGGCCAGCCGTTAAAGCCGCAAATACTTCAAGAGCAAACTTAGTAGAGTATTTAAAATCATTTGATATTGGTGCAATTGCCAAAGCTTCAATATGTCCAAAAATAAATTTAGGTCGTTTTTATTATGATGAAAATGACTTAAGTAAAATGAATTTTGAAAGCTTTAATCAGCCGTTTTCGGTGATTTTAGAGACCCTAGATAAATTAGCAGACAAAGAACAAAGGGATGCAATTTATCTTCAATCACATCCAGTAGAAGACTTAATGCCAGGATTTTCATTAGCCAATAATATGTATTTATTGCCAAAACATAATAGCGAAGCAAGGCTTTGGATAGGAAATGAACTTAGGGTGCAAACCCATTTTGACCCTTCTTATAATCTTGCAATTGTAATTTCTGGTAAACGTGAATTTAGCTTATTTCCTCCGTCACAGCTTGAAAATTTATATTGTGGGCCTTTAGAAATTAATCCTGGTGGCGTACCAATAAGCTTGGCCAATATTGAAGAACCAGATTTTGAAAAATTCCCAAAGCTTAAAACCGCGCTTGAATATGGTCAAATTGCCGAAATGGAAGCTGGCGATGCTTTATTTATACCATATATGTGGTGGCATCATGTTCAATCGCGTGGTCCATTTAATGTGCTTTTAAATTATTGGTGGAATAATTCTTTAAATGCTCCAAATCCTTATATTGGGCTTATGACGGCGATAGCCTGTTATAAATCTATGCCAAAAGATCAAAAATTAGTTTGGCAGAATATGCTTTCGCATTTTGCATTTGAAAATAATGGACCATCTACAGATCATATTCCAGAGGTAAATCGCGGCATTTTGGGTTCTCAAGATCCGCAAAAGCTAGATTTGCTAATGCAGCAATTATATAAAATAATTGGCAATTCTTTGGTTGAAAAAAAATGATACCAAATTATTCATCCATTCAAGAAATTGAAATATCTTCTATCGATGAATTTGCAAATATTGCTGCAAAAGGAATGCCTATCATTATAAGAAATGCTGCACATAATTGGAATGCAGTAAAAGAAGCAGAAAAGGGCATAGAATCTATAATTTCTTATATTAAATCTTTTGATAGAAATAAGCCTGCAAGTGTATTTACTGCGCCATATGATGCGGATGGTAAATTATTTTATAATGAAAATTTGGATGGCTATAATTTTAAAAGAAATTCGGTTCCGATTAATATTGCGCTTGATGAAATCTATAGAGCCAGCAAAGATAAAAGCTTGGGAACTATATCAATTCAATCAACACCAATACCAGAATATCTTAGTGGGTTTGAAATTGAAAATAAACTTTCATTTATTCCATCGCTAATTCCGCCAAGGATATGGATTGGAACGGCACTTCATACAAGAACGCATTATGATCTATCTTATAATATTGCCTGTGTCGTTTCCGGCAAAAGAAGATTCATAGTTTTCCCGCCAAATGCCACCCATAATCTATATCCTGGGCCTTTAGAATTTACATTATCTGGCCCGCCAGTGAGTATGGTAGATCCTGAGAACCCAGACTTAGAGAAATATCCAAAATTCGCGGACGCGATTAAGCAAGGTCAAATGGCAGAACTTAATCCAGGTGATGTAATTTTTATCCCTTTTGCATGGTGGCACCATGTTACTTCACTTTCAGATTTTAATGTTTTGGTGAATTATTGGTGGAAAGAAAATACTATAAAAGCGCCAAATCCATTATATGCGGTGTTCCATGCCGCAATTGCCCTTCAAGGCGCAACTCCGCAAGAGCGCGAAGCTTGGAAAGCTATATTTGAACAATATGTTTTTAATAATCCAAGTGAAGGCCTTAAGCATTTACCAGAAAAAGTTTTAGGTGTTTTTGGAAATTTAGATAATCAAACAATTAGTGAATTAAGGAAGAAGCTTGCACAAGCTTTATTAAGTGAGTGAAATGAAAAAAATTATAATTTTTATTATTACTAGTTTAATTTTTATTGCGAATATTTCATATGCTTGCAATATTAATATAAATATTTGCGAAAGAAAAATTGCCAATAGTTTCACTCTTATAGAGAATAGTCGTCTGGCTGCTATTTATTTTGATTTAAAAGATGATAGCGCGGTTAAATATGTTGCCAATAGCTTTGCCAAAGATTTGGAAAATATATCGGGCAATAGCGCGATAGTATCTAATGATATTTCAAAACTTAATGGCGAGATTGTCATTATAGGCTCAATTGGTCATTCTGTAATTATTGACAAACTTATTGCCGAAAAGAAAATCAATGTAAGCCCAATAAAAGATAAATGGGATGCTTATGGTCAATATGTTTTGACTAATCCAATTAAAGGCGTGTCAAAAGCTTTGGTAATTGTTGGTTCTAATCGCCGTGGTGCGGTTTATGGTACTTATGATATTTCACAGAAAATTGGTGTTTCACCTTGGTATTATTGGGCAGATATTCCAATACTTAAAAAATCAAATCTTTATATTACAAATGGTTCAAGGACAGATTATCCGCGTGTAAAATATCGTGGGTTTTTCATAAATGATGAAGAGCCAGCTTTAGGTAATTGGGCACGTGAAAAATTTGGCGGCATTAATTCCAAAATGTATAAACACGTGTTTGAATTAATGCTAAGGTTAAAGGGGAATTATTTATGGCCTGCTATGTGGGGCAAGGCCTTTAATGCTGATGATACTTATAATTATGTACTTGCCGATGAGATGGGCGTTATTTTGGGTACTTCACACCATGAGCCTTTGATGCGCGCACAAGATGAGTGGCACAGAATTCCAAAAGAAGAACGCGGTAATGGTCATTGGAATTACGCGACAAATGGTGATGCTTTGCGTAAATTCTGGCAAGGCTCAATTGAAAGAATGCACTCTAAACCCAATAAAAAACCTTATGAAAGCCTTGTTACAATTGGTATGCGTGGTGATGGCGATGAACCTATGAGTGAGGGGACAGCAATTAATTTACTTGAAACAATTGTAAAAGATCAAAGAAAAATAATTGAAAATGTGTCTGGAAAGCCTGCATCTGAAACGCCGCAAATGTGGGCATTATATAAAGAAGTACAAGATTATTATGACCATGGAATGCAAGTTCCAGACGACGTATTATTATTATTTGCTGATGATAATTGGGGCCAAATAAGAAGACTGCCAACTCTGAATAAGGACCGTAAAGGCGGTTATGGTATTTATTATCATTTTGACTATGTTGGTGGTCCAAGAAATTATAAATGGTCAAATACGATTCAGATTGAGAAAACTTGGCAACAAATGAATTTGGCCCGTGCATCTGGCGCAGACAGATTATGGATAGTCAATGTTGGCGATATCAAGCCTGTCGAATATCCGCTTAACTTCTTTATGGATATGGCTTGGAATCCTGATGCGATGACTTTGGATGCTATGTCACAATACCCAGTAAAATGGGCGAAATCAAATTTTGGTGAGCAAAATTCCTTAGAAATTGGTAAAATGCTTACTGAATATTCTGCGCTTGCATCAAGGATTAAGCCCGAATTACTAAGTGACGAAACACTATTAAAAGATAGTTATAATGGTCTTTATAATACTAATACTTGGCCAAAACTTGTTAAAAAAGAGCAAGAGTTTTCAAAAAAATTAGATAAAAAATATCATGATGCTTGGTATCAAATACTTGGCTATCATATTGGCGCAACAGGAAATCTTTATGATTTATACCATAATGTAAGGCTAAATAAATTATATCATAAAAATAATGATGTAAGGGCGAATGAAGCCTCGAAGAAAGTGGAAGAATTATTTGCAAAAGATAGAGCTTTTGCGCATAAATACCATACAATGCTTGATGGCAAATGGAACCATATGATGAGCCAGAATTATATTGGGTATACTTATTGGCAACAGCCTGAAAAGCATTTGAAGCCTGAAACATTTACTAATAATGGAACTATTACAGATATTGATTTATCAGGGCTTTTAATTGAGAAACCAGCGAATTCAGATGTAATTGTCTTTGATGCAAAAAATTACACTAGGAAATTTGATGGAAAAACACTTAAATGGCAAAATATTCCTAACCTTGCAATTGCAAGCCTACCTCAAGGCAAACCCCAAACCAAGATTTCTGATAATATTAAGCTTGAATATGATTTTGAACTTAAAAATGCTCAAAATCTAGAACTGAATATCTATCTTTCACCAAGTTTGGACGTCTTTTCAAATAAAGGACTAAAATTTGCTGTGTCTATAGATAATCAAGAACCAAAAATTTTAAGCTTTGATTTAATCCCTCACTCTAAAGAATGGGATGAAGCAATGATTCATAATGGCTTAGTGTTAAAGGCGAATTTTGGTAATATAAGTGCTGGAAAGCATACTATAAAATACTATAGAATATCAGATAATGTTCTTCTCAAAAAACTTGTCCTTAATATGGGTGGTCTTGAAAACTCTCATTTAGGGCCAAGCATTGCACAATAAATTAATTTAAGATAATAAGCATCAATGACAAAAAATCTTGAAGAAAATAATACAAGTAATAAGCTCTATCGCAGAATTGCTGATGCGGTTGCTGATGAAATTGAACGCGGCATATATAAAGTTGGTTCTCGTTTGCCAACCGAACGCGAGCTTGCCGAGAAATTTGATGTTAGTCGGCCAACATTACGCGAAGCAATGATTGCGCTTGAAATTCAAGGCCTGATAGAAGCAAAACATGGTATGGGCATTTTTGTAACCGCTAATCGCCGTTATTCAAAAAGTCATGAGCATGATATAGGTGCTTTCGAACTTATAGAAGCAAGAAGACTAATTGAAGCAGAAGCGGCGGCGCTTGCGGCTATTAATATTACCGATAATGAAATTAAAGCTCTTGATGAGCAATTGGTTAAAATGGAAGACCCTGATGAATTAAAGGGTGAGCTTGCAGATATGGAATTCCATAAAATTATTGCGCGAGCCACTGGTAATGGTGCAATCATGGCGACTATTGAAAATTTATGGGCTTGGAGAAGTTTTGAGCTTGCGGAAACAATATATTCCCGTGCTAGAGGTAATAGTCTGGCACCACGTATAGAAGAGCATAGATTAATTGTAGATGCTTTGAAGATTAGAGATCCAAACGCTGCACGTAATGCAATGCGCTCTCATCTTGAAAACGTTGTGAATTATTTATTGGAAGCTACAGAAACTCAGGAAATTGAGCGCTTAAAGCAAGAAAATCAAAATAAAAGAAATAGAATTAGAAACGCTTAGATTATTAATATAAATCTACTTTAATTGAATTGGGACTAAAATCGTACTGTTTGATTTAAGAAAAAAGCCCCCAAATGACTTGGGGGCTTTTTTTGTTTTATTTGCTTTTTATTAGAATTTTAAAACTTTTGCATAACGAACATTTGTAAGTGCATTTAATTCATCAACAATATTTTGTGGTAAGTCTGAATCAATGCCAACAAGTGCAATCGCGTCCTGACCTTCAGCTTCACGGCCAAGGTTAAAGGTCGCTATATTTACGTTTGCATTGCCAAGCATAGTACCAAGCGCACCAATAAATCCTGGCTTATCATTATTATTTATAAATAACATAAACGGATGGAAATGTGCTTCAAGTTCCATTGATTTAACTTCGGTAACTTTTGGCTGACCGGCAACAATTGTGCCGCCAATTGTGCGCCATTTGCCTTCGGTTTTAACTTTAACCCGAACCAAAGAATCATAAGTCGGTGAAGTTTCGCGCTTTGCTTCTAATAATGAAGTACCGCGCTCTTTAAGAATTGCAGGCGCCGCAACCATATTAATGTCAGACATCATAGGGCGAAGAATTTCGGCTATAATCGCGCTTGTTAAAGGCGCAGTTTTTAAGCTTGTAATATCACCTTCATATTCGATTTCAACGGCTTCTAAGTCTTTATCAACAACTTGGCCCGCGAATGCGCCAAGCTTAGTTGCAAGCTCTACCCATGGCTTAAGTTTTGGTGCTTCTTCTGCAGTAATAGATGGCGTATTCAAAGAATTTGTAACCGCACCAGTTGTCAAATAATCCGCAATTTGCTCCGCTACTTGAAGGGCAACATTTTCTTGCGCTTCAGTAGTAGCCGCACCAAGGTGAGGGGTTGCGGTAAAATTAGGGCAGCCAAATAAAGCATTTTCTTTTGCTGGCTCTGTAACGAATACGTCAAATGCCGCGCCGCCAACATGGCCTGATTTAAGTGCTTCTGCCAATGCGTCTTCATCAACAAGGCCGCCACGAGCACAGTTTACGATTAATACGCCTTTTTTAAGTTTCGCGATATTTTCTTTTGATAAAATATTACGGGTTTTATCGGTTAAAGGCACGTGCATAGTAATTGCGTCCGCGCGTTTGAATAAGTCTTCTAATTCAACTTTTTCAACACCAAGTTCAACCGCACGCTCCGCTGATAAGAACGGGTCATAAGCAACAACTTTCATTTTAAGGCCAAGTGCGCGATCGGCAACGATTGAACCAATATTACCGCAACCAATAAGGCCAAGTGTTTTTGCATAAAGCTCCACACCATTAAAACGATTTTTTTCCCATTTGCCGGCTTGGGTTGATACATCCGCCGCACCAATTTGGCGCGCCGCCGCAAATAAAAGCGCAATTGCATGTTCCGCAGTTGTAATCGCATTACCAAATGGAGTGTTTTCAACGATTACACCGCGTTTAGTGGCTTCAGGAATGTCAACATTGTCAACACCAATACCAGCGCGACCAATAACTTTAAGATTGGTTGCCGCCGCCAAAACGTCTTTATCAACTTTAGTAGCAGAACGAATTGCAAGCCCTGCATATTCGCCAATACAAGCGATTAATTCTTCTTTGGTCATGCCCGGTTTATAATCAACTTCAACACCACGGTTTTTGAAAATATCAATTGCGGCTTGTGAAATTTTGTCAGAAATAAGAACTTTATTTGTCATTTTGAATCTCTTTTATTTTGGTAAATGTCATCCCGCGCCTGACGCGGGATCTTTGTAACATGAGACCCCGCATCATGTGCGGGGTGACAGGATAGTTAGCCTAGCTTCGCAACTTCGGTTGCAAATGCCCAATCAAGCCAAGGCAATAATGCCGCAACATCGCTTTGTTCAACAGTTGCGCCACACCAAACCCTAAGTCCCGGAGGGGCATCGCGGTAACCGCCAATATCAAGACCAGCGCCAGATTTCTCAACGGCGGCCGCCAAATCTTTGGCAAATTTTGCTTGGCCTTCGGCATCAAGTGAAGTCACGCGGCTATCAATAACTTTGATACAAACCGAAGTGTTTGATTTGGTTTCATGTTTGGCGCTAAGGTTTGCCGCCCATGTAGAAGTCGCAAGCCATGCTTCGATAGTTGCAAGATTGGCATCGGCGCGCGCCATAAGGCCTTTATAACCGCCCAAAGATTGCGCCCAAACAAGCGCGTCAATATAATCTTCAACCGCAAGCATAGAAGGCGTATTAATGGTTTCACCAACAAAAATACCTTCAATAAGCTTTCCGCCTTTGGTTAAACGGAAAATCTTCGGCAAAGGCCAAGAAGGCGTATAGCTTTCAAGACGCTCAACTGCTCTTGGTGATAAAATTAAAATACCATGACCACCTTCACCGCCAAGGGCTTTTTGCCAAGACAATGTGGTCACATCAAGTTTCGCCCAATCAAGATCTTGTGCAAATGCCGCCGATGTCGCGTCACAAATGCTTAATCCCTCACGGTCAGCAGAAATCCAATCGGCATTCGGAACTTTTACGCCCGAAGTTGTGCCATTCCATGTAAAAATAAAATCATGGGTTTGGGTTGGAATTGCGTTTAAATCTGGAATTTCACCATAGCCAGCTTTGATAACTGTCGGCTCTAGTTTTAATTGTTTTACCGTATCGGTAACCCATTCTTGACCAAAGCTTTCCCAAGCCACAACGGCAACAGGTTTTGGCCCAAGTAAAGACCAAAGTGCCATTTCAACCGCGCCTGTATCCGACGCAGGAACAATGCCAATACGATAATCAGCAGGAACATTCAAAACTTCGCGTGTTAAATCAATCGCAAGTTTAAGACGATTTTTGCCAATTTTTGAACGATGAGAGCGACCCAAAGATTCAGTCGCAAGCCCAGCAGCATTCCAATCAGGACGCTTTTTGGTTGGTCCAGACGAAAATCTGGCATCATTTGGTTTAATTGTAGGGGGATTTATTGCCGCGTTTGCGGTAGCTTCTATAGTCATTAAAGTCATCCTTTCAGATGAGCGCCCTTCGGTGGGAAAGGGTGGCCCGATGCGCTTTAACTACATTTAGAATATTAATGCAAGAGTTTTTTTACAATGATAGATTTTATCAACAATAAATATTTTTACTTGTCTATCTACTTATAAAAATACATCGCTGATTTCACCACTTGGGTTACAGGTTTGGGATTTTACCCAATCGCGGATAAGTTTTCTTCTGCGTTCTTTGTATTTTTCGCTTAGGGTTTCAAGTTTTGAAATTCTATCAATCCTGAATGCCCTTGATTCATTTCGCAATTCACAAAAGCCAATTAAAAGGCTTTTGCTTTCGAAATAGCTTATGGCGAATGGCCAAATAATCCGCTCGGTCGCAAGACCATCTTCACGGGTATAAGTGATTTTTACTTTCTGATTTTGTCTTAAGGCTTTGCGAATTTCACTAAAACAAACCTTATATTCAAGATTTGAAAAGCTTGGCGGTACAAGCAAAGACGCATCATATAAATAGGGCTTTATATCTTTGGGTAAGACAGTGCCAATTTTTGTAACCGCATCAATTGCCGCTATCCTAAGCTCTTTATCGGTTCTTTGCATGACCCATCTTAACCCAAGCATAAGGGCTTCTAATTCTTCGGTCTTAAAAATCATGGGCGGTAAATCATAACCTTCGCCAAGAATATAGCCTATGCCGGCTTCGCCCCTTATTGGCACGCCATCGGTTATAAGAGTTTGGATGTCGCGGTAAATTGTGCGCAAAGAAACCTCTAATTCCTGCGCTATAATATCGCCAGAAATTGGGCGCTTATAACGCCGCAAAATTTGAATAATATTTAAAAGCCTATCTGCGCGCCGCATTATCTTTCCTCTGATTTATTTTTTTATAGCACACCACTACTGACACCATGCTGTCAGTATATATGTTTTAAAAGAAAAAAATAGGAGAAAAAAATGATTATACTTAATGGAACGGGCGCACCGCCACAATTTAATATGCCGTCTGCAAGTCCGTTTTCAATCAAAGCGGAAACACTTTTGAAAATGGCAAGAATTGAATATGAAAAAGGGTCAGATTTTCTTGACAAAGCCCCAAAAGGCAAAATTCCTTTTATTTATGATGAAGATAAAAATCTGGGCGATAGTACATTTATAAGAATGCATATTGAAGAAAAATATAATGTTGATTTTAATGGTGACTACAGCAATGCCGAACTTGCAGTTGGCTGGGCCCTCGAAAAAATGTTGGAAGAACATTTATACTTCATCATTCTTTATTTTAGATGGGTAATTGATAAAAACTTTGACATTGGCCCAAGATTATTTTTCATGCAATTACCTGAAGAAAGTCGTGAAACCATTATAACGCAAATAAGATCTGGCACAAAAAATAGAATATTTTTACAAGGCCTTGGTCGTCATTCTGATGAGGAAATAACTCAATTAGGAAAGCTTGATATTGATGCGGTAAGCAATATTTTGGGCGATAATCTTTTTATACTTGGTGATGAACCGTGCGGCTATGATGCAAGTATTCATGCATGTTTATGGGCGGCGGCTTGCCCTTTGTTTGAAATCGAACTTGGTGAATATGTAAGAAATAATCCAAAGCTTATGGCATATATTAAACGCATGAATGAATTATATTATCCAGAATATAGTTTGCTAAAATAATTATGAAGTTTTAGGATTTTGCTTTATTGGGGTTTTATGGATGATAAGGCCCCAATAGATATTGAAATAGATACACCAAATCTTGAAGATGATGAAATTCTTGAAGAAAATTATACGGTGTCGCCCGAACCTTTTAATATAGGTGAAAGGCTTGATAAATTCTTGGCAGAAGCTTTGCCGCTTTTATCGCGCTCTCGCATAAAACAATTGGTGGAAAAAGGTTTGGTTGCCAATAATGGCAAATTACAAACCAATGTGTCCTATAAAATAAAAGGCGGGGAAGAATTTACAATTAATGTCCCTGCGCCCCCACCATGTGAGCCAGAGGCCGAAAATATCCCACTTGATATAATTTTCGAAGATGACCATTTATTGGTGATTAATAAGCCGGCTGGACTTTCGGTGCATCCTGCCCCTGGTAATTGGACGGGCACACTTGTTAATGCCGTGCTTTATCATTGCGGTGAAGATTTAAAAAAAATTGGCGCAATGGGCCGCCCTGGAATTATTCATAGGCTTGATAAAGACACTTCGGGTGTGATGGTGGTTTGTAAATCGGCATTTGCCATGACAAGCCTTGGGCATCAGTTTCAAAATAGAACTATTGATAGGCTCTATCATGCATTTTGCGTTGGTGCGCCTATTTCTCCATACCCGCGCTCAGGAAGGCTTGAAGCCAGAATCGCTAGGGATCCGCATAATCGTAAGCGCATGACTACGATTGATAATAATTCGGAAAACGGTAAATCGGCGGCAACCAATTATGAGTGCTTAAAAACCTATGGGCTTCATAATGGGCAACCAATCGCCAGCCTTATGAAATGCAAGCTTGAATCGGGGCGTACCCATCAAGTTAGGGTGCATATGAAACATATTGGCTGTGCCCTTATTGGTGATATGGTCTATGGTGATAATAATTCAGGGCGCAAACTTTTGGCAAGCTTGCCAGAGGAAGCAAAAATCTCACGCCAAGCATTACACGCTAAAACCCTTGCATTTACGCATCCCGCCACAAGTGAGCGCCTGAGTTTTGAAAGCGATTATCCAGAAGATATATTGGCATTGGAAAAAGCCTTATTATCCCTGTAAATAAATATTATTATCACTAGATTTTCTTTTTATCCTTATTATATTCATTACAAATAATTAAGCATTCATTGCTTCGCATTCTTGCGTCTTTTTAAATATCAAATCAATAAGTATAGCTATGTCCCAAACTGAAAACTTCCCAAAGCCGCAATCGAGTTTTAAATCAACTATT
>CAYUCW010000009.1:1200-59123 GCA_964443435.1 uncultured Caulobacteraceae bacterium | reverse complement strand
TTTTAATAAAATTTAATGCCATGAACTCACAAAACTATAATTTCTGAGTATTTATTCGCCTAATGATTTAATTCCATACTTTTGAATATAAGAATCTTTGTATTCCTCAAACTTATCTAAAAGTTGTTTAAACTCGTTTAGTGCAAATTTTTTATTTGCAAGAGCAAAAATATCTGTAGTAAGTTCAGGGTTTTCTGAAAGTGTTTGTATTAGTTTTTTACCAGTTTCAGAATTAAGTATAGTATTAAATGTTGTTTCACCGATTTCTTGTAGATCAATTTTAGTTTTTGACGCTTCTGATAGTTTAAGGCTAGACAAAATTTCTGTGAACTGGCGTAAATTTGCAAGTTGAAAGCCGTTAACTTTTACTTCTCCGTCAAGCTTCCAACCAAATCTCTTATGATATTTATTTTTTGTGATTTTGAAAGTTGTAAAGTCGTTGAACTCAGTTGAATAAAAAACTGAAATTCCAATCTTAAATCTATCACCGACTTCAGTAATCCCTATAATTTTTTCATTATCATCAATAAGTTTTGCAAATGCGCCATATTGAACCCCATTTTTGATTGCGGGATTTATATACAGCCTATCACCTTTTGAGTTAGCAATATAGTCGATATCTTTATTATCATATTCCATAAGGTAACAATATTTTAAATAGTAAAATATTGCAATGGTTGTAAAAATAGAATTTTATTCGTTTCTAGGTAATTAAAAAATGGGATAATTAATACTTCAACAAAAAAGGCGCAATATGAACTGCGCCCAAAATAATATGTATAAGAATTACTAAGAGCCGACAATTTTATATGGTCGCGTGTTAATTCAAAAAGATCCCTGATATTTTTGCAAAATTCGGGGATGACACTTAAAGCCTTATTGAAAAAAAACTATGCCGCCCTCTCAAAACTAATCCTAAGTTTTGTTCCTGTGGCTTTGGCAAGTTTTTCCAAAGTCCGTGTGCTTGGCATTTGTTTGCCACTTTCAAGGCGGGCGATTGCCGCTTGGGTGGTTTGCATACGAATTGCCAATTCTTCTTGGGTAAGTCCTGCATCAACTCTTGCGGAAATAACAGCATGTATAAGCGCAAACTCTTCTTCAAGGGCATCATATTCACGCTTATAATCAGGGTCTTTCATCCATTTATCATGGAGTTCCATATAATCTTTCATTATTCAAGCTCCTTTATTCTATTGCGCGCGATTTCAAGTTCGTTAATCGGTGTTTTCTGAGATTTTTTGACAAATGCCCTCAGTAAAATCACTTGTTTTTCTGTTGCTGTGACGTAAATCACGCGAGATATTCCGTCTTTACCCTTAATACGCAATTCCCATAATTTGCCCTCAAGGTGCTTAGTTGCTTCTCTAGGTAATGCTTCAAATCCATGTTCAATAATGATTTGTATAAACCTAGTTAGTCGCGAACGCATATCTTTCGGGAGCGCAAGTATTTCTCGTTCAACATTATCATTTAGGATTTTGACTTTCCACATTTGTATTATATACCAAAAATGGTATAATTTGTCAATTAAAAAAAGGACGCAAAATGCGCCCAAAAATATCCCATAAATATCATGTATAAAAATTCCGACGAGCCGCCACTTTTATTTAGTCGAGTTTTTAAAGTAAAAAGCTTCACTTTTTGCAAAACGCTTTCGGAATTCTTATTCTGAATTTTCCCACCATAAATTATTTTGGTCAGGTGTCCACGCAATGCGTGGACGACCAAAAAATTTATGTGTGATGTTTTATCTCGCAAATTTCTGGAATTTAAGCTTGGTCGGGATAAGTGTATCAACACCAAGGCGGCGTTTTTTATCTTCCTCATAGGCTTCGAAATTTCCTTCAAACCATTCAACATGGCTGTCGCCTTCGAATGCAAGAATATGGGTGGCAACGCGGTCAAGGAACCATCTATCGTGCGAAATAACCACTGCGCAGCCTGGATAATCATCAAGTGCGGATTCAAGTGCTTGTAAGGTTTCAACGTCTAAATCGTTTGTTGGCTCATCGAGTAAGAGAACATTCGCACCGGTTTTAAGAGTTTTTGCAAGATGTACACGGTTACGCTCACCACCTGAAAGAAGGCCAACTTTTTTCTGTTGATCGCCGCCTTTGAAATTGAAAGAAGAAACATAGGCGCGGCTATTGATTTCGCGGCCACCAACCTCGATTATGTCAAGCCCATCGGAGATTTCTTGCCAAATGGTTTTATTCGGATCAAGATTATCACGCGATTGGTCAACAAAGCCAAGCTTCACGGTTTCACCAAGGCGGATTGTGCCTTCATCTGGCTTGTGTGCGCCGGTTATCATACCAAACATGGTTGATTTACCCGCACCATTCGGGCCAATAACCCCAACAATGCCTGCTGGTGGAAGTTTGAATGATAAATTATCAACTAATAATTTATCGCCAAAGCCTTTTTTAACGCCATCAAATTCAATAACCACGGAACCAAGGCGCGGCCCTGGTGGGATTTGAATTTGCGCGAATGTTTGTTTTTCGCGCTCGGCTTCATTTACAAGCTCTTCATAGCGTGCAAGACGGGCTTTTGATTTGGCTTGGCGCGCTTTTGGTGATTGGCGCACCCATTCAAGTTCGCGGTCGATTGCGCGTTTGCGTGATTCAGATTCGCGGTCTTCCTGCTGCATACGTTTTGCTTTTTGCTCAAGCCAAGCCGAATAATTACCTTCATATGGAATGCCTTTGCCGCGGTCTAACTCAAGCGTCCATTTGGTAACTTGGTCAAGGAAATATCTATCGTGCGTTACCAAAATAACGCAACCTGGGAATTCCTCTAAATGGTGTTGAAGCCATGCAACTGATTCCGCATCAAGATGGTTTGTCGGCTCATCAAGTAAAATCATATCAGGCTTTGATAATAAAAGGCGGCAAAGCGCAACACGGCGGCGCTCACCACCCGAAAGTTTAGTTACATCGGCATCATTTTCAGGGCAGCGTAAAGCCTCCATCGCCATTTCAATTTTGCTGTCTATATCCCAAGCGTCATGTGCGTCCACCTGCTCTTGAAGCTTGGTCATTTCTTCCATTAATTCATCGGAATAATCTTCGGCCATTTTCATTGCGACCGCATTATAATTATCAAAAATTATTTTCTCAGGGCATTCAGAAATAATATTTTCCCAAACATTTTTATTTGGGTCTAGTTCTGGCTCTTGCGAAAGATAGCCCATTTTAACGTCTTTTGCGGGGCGTGCCTCACCATTAAAGTCTTTATCAAGACCAGCCATAATTTTCAAAAGTGTCGATTTACCAGAGCCGTTAACACCAACCACGCCGATTTTCGCATCGGGATAGAATGAAAGCCAAATATTCTCAAAAACTTTTTTGCCGCCGGCATAAGTTTTTGAAAGTTCTTGCATTTGAAAAATATATTGTTGTGCCATTTTTATTCCTATTTATGCGCTATCTTTAGACTAAAGCTAAAAAATATTAAACAGGGCAAAGCATATTTTTTTTATTTTAATCAATCATAATTACGCCATATTTATAATTAACAAATGGATTGAAATTTACGGAGTGGGAAATGAAAAAACGCGACTTTATTAAGTCTGGAATTGGGCTTGGGATTTTGACTTCGACAAATGCAATGGCGCTTACGCTTACGCCAGAAGGTCAATTCATTCAGACAATGCAAGCAATTGAAAAAGAATCAGGCGGAATCATTGGTGTCGCGGTTTATGATTATGAAACAAAGCGAACTTTTGAATATAATGGTAATGGGCGTTTTGCGATGTGCTCTACTTTTAAAATGATGCTATCGGCAAATGTATTAAAACTATCGGAAACTCGAAGGCTTGATTTAAATAAAAAAGTTAAAATCAAAAAATCCGATATGATACATCATTCACCAATTACCGAAAAACATATAAATGGTGAAATGACAATTGCCGAATTATGCCATGCCACGGTTACAACATCGGATAATGCCGCGGCGAATCTTTTGATTGATGAAATAGGCGGAACTTCGGGATTTAATATGTTTGCGCGCTCTATTGGCGATAATTTCACACGGCTTGATAATAAAGAGCCAGAGATGAATAGGTTTGATATTAATTCGCCTTCGGATACAACAACGCCAATGGCAATGATGAAGAATATAAAGGCATTATGCGTTGGAAACGCGCTTAAACCAAATTCCAAAAAGCAATTAAATGCTTGGCTTCTTGCGAATACAACGGGGGATGAAAGCCTTAAAAAATACATTCCTAAAAATTGGAAAATGGGCGATAAAACTGGCTCTGATGGTAAAGGCACAGTGAATGATATTGGAATAATCCATAGGCCAAATAGGCCGCCAATTTGTGTGGCCGCATATGTAAGAGATTCTAAATACCCATTCCCAGAAAATAAAAAAAGTTTGGCAGAAATCGGTAAATTAATAGCCACAACATTTAAATAACAAAGCTTATTTGTAATAAAATTGCCTATGCTTCTTGGCATTGTATCTATATATGATAAAGAGAAGCAAAAGGAATTTAAATTGGCTGTTTTTTATCATAAGGGCGATTTGCCCAGCGGTATAGATTTTGGAAGTGCGGTTGCGGTTGATACCGAAACTATGGGGCTTTCTTTGGTTCGTGATGAATTATGCGTTGTTCAATTATCAGATGGTAAAGGCGACGCTCATGTGGTGCAAATGGATAGGAAAACCTACAATTGCCCTAATCTAAAGGCTATTTTTACTAATCCTAATATTGAAAAGATTTTTCACTTCGCGCGTTTTGATGTTGCTATGATAAAGAAATATCTTGGTATTGATTGCGCGCCAATTTTCTGCACAAAAATTGCATCAAAACTAAGCCGTACATATACCGATAGACATGGCTTAAAAGATTTATTGCGTGAAACCGTAGGGGTTGAACTTAATAAGCAGCAGCAGTCTTCGGATTGGGGCGCGGATGAACTTACAGAGGCGCAATTAAACTATGCCGCTTCTGATGTTTTATATCTTCATGCGGCGCGTGATAAATTAAATATGATGCTTGAAAGACATAATCGTATTGAAATTGCCAAAGCTTGTTTTGAGTTTTTGCCAACCCGCGCGGCGCTTGATATTATTGGCTATGAAGAAGCCGATATTTTCTCTCATCAATGAAAGAAAGTTTTGAAAAAAACTAAATGACCAAACCAATAATAGACGTAGATGCAATCCCAATTTTTGAGCAGCGCTTAACCGAGCAAGGCTTAAAAAAACGCGAATTGCAAATAAAAACAATGCGTTTAATACTTACCATAATTGGGCTTGGATCTATGGCACTATTTATCGGGTTTTCATTTATTGGCGTTTTATTCCCGAAACAAACAGAGGTTAGTGAAGTCCTTAGTGGTGATGATTTAATCATTAAAAATGCCCGCTTTATTGGCCATTCGGTTTCAGGCGGCAAAGTTACTATTAACGCCAAAACCGCACAAAAATCATTAGAGGGTGAGAATATTATTATGCTCACGAACCCGAAAATGACAACTGAAGACGGGCTAGAAGTTATAGCAGATCAAGGAAATTGGAATCAATTAACCCAAGAGCTTAAGCTTAATAAAAATGTAGTTCTAACCAGAAAAACCGGTGAAAGGGCTACGGCTGATTCTGCATTTTGGGGCGCAGAAACAGGCACAGAATCAATATCGCAATCAAAGCTTTGGCTTAATGGGCTTGTACATTTTGAAAGACCTAATGGCGAAACAATTGATAGTCGCTCTGCGGTTTGGTCACAAAATATTGGTATTATAGATTTCCAAGATAGCGTTGTGGTGACACAGAAAAATTCAAAAGCAAACTCACAGAGGTTATTGGTTAATGTTAATCAAGGGCGGGCTTATGGTACTGGTGGGGTTAGTATAGTTTTGCCTATGGGTACTGTTAATGGTCAATCTTATGAATATTTTACCAATACAAACCGTATTATTATAAAAGGTAATGCAAGGGCGGTTTTCAATTAATAAAAAATAGTCTAAATAGATTATTGAGGATATAATAATGGCATCTAAGAATTTATTTCTTAATTTTCAAAAACTTGACCTAAAAATTTCTAAAGTGGTTTTAGGTGCAAGTCTTTTAGCATTAATTGGCTTTGCAGGCTTTGCAATTGCGCAAAATAATGAAGGCGGACCGGTACAAGTTACCGCAAATGAAATTGATGTGCAGCCTCAAAATAATATGGCTATATTCTCTGGCAATGCCGAAGTTATTCAAGATGGCGCGGTTATAAGATCTTCTAAATTCAATGTTTATTATGGCGCGGCCGGCACAGCAAATGATGGAAAAATAGATAGAGTTGTAAGTAATACAGAAATTTTCTATGTTTCACCTACTGAAAAAGTAAGAGGTGATAGAGGTGAATATAACGCTAGCACTAAAACTATAACTTTTGTTGGAAATGTAATTCTTACACAGGGTCAGAATGTTCTTACTGGCACAGAGCTTACTATTAATACTGTTACGCGTGCATCAAATATGAAATCAAGCAATGGTAGGGTTCGCGCGGTATTCTTCCCTAAATCTGAACCTAAATCTAAATAATGCGCCCAATAAATAGCACAAGTGATACTAAATCAGGTCTTATTGCTGAAAATCTTGGCAAGAGCTTTAAAGGGCGTGAAGTAGTAAAAGATGTATCATTAAAATTAAATCGTGGTGAAGTCTTGGGGCTTTTAGGGCCAAATGGCGCAGGAAAAACCACGTGCTTTTATATGATTATGGGTCTTATTCCTTCTGATTTTGGCTATGTTGAAATTGATGGGATTGATGCCACAAGGCTTCCAATGTTTGTTCGCGCGCGGCTGGGGCTTGGTTATTTGCCACAAGAACCTTCGATTTTTCGTGGCCTAAGCGTTTATGATAATATCTTAGCGGCACTTGAAGTGATTGAGCCTGATAAAACCAAGCAAGCCGCAAGAGTAAATGAGCTTTTGCAAGAATTACATATTGAAAAAGTAAAAAACCAACCGGCACCAACTTTATCAGGTGGTGAAAGAAGACGGCTTGAGATTGCGCGTGCGCTTGCAACTAATCCTTCATATATTCTTTTAGATGAGCCTTTTGCAGGTGTAGATCCACTTGCAATATCGGATATTCGTGGCCTTATAGGCTATTTGAAGAATCGCGGAATTGGCGTTTTAATAACTGACCATAATGTTCGCGAAACCCTTGAAATTGTTGATAGAACCTCAATTATTTATGATGGTAGAGTGCTGTTTGAAGGCTCAGAAGAAGAAGTCTTGAAAAATGAAGATGTAAGACGCTTCTATTTAGGCAAAGACTTCTAAACCGTTTATTTATAAGCCTTTTTATATAAATATTGCAAAATTAAAGCGCAATATATTCTTATTTTAGGGGTTTAATCTGCAATGTGTTTTCATTATGTTTTTTATGCAAATTCATCTGCAAAAATGCAAAAATACTAAAATGAAAGAATGTCTTATTAACTAATTTCGGAAATTATTAACAAGTTTAGTGTATCATATTGCTAAAGGTATAATAATTTCATGGCATTAGCCCAAAGAATGGATATAAAACAGGGTCAGGGTTTGGTGATGACCCCCCAATTGCAACAAGCGATTAAGCTATTGCAATTATCCAATCTTGAGCTTGCGGAATATATAGAGCAGGAACTTGAGCGTAATCCAATATTAGAGCGTCAAGAAGATAGCGAAGAAAATACCACCGAATCAGAATCTAAAAATGATGAAGCTTCCGAACTTAACATAAGTGCCGATAATTCGGATCCAAATGCCGATGCTGCATTTGATGCGTCATATGAAGATATAAACCCCGATGGTGACATGCAGGCAGTCGAAGCCATAGGTTCGCAAACTGATTGGTCTAATGCCTCTGATGGTCGTCATTATGATGATTTAGAAGGTATTGAAAATACACTAGGTCAAGAATTAAGTTTGCATGATCATTTAGAAGCGCAAGCGGCGATCGCTTTTGCTGATCAGAAAGATAAATTAATAGCTTCATATTTAATCGATTTTGTTGATGAAGGTGGTTATTTGCGTGCAGAAATGGCGGAAACCGCAAATAATCTTGGAGTTAGTCAAGAAAAAATCGAAGAAATTGTAAAAATTCTCCAGACTTTTGAGCCAACAGGGATTTGTGCGCGAAGTGTTGAAGAGTGCCTTAAATTACAATTAATTGAAAAAGACCGCTTTGACCCAGCAATGGAAAAGCTTATTGAAAATCTCGACTTATTAGCAAAAAGAGATTTGCGTAATCTTTGCTTAATTTGCGAAGTTGATGGCGAAGATATTGCCGGAATGATTAAAGAAATAAGAATGCTTGTTCCGAAACCAGGATCAGCATTTGGAACGGTTAATACTCATGCAATTGTACCTGATGTCTATGTAAAAGAAGCACCAAATGGCACTTGGGTAATTGAACTAAATTCCGATAATCTTCCAAAAGTACTTGTGAATAATGCTTATTGTGAAACCATTTCACGAAGCGCTAGAACCGAAGATGAAAAATCTTATGTTAATGAATGTCATGCCGAAGCTTCATGGCTTATAAGAAGTCTTGACCAAAGGGCGAAAACAATTCTCAAAGTTGCCAAAGAAATTGTAAGACAGCAAGACGGCTTCTTAACTTATGGTGTTTCTCACTTAAGGCCCATTGTGCTTAAAGATGTGGCAAATATCATTGAAATGCATGAGTCAACTGTAAGCCGTGTTACATCTAATAAATATATATCAACTCCACGCGGAGTCTTTGAATTAAAATACTTTTTTACCGCCTCAATATCGTCTTCTTATGGTGGTGATGCACATTCTGCTGAAACTGTTCGTCATCAGATCAAATCTTTGATTGACGAAGAGCAAGTTTTGAGTCCATTATCAGATGACGCGATAGTTGATATCCTAAAAGAAACAGGAATTGACATAGCGCGTCGTACAGTAGCGAAATACCGGGAGGCAATGCGTATTCCATCATCGGTTCAAAGGAGGCGCATCGGCCAAATGGCTTCGAATTAGTAACTTAGATCCAAAGGAGGTTCTTATGAGTGAATTACGTGTAAGAGTAGCAGGACGCCATATTGAAGTGGGTGATGCTTTACGAAGTAAAATTACTGATGATCTTAACTTAGGTATAGGACGATATTCGAGTAGCAGGGACGGTGAAGCCATAGTTACAATCGGCAAAGAACGTCACTTATTCATTTGCGAAATTCTACTTCATCTTGATTCAAAAATAAGCCTTGAGGCGAAAGCCGAAGCTAATGATCCGCATCTTGCATTTGCTAGTGCGCAAGATAAATTAGAAAAACGTGTTAGAAGAATGAAAAGAAAACTAACAGATCATCATAATTCAGAAGTAATAAAGTCTATAGCGGCTGAATAATTACTTGCACTTATTAATTTAATATTATATTTAGCCTGAATTCTTTGGTATTTATTGTAATATAATTGCTTTTAGGGGCAATAATTACCTTAAATACCGAAGTTTTCGGCATTTTATTTCTTTTAAGTGTTATGGCTTAAAATTAATTCATAACGGAAATTTATAGTCAAAACTTATTATAATGAGTTCGTCATAAGAAGTTTGTCATAGGAATATTAAAATGCCTAAAATTGGCGAATTACTTTCAAATAATGCTATTTTATATAAGTTAAAAGCAGAAGACAAAAAATCTGTTATTCATTCTTTGGCGCAAGTTGCAAATACCGCTTATGGGATTGATGCAAATTTGGTCTTTGAGCACGCTATGGCGCGTGAAGCTTTGGGTGGCACTGGAATTGGCGAAGGAGTTGCTATTCCGCATGCCCGTTTAAAAGGTTTAAGTAAAGTATGTGGCTTATTTGCCCTTTTGGATAAGCCAGTTGATTTCGAAGCTTATGATTCTATGCCGGCTGATATTGTTTTCATGTTATTATCACCAGAAGATTGCGGTGCAGAGCATTTAAAATCTTTAGCTAAGCTTGCGCGTTTGTTTAAATCTTCTGACTTTAGAGCTTCTGTTAGAACCTCAAGAAACCTTGATTCATTGTATGCAGTTATCACAAATGCAGAATTAATTCAGGTATAAGTAATATATATTTGCATTTTTAATTAATTTGTCTTATTAAATAATTATGAGATTTCGCATAATTATTCCTTTGCTTTTTTTGCTTTTCAGCTTTGAAAAGTCATTTGCGCAAAACAATCAATCAATAATTAGACCAAATAATTTTGAAGCCATTGATAGTGTCTGGTCTGGAAATCATGTTGGCTTTTCAATAATTGAAAATAAGACACATGTATTTATTGGTTATTATGATGCAAATCGGCAATTAGTTATAGCATCGCGTCCTAAAAATCAAAAATCACATTGGATGTATCAAAAACTTGATACTTGGCTAGGCTGGGATAGTCATAATCATATAGCAATGGGCTTTTCACCGAATGGTGAATTGCATGTAGCGGCAAATATGCATGTTGATCCTTTAAATTATTTCAAATCGGCTAGTAATTCTGATATTCGAACATTAAAGCGTCAAGAAATTATGGTTTCAAAGGATAAAGAAACCAAAGTCACTTATCCGATTTTTTTAAATAATAATAATGGCGATTTAATATTTAAGTTTCGCGAGGGGACAAGTGGTCGCGGAAATGAGATTTATTATTCGTATAATGCTCAATCAAATTGGGAGCCTTTATTTGAAAGCGTATTGGTAAATGGTGAGGGCAAAAGAAACGCCTATTTTCATGGTCCTATTTTAGGAAAAGATGGTTTTTTTCACCTGGTATGGGTGTGGCGCGATAGCCCTAATGCCCAAACTAATCACGACTTATCATATGCGAAATCAAAAAATTTAAAAGATTGGTTCAAGGCCGATGGTACGCCATATAAATTACCAATTATTTTTAATACTGGCGAAATTATCGACCCAGTACCAAGCTTTGGCGGTATGATAAATAATAATACAATAATTGGATTTGATAATAATAATAATGTCTTAGTGGTATATCATAAATATGATAAACAAGGAAACACACAAATCTATTTGGCGCGTTATTTAAATAATAAATGGCAAACTAAGCAAATTAGTAATTGGTCAAATTATAGGTGGGATTTCAAGGGCAATGGCACTATTAATTTTGAAATTAAGATAGATAAAATAATTGCAATTGGCGATAATAAATTAAAACTTATTATAAATAAACAAAATCAAGATCTTGAGTTTTTAATTGATGACCCTAGTCTTTCGACTGTTTCAGAAAACAAAGTAAACTCTCTAATAGATAATAATAAAAAATATTTCAGCCTATCAGACGGCCGAAGCCTATATTCAATTGAATCAAATAATTACGTGCTTTTATGGTCAAGCTTTGCTCCGCATAGAGACTTGCCATTAACTTATATTCCAAGTTCGGCGGAATTAATTATGTTTGAAAAAACTCAAGAAGGAGTGAAGGATGATAAAATCAAAAATTAAAGCAATTTGTTTAGCTGTTTCAGCTTGCTTATTTGCATATAATGCAAATGCGCAGGCTAACAGCCAAATATATAATAAAAATTATATTTTAAAACTTTCTGAAAAAGTGGCCGACCACCAAATATCAACATTAGCCGGCGGTGAAATACCTTTAAAAGCTTCTGGCGATACACCAGAGAAAAAAGGATGGGTACAAGGCGCCTTATTTATAGGCTTTACTGAACTTGCAGATTTTTCAAAAGAGCCAAGATATAAGCAAGTCATTTTCTCCCGTGGCGTAGCTAATGATTGGAAGCTTGGAAATAGAAAATACCATGCAGATGACCATATGATAGGCCAAACTTATTTATGGGCTTATAAAAATGGTGCTGGTAACAAAGCTATTGAACCTATGATAAAAGTATTTGATGAAATTATTGCCAATCCTTCAACTGTTGATTTGGCTTATATAGACAAGCCAAAAGGCCAAGGTCAGCCAACATGTCTTGATCGTTGGTGCTGGTGTGATGCAATTTTTATGTCACCTGCGGCATTGCTAGAAGTTAGTAAAATTACCAAAGATAAAAAATACGCTGAATTTGCAAAGAAAGAATTCTGGGTAGCTACTGAATATTTATTCGATAAAGAAGAAAATCTATATTTTAGAGACAGCAGATTTTTTGACAAACGCGATGATAATGGGAAAAAATTATTTTGGTCGCGTGGAAATGGTTGGGTATTTGCTGGCCTTGCACGCATAATCCCGCTTCTTGAAAATAATGATCCTGATAAAGCTAAGTTTGTAGATTTATATAAAAAAATGGCGAAAAAATTAATTAGTATTCAAAAAGCCGACGGTTATTGGTCACCTTCATTATTAAGCGATCCTTCTAAGTCATTGCCTGAATCAAGTGGTACTGGATTTTATGTGTATGGACTTGCTTGGGGTGTTAATAATGGATTATTGCCAAGAAAAGAATTTGAACCAGCCATCAAAAAAGGTTGGGCAGCACTTGTTAAATCTATTCATCCAAGTGGTCGTTTAGGCTATGTTCAGCCAGTAAGCGATAGACCAGAAAGCGTGGAATTTAATGATACTCAATATTATGGCGTAGGTGCATTCTTACTTGCAGCCACAGAAGTGTCAAAAATGAATATTGGTGCAAAGAAATAATTGTTTGATTTACCAAGTGCCAATATTGGGCATTGAAATCCATGGCTCTTGTGGTTCTAACGGCTTATCTTTTTGTAATATCTCAATAGATATATTGTCGGGTGAGCGCACAAAAGCCATGTTTCCATCTCTTGGTGGGCGGTTAATTAAAATACCTAACGCCATTAAATGTTTACAAGTTTCGTAAATATTATCGACTTCATATGCAAGGTGGCCGAAATTTCGGCCGCCTTGATATTCTTCTAAATTGCCTTCATTATCTGGCCAATTATAAGTAAGTTCTATATGGGGTGCGCCGCGCTTTCCATCATCACGCACCGTAGTATGCGCGTCCTCATTTGCACCAAGAAATATAAGCGTAAACCTTCCGGTTTCATTTACAATTTTCTTTACAATTTCAAGCCCAAGACCTTCGCAATAAAATTTAAGTGAAGCATCAAGATTCTTAACCCGAACCATAGTGTGTAAATAACGCATAAAAACCCCTGTCTTGATTCGGATATATAAAGCTTGACCTAGCTTGTAAATAAATTAGTTTGCAAACAAAATAATTAGGGAGATTAAAATGAAAAATGCTAAATTTTATAGCGCAATATTCGCGTGTTTAACTATATCAGCTTGCAGCACGGTAGCAGCTGAGAATACAAAAAAATCAAGTCTAGTACAAAATAATTTAAATGAGTGTGATAATCCCAATGCTTTGGGGGTATCAAGAACAATTATTCTTGATAAAGAGCCAAAAGGTCAAAAATATGGACGCATTCAATATGAAGGCTTGAAATTAAATCCAAAAGAAGTTGTGCTTACTTTTGATGATGGCCCAAATTTAGAATCAACACCTATAGTTCTTAAAGCTTTGAAAGCTGAATGTGCAAAAGCGACATTTTTTATGGTTGGAAATAATTTAGAATCCAATCCGCAAATTGCAAAATTAGTAATTAATAATGGCCATACAGCTGGCATTCACTCACTTGATCATAAAAATATCAATAATTTAAGCGAATTAGAGCAAGCTAAAGATTTAGATAAGAATATAGAAATTGCAAATAAGGTTCTAGGTAAGGACTTTGCACCTTTTTATAGATTCCCATTTCTTGCAAATGCGCCATATACTACTGAAGCTTTAAAGCAAAAAGGCTTTATTATTTTCAGTATTGATTCGGGAATCACAGATTGGGAGCCATCAAGCAAAGAACAATTAAATACGCGTTTATTAGACGGACTTAAAGCCAATAATGGCGGAATTATTCTTATGCATGATGCGCAAATGCAAACTGCATTGGCATTACCAAGCATGCTTAATACAATTAAAGAGAATGGTTATAAGCTTGTATTTATAGATTTTAAACGTGATTAATCGAATTACTCATACTAATAGGTTTGACCAAAATACAAGATATTAAACATAAAAAGTCTTATATAGGGGCTTTTGGGTCACACTTTAGTTATTTTTATATTTTAATTGTAATACAATATTGACTTTAATGTTTCTAATGGTAATCCATAGGTAAAACTAATGGTATTACCAATAATGAGGGGAAGAAATATGAAAGTATATAAAACAATATCAATTGGGGTGCGCTCGGCTTTGCTTGCGGCTACGGCTCTTTCTGGCTTAATTGTTCCTGCATATGCGCAAGAATCTAAAAATAAAGCTGAGGAAACTGTTGTTGTTACTGGTTATCGCGCATCATTAAGAAGTGCAATCAATGCCAAAAAACAGTCTGTGGATTTTACGGAAACAATTTTCTCTGAAGATATTGGTAAGTTCCCAGATTTAAACATGGCAGAAGCCATGCAGCGTGTGCCTGGTATGATTGTTCAACGTGATTCATTAAGTGGTGAGGGTTCACAAATTGCGGTTCGCGGTCTTCCATCTGCATTCACTTTGGTTTCTATGAATGGCAATAGAGTTGCGGTTGCGTCGGATTTTGGTTTTACTGGCTCATCATCTCCAAACCGTCAAGTTGACCTTGATATGTTCCCTACAGGATTATTTAATCGTGTTGATGTAAGAAAAACTCAAGGTGCAGACAGAGTTGAAGGCGGTATTGCTGGATCTGTTGATATGCAAAATGCAAGACCATTTGATAATAAAGGTCAACATTTAGTTGTTATAGCGCAAAATAATTATAGCTTTAATGCTGAAAAAGGTTCACCGCGTATTACTGCCGTTGCTAATAAAACTTGGGATAAATTTGGTGTCTTAGTTGGTTATACAAATACAACAAAACATATATTCTCTGATGGCTTTGAAACGGTTGGTTGGGGCGATCCGAACCTTGCAAACTTCTGCACAGGCTGTGATCCGGGTGCTTCATTCCCAACTGTAAATGGGGTTACAACTGTTGTTAACCCTGCGGGTTCAAATCAATTCCGTTTTAGTGATACTGTTTATAGCTATACAGGTAATGGCTTAACGCCGGGTGCATTGTCGCAATCACAATTATTAGCGCTTAACCCTGGCTTGACTTTAGATCAATTAAAAGGGGCAATTATTCCAAGGCTTGGTCGTAATTATTATCTCGATGGAACTTCTAAAAATGAAGTTGGTCTAGTTGCATTAGAAGCGCGTCCAAGTGAAAAACTTAAGGTTAATCTAGACATCCTTCACGGTAAAGCTAGCAGAAGCGCCGAAAGATCTAATATGATGTGGGCAGTTCGTAATACTGGCCCAGGTGATGATTATAATGGCGGCATGATTCCGCTTAACTTAAAGGTTGATGCGAATAATGTTGTTACTTCTGGTAGATTTGCCAATTCAAATTTCTTTGAAGAAACAAATTTCTATGAAGATAAAACTGATTTCACGAGCCTTAATCTAAGCTTAATTTATGATATTTCGGATACATTAAAATTTGATATGTCTGCGGCGAATATGGAATCAACCTATGAACGCGATGTAACCTTCATTAAAATGCGTACAGCTTTCCAATCGACAGTTAATGTTGATTATACAAATACGCCTGGTAATGATATTCCAACAATTGTTTCAAGTGTTGATTTAAATAGCACAACAATTGGCTGGAGAGTTTTCTTAAGCAATTTATTCTTGCAACGTGATCGTCGTGAAGTGAATTCAACTTCTTTACGTGCAAATCTTACTAAAACTTGGGGTGAGTGGACGTTTAAAACTGGTGCAGCAACTGATGAGTTTACTAGAAAGATTAAAGTTACCGATAATTCGGCAGCTTTCAGAAATGCATGGGCGGCGGCAATTCCAGATGCGCAGCTTCCAAATTATCTTAAAAAACAAACTACAAATATGTTTGCAAATAATGGCGTAACAGGTGCTGGTTATACTCAGTTTGTAACACCAGACTTTGCTAAATTTGCTGCGGTTACTAATTATGCGCAATTAATTGGTGCGGAAGGCAATGAAACAACAGGTACTACATATAATGGTGCTGGTGCTTCTGACATAAATGAAAAAGTTAAAAATGCCTATATAATGGCTAATAATACGCATGAATTTGGTCAAATGAAATTGAAAACAAACTTTGGTGTTCGTTATCAAGAAACAGATCAAACCATTACTTCGCCTTCAAGCGTAAATGGACAGATTATAAGAATTACAACTAATCATAAATATAGTGATTATTTGCCTTCATTGAACTCTGTATTACAAGTGAATGATAATCTTAATATTCGTTTTGCCGCGTCTAAAACCATGACACGTGCAAATCCTTCTGATATGTCATCGCAATTAGGGTTTAGTGACCCAAGCGCACAAAGTGCAAGCCAAGGTAATCCTGCGCTTAAACCATTCTATTCAACAAATTATGATTTTGGCGGTGAATATTACTTCTCAAAAAATAATTATGTAGGATTAACAGCATTCAGCAAAGAAATTGAAAACTTTGTTGTAAATAGAAATATAGTTGTACCATTCTCTCAATTGGGTGTTCCAGTAACAAGCTTAAGCTCTGCGCAGCAAGGTGCGATGGCGGTTTCTGCTAATACTACTGTTGCAAACTTACTTGCTAACCCTTCAATAGTGGCAAATAATTCAATTAATTTGTCAACCAAAGTTAATCTTGATACTAAATCAGAATTAAAAGGTTTAGAAGCTATGTGGGTTCAACCATTAGACTTTGTAACCGAAGGTCTTGGTTTCTCTGTAAACTACACTAGTTTTGGTGATACTACTTTATTAAGCATTCCAAAATCTACATATAACGTAACTACATTTTATGAGAATGGTCCATTCTCTGCACGTGTAAGCTATGTGAATGTTGGCGTAATGAAGATTGGCTTCTTGCCTTCACCAAACAGCATTCCTTATGATTGGTTCCAAAAAGAACGCTACCAAATTGATATGTCTGCTTCATATAAGTTTAAAGCATTTGGTGTTGATCAAAGTATTACACTTGATGCAACTAACTTAGATAACCAAGGATTTAGAGGTTATTTAGGATTTGAAAACATTCCATACCAATATACTAATGCTGGTAGAACACTTTTATTAGGTTGGCGCGCCCAATTCTAATAAATCCCTACTCTTCATTGTTTAATTAATGAAGAGATAATTAAACCTCTTAGATACTTATAAACTAAAAAGGGTGTATTCTATACACCCTTTCTTTTTTAGATTATATTAATTTTGAAAATTCATGTTCTTTTATATTGGTTGCATATTTTTCTTGCCGCCAAAGATACGCTGCACCTCTTACACCTGATGAATCACCATATATAGCTGGCTTTAGTTTGCCTTGCCAAGAATTGCCAAATGCAAGCGCATTTATTTTTGAAGGCAATAAATCATATATTTCATTAACGTTAGATAATCCGCCACCAAAAACAAACATTTCAGGGTCATATATATTTATGACCATCATTATAGATCTTGCTAATCTATCTATGAATTTATTGAAGGTTTCAGTGGATTTTGGTTCGTTTTTTCTAAAATTCTCTATAATGGTTTCTGTCTTTATGTCTTCGCCAAATGATATTTTGTGATCTCTGGCAACGCCGCTACCTGAAATCCATAATTCAATACAACCTTGTTTTTTGCACCAACATAAAGGTGCGGGGAATTCAGTTTCATTCGGCCAAGGAAGAGGTAAATGACCCCATTCACCAGCAATTCCATTGGCGCCTTCAATAAGGTTTTTATTATTAACTAATCCACCACCACATCCAGTGCCCAGAATAACCGCAAATACGCTTGCTGAGTTTTTACCTGCTCCATCAAATGCTTCGGATAATGCCAGACAGTTTGCATCATTAGCAATTTTAACCTCACGCTTAAATGCAGCGTTTAAATCAGCTTGAAAGTCTTTGCCATTAAGCCAAACCGTATTGGCATTATGCATTAAGCCATCGATTGGTGAAACTGATCCTGGAACTCCTATGCCAATAGTGAAGTCACAAGTTTTATATTCTGGATTTTTTAATTTTGCATCTTTAACGCAATTATTTACTAAATTCACTAATTCACTTATCGCGTCATTGTAATTACCAGGGTTATTAACTCTTATGCGTGAAAGAAACTTACCTTCTTTATTAAGTGCGGCGGCTTCTATTTTAGTGCCACCAAAATCAACCCCAACGTATATCATAATTATTCTTCTTAAAAATTTCCATTAAAATAGCAAACTTGCAAAAAATTCAAATATGTTACAAGCGCGAATGTGTCAATAAATATATTGACTTTATTTATTATTGCGGCTTTTAAAAATAGTGTTTCATAATAAAAAATTGAAACAATGTTAATAATGTTTATTTTAGGATTTAAAGCTGTACCTGATTAAAGGTAGTAATTCTAATAAATTAATAAAAAAACATTTAATTAACTAATAATCTTTCAAGGTTTTTTATTCTTATGAGCTATTTTTACAACTCTTTTTAATTTTTTTTAATTTTTCATGGAAAAAGGTCTAGATTTTAAATATGAATATGTTATTAAATTAATTAAATATAATTATTATACAAGGTCTAGAGGTTTTTATTAAGCGAAAGCTTATCAAACATATATGCATTTATTATAATTATTTTGGCTGATTTAAGCGTATTTTACGTTTACATATTGGTAAAATGTTTGTTCTGGGGAGAATATTAGTGAATATAAAACAAAATAATAAAACAAGTTTCGGTAAGTTTTTAACTTGTGGTGCTTCGGTAATAGCAATGGCTGCTGTATCGGCTGTAAGCGCACCTGTTCTTGCGCAAGAAACAACGGCAGAATCGGGTAATACCGCTTCTACTAACGTAGTTGTTGTTGGTACGCGTCGTGCTTTGAAAAATGCACAGCAAATCAAAAAAGATTCTGATACGGTTGTAGATTCTATTTCTGCTTCTGATATTGGCGTGTTTCCAGATAAATCAGTAGCGGAAGCTTTGCAGCGTGTTGCTGGTGTTACTGTTGAACGCTTTGCTGCAAAAAATGACGTGGCTCACTTCTCCGCTGAGCCATCAGGCGTAACTGTTCGTGGTCTTCAACAAGTTCGTTCAGAGTTTAACGGTCGTGATACTTTCTCTGCAACTTCAAGTTATGGTCTTTCTTGGTCTGACGTATCGCCTGAATTAATGGGCGGTGTTGACGTTTATAAAAACCTAACTGCTGACTTGATTGAAGGTGGTATTGCTGGAACAGTTAATTTACGTACTCGTCTGCCATTTGACCAAAAAGAGCGTGTAGCGGTTATAACTGCACAAGCAGAATATGGTGATTTAGTTGAAGAAACTAAACCTTCTATTTCAGGAATTTTTGCTGATAGATTCGATACTAAATTTGGTGAATTTGGTTTCATGATTAATGGTGCTTATTCTGAAGCTTCTACTAATTCTCAAGGTATATTATTACCACGTGCAACTCCATTTGCTGCTGGTTTATATGGCCCTAATAAAGTATATATTCCTTCTGGTGTTTCTACTAATGATAATACATATAATAGAACGCGTGAGGGTTATTCTGCGGCATTACAATGGCAAAATAATGAACGTACAATGCTTGCAACATTGCAATTTAATAAATCATCTTATACAAATACTTGGAACGAAAACACTATAGGTAGTTCATTCTTCTGGGTTGATCCGGGCGCAACTAATCATTCAACAGTTTATACAAATGCACTTATAGCGCCTCCAGTTGGCGGAGCGCCATTCCAATTTGATGAAAACGGAATGTTTAAATCAGGTGTAATTACTTCACTAGGTAGTACTTTTGATTGGGCAAATGGTGGTCCAAATATCGATTGGGGTACAAACACATTACTAGGTTATCCGGCTGGATCAACAAATAGATTCGGTAATCATGCGCTTCAACATGGTGTGAATGTTCCATTGAAAAATCCATGTTTGAATGGATTTAATGGTGCAAATGGTCAACCATTACCTGCTTGTCGTTATGGCGTTTCTGTAACCGCAGGTACTAGATTCTCAGATGAAACTAGAAATGTACAAGATGTAAGCTTTAACTATGCTTGGAATGTTACTCCGAAGTTAAAACTTTCAACTGATATACAATATATAGAAGCTACGACTGAAAATTATGATGTAAGCATTGGTCTTAAATCTTATGCAAACTTAGATCTTGATTTAACAGGAAAATATCCAGTAGTTAAATATCTTGCGCCTACAAATGTTAATTTAATAGGTACTGGTCTTTCAGATGCTAGAAACTATGCACCTGAATGGATTATGGATCACATTACTGACTCAAAAGGCACTCAGAACTCTTTCCGTATTGATGCAGATTATAAATTTGAAGGCACTTGGTTAAATAGCATTCGCGGCGGCTTTAGGACTGCTGAGAGAGAGCAAAAGCACCAATGGTCAAATTATAATTGGCAATCTGTTGCGACTGAATGGAATACAAACTCTGAACAGTCATTATTCATAGACTCAGGTCCTTCAGTTGGACCTGCAGGTCTATTCCAAGGTTATGAGCCTGGTTCATATGCAACTAAAGATTATGGAAGTAATTTCTTTGGCGGTGGTGTTATTACTGGGGTATTCCCATTCATAACTGATGAAATCATGTCTAGCAGAGAAGAGCTTGCAAAACGCTTCTCTATCAGAGGTCAAACAGATGCAGGTGGGGTTGCTAGTTCTAACTGGAATCCAATTTGCGAACGTCCTACTGAATTAGCAAATTCATGCTTCACAGCAGCTGAAATTCTTGATGTTAAACAAACTACTAATGCTGCATATTTAATGCTTAAATTTGGTGGTAATGATGCGCATTTATTCGGCAGCTCAGGAACTTTCTCAGGTAACGTTGGTTTAAGATATGTTGAAAATACAACTAGAAGCTCTGGCGGCTTGAATTTCGCAAGTCCATTCACTGCTTCTAGCTTGCAGTGTACTCCTTTAACTCAATTACAGATTGATCAATTCAATGCTTTAAATCCTCCAGTTAATGGTGTTACATTCTATCCTACGCCAATTGGATGTTTAACTGCTAATTCTATTGATGACATTAATTTCAGTTTAGCTGACTCGATATTGTCTGTAGCTGAATCAACTCATGAATATTTCTTACCTAGCTTTAATATAAAATATAAAGTGAATGATAAGCTTCAGTTAAGATTTGCAGCCTCTCGTGGTATGAGCTTCCCTGAGATGGGTCTTTTACGTAACTTCTCTAGCATAAGTCGCGGTGGACTTGTTCAAACAGATGTTAACTCAGCTAATCCTAATTTAGTGTTCCGTAATGGCCAACCTTATTCATATAAGTTTAGCTATACTGGACAAACAGGTAATGCGCGACTTAAAGCAGTTACAGCGGATAATATAGACTTCACGGTTGAGAATTATTTTGCAGCTGTTGGTTCCGTGACATTTAACGCATTCTATAAACAATTCTATGATTATATCCAAAATGGACGTTTCATAGTTCCTGTAACTCATAATGGTGTTACAAGAGATGTAAGGTTTACCGGTCCTGTAAATGGCGAAGGTGCAAGCTTAAAAGGTTTTGAGATTGCATTCCAGCGTTACTTTGACTTCTTACCTGGAAACTGGTCTGGTCTTGGTATCCAAGCTAACTTCACGCATGTTATGAATTCTGGTATCGAAAATGCTGGTTTAACTCTTGATACTGCTGACGGTGGTTCTACTGCTGGTTCAGAAGAGTCTGGTGCAATTAATCCAGGACGCTTAGAAGGCATGTCAGATAATTACTATAATATCGCAGGTATGTATGACAAAGGTAAATGGAGCATTCGTGCGGCATATAACTGGCGTTCTAAATATCTTGTGACTGTAAATGACTGCTGCTTAGGTTTACCTGTTTGGAATGGTGCTCAAGGCTTCTTAGACGGTTCTATCCGTTATGATGTTTCACCAAAACTTCAAATAAGCTTACAAGGTAGCAATTTACTTGGAACTGAAACTAAAGTTCTTCAGCAAATTGAAGGTTCTACAGATGCAGATCCTGATAAAGCGCCATTATTATTGTTTGGTGGTGTGTTTAAAAATGACCGCCGTTTACAAATGGGCATACGCTATAAATTCTAATATTTATAATATTTAGAAAATTAAGGCGGGGCTTATGCTCCGCCTTTTTTTCTCACTAATTTAATTGCGAAAACACAAAAATAGTTCATATTATACATGTGTTTAACTATATGGCATTAGAATGTTTGAAAATCAAAAAATAGTAATTCTTGGTGGCGGTACAGCAGGTTGGATGACCGCCGCTGCTATTTCTAAAATTATGAAATCGAATAATTTAGAAATAGTTTTAATCGAATCTGATGAAATTGGAACAATTGGGGTAGGCGAAGCCAGTCTTCCGCAAATAAAGCAATTTAATGATTTTCTTGGCATTGAAGAAAAAGAATTTATGGTTGCCACAAATGCAACCTTTAAACTTGGAATTGAATTCATCGATTGGGGCGCAATAAAAACAAGTTATATTCATCCTTTTGGTGATTATGGAACAAGTTTAGGTGGCGCAGAGTTCCAACATATTTGGGCGCGTGGCTTAAAAAATGGAATTTCTAAAAATATTGAAGAATATTCTTTTGCGATTTCTCTTGCCAGAGAATTAAAATTTGATTTCCCAAGTGAAAATAAAAATAGTGTGAAATCTGAATTTTCTTACGCCTATCATTTTGATGCTGGCTTATATGCAAAGTTTCTTCGTAATATAGCAGAAACTAATGGCGTAAAAAGAATTGAGGGTAAATTTAAGAAAGCAGAAAAATATCCTGAAACTGGATTTATAAAAAATCTTATTATGGAAAATGATTATATTATTGAAGGTAATATTTTTATCGATTGTACAGGCTTTAGAGGGCTTTTAATTAATAAAGAAATTGGCTCTGAATGGGAAGATTGGTCAAATTATTTACCTTGCGATAGGGCAATTGCTGTTCCTTGCGAAAATGGTGGTGATTTTACACCCTATACAAGATCTATTGCTCGTGAAGCGGGTTGGCAATGGCGTATTCCTTTGCAAAATCGTATAGGCAATGGCTATGTTTATTCTTCAAAATTTATAAGTGATGAAAAAGCTGCGGACTGTTTGCTTTCAAATCTTGATGGCAAACCTATAAGGGATTTGAATTATATTAAATTTCAAGCCGGAAGAAGACAATCTTCATGGAATAAAAACTGTATTGCAATTGGCCTCGCTTCAGGGTTTCTTGAACCATTAGAATCGACGAGTATTTATCTTATTCAAATTGCCATACAGAATTTTTTAAATCTTCTACCTACTAAAGGCTATGATGAAACTTTAATAAAAGAATTTAATAGGCTTATGGATATTGAATATGAAAGAATAAGAGATTTTCTTATACTTCATTATTTTGCGAATGCCGGAAGCAAAGGTGAATTATGGGATTATACAAGGAATATGCAAATTCCAGATAGTTTACAGGCAAAAATAGATATTTTTAAATCTAGAAGCTATATTGAAAGATATAATGATGGTTTATTTTCACCCGCTTCTTGGCTTGCTGTTTTTACAGGTCAAAATATCATACCGCATAATTATGATGTTTTAGCCAATAATATTGAATTAAATGAAATAAAATCATTTTTAGATGGCCAAGAGCAAGAAATTAAAGACGCAATTGAAAATCTTCCATCACATAAAGAATTTATTGAAAAATATTGCGCTGTTAGCGGTGAAGCATAATGGAAAATAAAAAGAATATAGTAATAGTTGGTCGAGACGCCGCACTATGGCTAAGCGCTAATGCATTAATACGTGCTTTGGGTTCAAAAAATTATAACTTTGAAATTATTGAGCTTCCAAGCTTACTTGATGAAAGTGAAATATATTCAAGCCTTCCTAATTTTACGAATTTCAAATATATGCTTGGCATAAATGAAATGGCTTTGGTTAAAGCAACTAAAGGAAGTTTTAGCTTAGGTAATAATTATGTTAATTTTACTAAAAACAATGCTTATTCAATTGGTTTTGGGACTTATGGATTTGATTATATTGGTGATAAATTCACGGATATATATATAAAAGCAAGACATTCAGGCCTTAATATTCCATTTGATGATTTTTGTCTTAATAATGTAGCGGCAAGACAGAATAAATTCTTTATTCCAGATACTAATACAAATTTGCTTGGTAATCATGGTTATGGATATAATTATAACGCAAAGATTTTTTGTGCAGCTTTAAAATCTCTTGCGGAAGCGCGTGGTGCAAAAATCAATTCTACTAGAAAGCTTGATTTAGTTCTAAAAGATGGAATTTCTGGGCGTATTATTGCTATAGAAATAAATCAAGGGTTAAAAATTACTGGTGATATTTTTATCGATGCCACTACAAGCGGTTTATTAATCGAAGATACTTTGGAATCTCAATTCAGCTCAGTTGAAAATATATTCCTTGCAAACCGTGTTTTAAACTATAAAGCCGATAAATTAAAAGAAATCCCGTCATATACACAGGTTAAAGCCCTTCCACTTGGAACTTTGCATCTTACTGGCCTTCAAAATTACACTAATGTACAGCAAGTATATCACTCAAAACATATGAATGAAGAAGTAGCTTTAGAAACTGCTATGGCTGTATCTGGACTTAATCATAATAATGAAGTCAATGTAAAAGAACTAAGGCTTGGTTATAGAAAAAATCTTTGGGTTAAAAATTGTATTGCAATCGGCACATGCGCGGCAAGTATATATCCAATCGATAATTTAGAATTGCATATTATTCAAACAGGACTCTCGCATCTAATTAATTTATTCCCAAATAGTGAAAATTATGAAAGCGAAGCTAATATTTATAATCGTATTATGAATAAGTCTTTTGAAAATATGATTGATTTCTCGGTTGCGCATTTCAAACTTAATACTAAGTCAGATACTTATTTCTGGAAGCACTATAAGGAAATGAAAGTTTCTGACACTCTGGAATATAAAATAGAATTATTTAAATCACGTGGAATGATTGCTTATGAAGATGAGGAAACTTTCACAAAAGATAATTGGCGTGCATTGTTTTTTGGAAATGGCATTTTGCCGCATACATACAACCCAACAATTAATATAATGAATGAAAATGAGGCAATTCAAAAGTTTCAAATTTATTTAAAAGCTATAGGTACTCAAGTAGTTAATATGTCTTCTAATGATGCATTTATAGAATTACACGCTGAGGGTTGAAATGAAAAATAATCAAAAAATTAAAAACATAGTTATTCTGGGTGGCGGAACTTCTGGCTGGATGAGTGCTTCTGCATTTGCCAAATCACTTGGAGCTGATAATTATAATATCACACTTATTGAATCAGATGAAATTGGTACAGTAGGCGTAGGCGAAGCAACAATTCCAAATATGCGCACATTCATCGACTTTCTAGGAATTGAAGAAAGCGAATTTATGGCTAAAACTAATGCAAGTTTTAAGCTTGGCATTGAGTTCATAAATTGGTCAAAAATAGGCGAATCTTATATTCACCCTTTTGGAAAATATGGTGTAGATTTAGACGGTATTGGATTTCACCATTTTTGGCTAAGAAATTTAAAACTTGGTGGTTCAAGCGATTTTGGACGATTTAATCTTGAAACCTTAGCAGCGCGCGAGGGGCGTTTTTCAATTCTACCGCCATCTGATGTAATTGATATTCCTAATATAAATTATGCTTATCATTTTGATGCAAGCCTATTTGCAAAATATCTAAGGAAATATTCGGAAGATTTAGGCGTAAAAAGAGTAGAGGGATTAGTTCAAGAAGTTAAACAAGACCCTTTGACTGGATTTATCACTGAATTAGTCCTTAAAAATGGAACAATAATCAAGGGTGATTTATTTATCGATTGCTCTGGCTTCAGAGGGATATTAATAGAACAAACTCTTAAGACTGGATATGAAGACTGGTCGGCTTGGCTTCCATGCAATCGCGCATTAGCTGTACCAACTGAAAAAGTTCCAAATGAAGTAACTCCTTATACTAAAGCAATTGCGCAAGAAGCAGGTTGGCAATGGCGCATTCCATTACAACATAGAACCGGAAATGGATACGTATTTTGTAATGAATATATAAGCGAAGATGAAGCACAATCAAATCTTTTAAAAAGACTAGATACCAAGCCGATAAAAGATCCAAAACTTATTAAATTTGTTACGGGCCATCGTAAGAAAATGTGGAATAAGAATGTGGTTGCTATTGGCCTTGCTTCTGGTTTCCTTGAGCCACTTGAATCAACGTCAATTTATTTAGTGCAAACCGCAATTACAAAGCTTTTGGCAATCTTTCCTAAAGATGAAATAAGGGGTTTTGTTGTTAATGATTATAATAAAGACCTCTTAAATGATTATATTAATGTAAAAGATTTTCTTATTGCGCATTATAAAGTAACTGCAAGAGATGATACTCCATTTTGGAATTATGTTAGGAATATGCCTATTCCTGAAAGCCTGCAAAATCGTTTAGATTATTACAAAGGCGAAGCAAATGCTTTAGTTAAGACTAATGAGTTATTCAAAGATGCTTCATGGTTCGCGGTTTTATTTGGTCAAGGTTTAATGCCAAATGATTATCACGCAATTGCCGATAATATTAATGAAGATGACTTGAAGTTTAAACTTGCAAAACTAAGAACCGGTATAAATGAAAGATTAAAGGGACTACCAAAACATCAAGATTATTTGGACTTTTATTGTAAGTCTGATATGGCTTTATAGTAATAAATTCTATTAATGCTCTAAATGCTAGCTTAATATAAAACTGTAATATATTATTTGTATAGAGACTATTTTATATTCTAGTTTATCTTGGGGAGAAAATATTGCGGATTCTTTTGGTTACAGACGCATGGGAGCCCCAGGTTAATGGCGTTGTACGAACACTAAGTAAAACAGTACAAGAATTACGCGAAATGGGCCATAAGGTGGAGCTTGTAACGCCTGCTGATGGTTATTATACGCTTCCTTTGCCCACTTATTCAGAAATCCGCCTTGCGATAGGTGCGCGTACGGACATTGAGCATAGGCTTGAAACTTTTAAGCCTGAAGCTGTCCATATCGCTACCGAAGGCTCACTTGGTCTTACAGCAAGAAGTATTTGCGTTGAAAATAAACTACCATTTTCAACTTCATATCATACTCAATACCCTGAATATGTATCTGCAAGATTGCCTGTTCCAGAAAGTTGGGGTTATGCTTATGTAAAATGGTTCCATGAAATGTCTGGACGAGTAATGGTGACCACGCAATCAATGAAAGAATTGCTTGAATCAAAAGGCTTTACTAATCTTGCATTATGGTCGCGTGGCGTTGATACAAAACAATTCAGTCCAGAGCGCAGAAAATCTAATCGCGGTCCCTATAAAGGCTTTAAAACGCCAATATATGCCTATGTCGGCCGCGTTTCAGTGGAAAAAAATGTAGAAGCCTTCTTAAGTCTTGATTTAGAAGGAACAAAAGTAATTGTTGGCGAAGGGCCAGCAAAAGAAGATTTAGAAAAAAAATTCCCAGAAGCTAAATTTCTTGGCGCAAGATTTGGTACTGAGCTTGCGGAATGTTATGCTAATGCTGATGTATTCGTATTTCCAAGTTTAACTGATACTTTTGGCCTTGTTATTCTTGAAGCAATGGCTTCAGGGACACCTGTTGCGGCATTTAATGCCTCTGGCCCAAAAGATATTATTCCTGGATCTGATGCCGGATTTATTTCTGATGATTTAAAGCAGAATATCAATGATTGTTTGAAACTTGATAGGAATATCGTGCGAAATCACGCGCTTAAATATTCTTGGCGCGCATGTGCCGAACAGTTTTTAGCAAATCTAGATCCATTACCAACAATGGAAAAGCGCAAAATCTGGCAAAGAATTAAAAATGTCTTTGCCAGAAAAAGAAGACGCCGTATTATAGATTAATCTATTTAATATCAGGCAGATAAATAAGGCTAGTCCCAGCTTGAGAAGTAATAATTGTATTGGTTTTTTGACCATTAACAATTAAATAAAGTCCTTCTGGCGCGTTAAAGGCGCGGCCTTGACTTATTATTTGGCCAGTTTTTCTATCACTTAAAGTGAAATTGCCAACAGTTCCAAAAAAGTTAGAAACTTCATTAGTATTATAGTTCGTATTCGCATGTACTGGCGCTGGCGCATATTCAGCATGTGGATGTGCATGCGGTTTTTTATGATCCATTTTACGAACCATTGGTAAATTATTGCCATTATTATGATGATAATAATCACGATGAATTTTGCTTATATTGTCTGGTGTCTCACACGCAGCAAAGCCAAATAATGCAGTAATACACAAAAATTGAGTAAAGTTTTTAGTTTTCATTTTACACCTCAATTTTTTCTATATCATAGAAAATTTAAATTTAACCTAATTTCGCTTATTTGGTTAAAAAAAATGACCAATAAATTGGTCAGTATTGGGGCTTTTTTTGGGGTTAATCATAATTAATACCTAAATTATATAATTTTTATTACAAAATGCGAATAAATTAAGGATTTTTGAAATAAAGAAAATTACAGTAAGATGCGTGAAAAAAAATGAAAAATGCTTATAGGCATATAAATAATTAAAATTTATAAAAGCAAATATTATGAAACTGACTGAAGAACGCTTATTTAGAGTAAAAGATAGATTTGAAGAAATTGATGCAAGACTTTCTGTTGCCTCAGATGGTACTGAAATTATTCGTCTTTCTAAAGAGCGTGCAAAAATTGCACCCGTTGCCGAAGCTATTGATAAGTTAAATTCTGCCCGTAAAGAAAAAGAAGATTTAGAGGAAATGATTAAATCACTTCCGGCTTCTGATGAAATGGCGTTAATGGCGCAAGAGGAACTTCCAGAAGTTAAAGAAAAGCTTGAAACCCTAGAGCATGAATTACAAATTCTTTTATTACCAAGAGATGATGATGATGATGCGTCTTCAATCCTAGAGCTTAGGGCAGGTACTGGCGGTGATGAAGCGGCATTATTTGTTGGCGATTTATATCGTATGTATCAAAGATATTCCGCCATGCAAGGCTGGAAGCTTGAACTTGATTCATTATCAGAAGGTGATGCGGGCGGCTTTAAAGAGATTATAGCAACGATTACCGGTGATGGCGTATTCGGTAAGCTTAAATTTGAATCGGGCGTTCATAGGGTGCAACGCGTTCCTGCTACTGAAACACAAGGCCGCGTACATACTTCTGCGGCTACTGTTGCAGTTCTGCCAATCCCAGAAGAAACCAATATTGAAGTCCATGATAAAGATATTCGTATCGATACTTATAGATCTTCTGGTGCAGGTGGGCAGCACGTTAATAAAACCGATTCTGCTGTTCGTATTACACACATGCCTTCAGGGATTGTGGTTACGGCTTCTGAAAAGTCACAGCACCAAAACCGCGCTAATGCTATGAAAAACCTTATTGCGCGTCTTTATGAAAAAGAACGTGAAGAAAAAGCCAAAGCACGTTCGGATGCACGCTCTTCTCAAGTTGGTTCAGGCGATAGATCTGAAAAAATCAGAACTTATAATTTCCCACAAGGAAGGGTTTCAGATCATAGAATTAATCTTACTCTTTATAAGCTTGATGATGTGCTTGATGGTGGTGGTTTAAATGATTTTATAAGCGCGCTTATTGCCGATGATACGGCAAAAAGATTAGCAGAAGAAGGCGAATAAAAAAAAGCGGTCATATGACCGCTTTTTATTTTATATTTACTATCTAAGCGGCTGCTTTGATTTTTATTTTAGATATATCACTTGCATATAAACCGCGTGTATTTGGAACAGGCTTAAAGGTTTCCGTTACCCCAAGCACGGTTTCCGCCGCGCCCATTAATAAATAACCCGCGCCGTCTAATTGTCTAGACATTTGCTCTAAAACACGCTTTTTAGTTGGCAAATCAAAATAAATAAGAACATTGCGACAGAAGATAATATCAAATCTTCCAAGTGCTCTAAAATCATCAAGCAAATTCATAGAACGATATCTTACTGAGTTTCGAATAGCGTCGGAAATACGCCATGCATCGCCTTCTTTTTTAAAGTGCTTCATTAAATATTGAACTGGTAAACCACGTTGGACTTCAAATTGGGTAAATAGTCCAGAACGTGCTTTTTCAAGACATCTTTCTGAAATATCTGTGCCAATAATTTCAACTTTTGAGCCACCCATTTTAGCAGACATTGCATCAATAGTCATTGCAATTGAATATGGCTCTTGCCCTGTTGAAGCCGCAGCACACCAAATTTTAATTGGCGCACCCTTCTTTTGAGCAACTAAGTCAGGTAAAATTACATTTTGCAAAATATCGAACGGGCTTTTATCGCGGAAAAAGAAAGTTTCATTAGTTGTCATTGCATCGACAACTTGTTCAATTAATTTTTGATTTGAACCAATTTTAAGGTTTGAAACCATGTCTTCAAGTGAAGCCAAACCTTCTCTTCTAGCAATTGGACCTAAACGGCTTTCTACTAGGTATGATTTATCAGGTGTCAGTACAAGACCTGACCTTTGCTTCACAAGGTTTGCTATAAAGTCAAAATCGGTTGGTTTCATTTCGCCGCTCCGCGTATAAAATCTATTATTGTTGTTGCTATATTATCTATAGGTTGGACAGAGCATGAAAGCCCTGCATTTGTCGCTGCACCTGGCATGCCCCAAACCACACTTGATGCTTCATCTTGTGTAATTAGATTTGCGCCAGCATTAGTTAAAATTTGCGCACCTGCTTTGCCGTCTTGACCCATTCCGGTTAAAATCACCGCGAGTGCTCTATCACCGAATATTTGTGCCGCAGATCTGAACATAGGATCAACAGCAGGGCGGCAGAAATTCTCTGGTGGGTCTTCATTTAATTGAATTCTTAATCCAGCAGGTGTGCGCATTAATGTCATATGCTTACCACCGGCTGCAAGGTAAAAAGAACCATTCTTAGCCATCATATTATGTTCGGCTTCAAATACTTCAGCGCCACAATTTTTAGTAAGATGCTCGGCAAGGATTTTTGTAAACAGAACTGGCATGTGTTGTGTAATAAACACAGGTACATTAACTTTCTTAGCAAGGCCTTTAACAACTTTTTGAAGTGCTTCTGGCCCACCAGTAGAAGAGCCAATAAATACTGCATCTATTTTAGATTTAGTATTTATTGGTTTTAATGCGAACTTACTATTATGCTTTGCATTATTATTAATAACAGATGGTGTGAAAGTCCTAGGCGCGGCACTAGAAGGCGTATTACCATAAGATTTTGGACGTTTTTGACCAAGCGCTCTAAGCTTTGCAAATAATTCTCTTTTATATTCTTCGGCACCCGCAATATTACCAGCGTCAGGTTTTGGAATATAATCTGTTGCCCCTAAACTTAGGGCGCGAATTGTAACTTCTGCACCGGCTTTGCTTAGTGTGGAAGCCATAATAACTCTGACACCAGGGACAGCTTTTATTAATAATGGAAGGGCTGTAATGCCATCCATTTCTGGCATTTCAATATCTAGTATAATAATATCTGGGTCAAGTCTGGCGGCACGTGCAACACCATCTTTGCCTTGAACACCAACGCCAACAACTACTAAATCTTTTTCTACCTCAATCCAACGCGATACAAGGCCACGAATAATCGCCGAATCGTCGATTATCATGACCTTAATAGGATCAGCAGATTTAAGAGATGTTTGATTAGTGTTTGGAAGCATTAAATTAGGCCAACCTCAGCAAATTTAGACTGTACTATTTCACTATCAAATGGCTTCATAATATATTCATTTGCACCGGCTTCCATAGCTTCAAAAATTGAAGACATATCATTTTCAGTGGTACAAAATACTACGATTGGCTTATCTCCGCCTGGTGTTACTCTTAATTGGCGTAGGAAATCAATGCCACTTAATACTGGCATATTCCAATCCAAAAGAATTGCATCAGGCATGCTTTGTTGGCATGATGTTAAAGCAACAGAACCGTCTTCAGCTTCATCAACATTAAAAGACATATCTTCTAAGATGCGTCTAGCAACTTTTCTTATTACGCGACTATCGTCAACTACTAAACAGGTTTTCATGACACCCTCTCCTAATCTTTGGTTTTGCCGATGATATGATGAATATCCATCGCCATAAGTAATTTACCATCTAATCTATAAATACCTTTGGAAACTGAACGCCAAACAGCGTCCATATTTACAGGGTTTTTCTCAAAATCTTTATCGTGAAGTCTTAAAACTTCGCCAACCTTATCAACAAGAATTCCGAATGCTTCGCCTTCGTATTCAATTCCTACTGCCATCATGCCTTGATATGAACCTTCGCGTTTTGGAAGACCCATACGAATTCTGGCATCAATAGCTGTAACAATACGACCACGTAAATTTAATACGCCGGCAATTTCTTTTTTTGCGCCAGGAACAGGCGTTAAATCTTTAAGAGTAAATACATCTTGAATTTCTTTGACTTCAACACCAAAGATTTGGTCCGCAATATTAATTGTTACAAACTCTTTGGTATTATAATCAGAAAAAGCAATATTATCTGTAGTACTGGCTAGTGCGTTCATGCTGCTATTCCATTCTTAGTCGCATAATCAATTGTTGAAATAAGACCGTATCTATCTGATTTTCTGACCAGACCAGCAAATCCATCAGCATTAGCATCAGAAGAACCAGAAAGCGCCACAATAGGTGTTCCACCAGTTCTTTCATCGCTTAATAATCTTCGTGCTGAAGCGTTATCTTCGTCAATATCTGCAAGGATTGCCGTAGGCTTTTTATATTCTGCGCAAATAAGTGCCGCTGAAACTGTATCTACTGCCTCAACTTCATAGCCAGCAGCTTTTAATAATGGGCTTAGAAGATTGCGGAAGAACGGATTGCGTTCAACCAATACAATTGATTTCGGTGCAGTTTTCTTAACAGGTTCATCCCAATTTCCAATTGCATTACTTAAGTGATAGCCAACATCAAGAATTTCAGTTGCTTTGCCTTTAATTACAGCAACACCAATGCAGCCCGATTTGTCAGAAGACATTTCAATATCTAATTCTTCTTCGACGATATCAAGGATTTCATCAACAGCAAGACCAATTGCATGCTCATTATGGGTGAATACTAAGATTGGTTGTGGCCCTGAATCTCTGAGTGTTGAATAAGAATCTGCGGTAACTATTGGCATTAAAGAGCCACGATATTGAACAAGAACTTTTCCTTCGGCATTTTCAAATGTCGAAGCATCTAATTCTTCTAATCTTGTTACTACACCTAATGGAACCGCTCTTGGTTCATTAGAGCCAGCTTTAAACAAGATCATAGAAACTTTTTCATTAGCATTAGATGTTTGTTTTTGCTTAGTTTCAGTTTCTTCAGCGATTTCTTCAGATTCACCAATCGCTTTATTAATTGATGCAGGATCAATAATCATAATCACAGAGCCATCGCCAAGAATTGTCGCGCCAGAGAATGATTTAGCGTCACTTAATGCCGAAGATAGAGGTTTTACCACAATCTCTTCGGTGTCATAAACATCATCAACCACAACCCCCATAAGATTGCCAGCTTGCTGCATAACCACAACAAACTGATTTTTAATTGAATCAGTATCTGAATGATCATGGATTGGCTCCATGCCTAATGCTTCGGCAAGGTCCATTAAAGGTAATAATCTATCACGCAATCTTAATACACGTGCTTGGTTTATTGTTTCTACTCTATGCTCTGAAGTGCCGCCTGCTGACACTAGTTCTACAACGCTCAATTGCGGGATTGCAAATCTTTGACCTTTAGAGCCTACGACTAAAGCTGAAACAATCGCCAAAGTTAGTGGGATTTTAATATAGAATTTAGTGCCTTTGCCTTCGGTTGAAACTAAATCAACCACGCCGCCAATCATTTCAATATTGGTCTTAACAACATCCATGCCAACGCCACGGCCAGACATAGAAGTTACCGCCGCCGCAGTAGAGAAGCCAGGGGCAAAAATAAATCTATGAATTTGAGAATCTGGTAATGTCCATGCAACTTCTTCAGTTACAAGGCCATTAGTAATCGCCTTATCGCGAATTCTTGAAGTATTTAAACCAGCACCATCATCTGTTAATTCAATAACGATATGACCGCCTTCATGATAGGCATTAAGCTTAATTGTTCCGGTTTCAGGTTTGCCCGCACTTAATCTAACATCCGGTTTTTCAATCGCATGGTCGCAAGAATTGCGTATCATGTGAGTAAGTGGATCTTTAATAAGTTCAAGAACTTGCCTATCAAGCTCGGTGGCTTCACCATCTAAAACTAAATCGATTTTTTTACCAAGATCTCTTGCCGCATCGCGAACAATTCTTGGAAGTTTTTTCCATGCTGTGCCAACTGGCTGCATGCGGGTTTTCATAACGCTATCTTGAAGTTCAGCCGTAACCGATGAAAGTCTTTGCAATGGAGATTTAAATTCAGAATTAGCTGAATTTCTAATCATTTGCATTAATTGGTTGCGCGTTAATACAAGCTCTGAAACCATTGTCATTAGGTTTTCAAGCACTTCAACATTCACGCGAATTGTTTGTGAAGAAACGCCGCCGCCTTTTATACCCATATCATCATCATCAGATGCATCGCGCATAGGAACTTTTGGTTTTTCAACTGGTTTAGGCGCAGCAGCAACAGGAGTAGGCGCAATTGCTATTTCCTCTGCCGAAGGAGTATTGATTGGGAATTCTTCGGTTTCAGCAGCAAGGAAAGCCGCTTCAAGATCTGCTAAAGAAACTTCACCAGGTTTTAAATAGCGACCTAAATCCGCGTCCCATCTTTCTTCACCTGGTTTACCTGATGGCGGTGGAGGAGGGGTTTTTTCGGCAGCCGTAGCTTTTACTGGCTCTGGTTCTGGTTTGGCAGGCTCTGGAGTAGGTTCAGGAGCAGATTCAACGATTCCTTCAGCGGCTCTTTCAAGTGCACCAATAAGTTCACTATCATCGCCGTCTGGTTCAGTACCAGTAGCCTCTAAATCAGCAAGAATTTCTTTAATACGGTCAATTGATTCAAGGACTAATTGAACTGAATCTGGAGTGGCCTGTAAAGAACCATCACGATATTTACCAAGTAATGTTTCACCAGCATGTGCAACAAATTGAAGTCTTGGAAGGCCTAAAAATCCACATGTGCCTTTAATGGTATGAACTAAACGGAAGATATTATTTAAAGTCGCGCTATCAGTAGGGTCGGCTTCAAATTGCACTAATTGAGTATCAACGGTTTCTAAAAACTCATTGGTTTCTGTTAAAAACTCGCCTAATAATTCATCCATTTTCAGTCCCTATCTCAAGTTTATTGTTCTTAAGAATCATTTATCAAGATTAGTTTGGCCTCTAGTTGTTAAAGCTAAGCTAACAAATCTGATAAAAAGTGAAGTTTTGTGTAAATTATTTCATTTTTATCATAGACCAAAATTTTTGATTATGAATTTTCTAGTTTTAGCCTCGCAATTAAAGTAATGCTTTCTTCGGTTTCCCTAGCGGCAAGTTCAATATTATTATGTGATGCAGTTATAAAAGCGAGATATGGTTGAATGGTACGACCATCAAAGCCTTCTTCAGGCTCTTTACCCATAAGTGCAGAACGCATTGCTTCTTTAAGATTTACTCTTAGGCCTGCGGAATTAAGAGAAAACTCAAGAATATTATCATTTTTTTGACTACGAATAGTGATTTCGCCGCCTCTTGGTAAGCTATCAAGGCTTATCATAAGCAAATTCATAAGAATTCGCCCCATAGAGCGCGGGATTTCACTTTCCGTAGTTTCCCAATTAAGATTAGATTTCTGGCTTTCAAAGAATCTATTAGAAATATTTTTTAAATCTTCGAGATTCATACTGCCTTTGCCAGCAGTAACAGATCCGAATGTCGCCCGCATGAAATCAACTTTTGCGCCGGCTTGGGTCGTGCTATTTCTAATAAGATTAAGAGCACTTTCACGCATTTCCGGTGAATTATCACTATCTAATACGTCAAGTGCAGTGGTTAAGGCTTGCAAAGGTGAAGCCAAATCATGGCAAACCCTTGAAGATACTAAGGCAATAATACTTGTTAAATCACTATTCATACTATTCTTATGCGCTATAAAAGAAAATGAATTATTAATGCATAAGAAATAAAAAGAGGGCCGAAGCCCTCTTAATTAATTAGCCGCGCAAGCGATTATAATTGTATTATCTGCGGCCTGTTCAATTCGGCTATTATCTGATTTTTCGCACCATTTGCCTTTCATGTCTTTAAAATAAGCGCCATTTGGTGCTTTTTTAATAAGTATGAAAGCGGTTGCAATTCCAACAATATCAACAGTTGAAACCGGAGGCTTCGCAGCGTCTTCAGTATAGACAGCTCTACGTCCTGCGTTAATCTCACTAACTTTTTTCTCTAAAGCTTTTTGTGAAGCGGTAGCAGGTTTCACAAAACCTAAATAACCATTTGCTTGTTCGCCAATAATATTATCATTCATGGCTTGAACAACCAGTGGGTCTTTTGCCGCAGCAGGTGAGGCAATAGTGCTTAAAGCTATGAAGCTTGCTAATGTAATTGAAATAAATTTTTTCATTTTACTAACCCTTAGAATAAATCTGGTCTAGATTTAATGGTTTTTTCTTGGTTTTCTTGAAGCTTTACAAAAACATTCTGTTCTATTTTCATATTAATGTTTAAATTAATCTCAATAGGTTTATCGGGGACTTCGATCTTAACAGTTGGCGTACAACCAGCCGCAAAAATTATAGTACCAATAATTCCAAAAGCTTTGATTCCATAATTCTGCATTATGGTAAGCCTTTTTGTTTTATTGCCAGATTGCATTTCATGCTCCTTGTTTGAATTGAATATGTTTTTAAACATTCGCTTCGATAGTATATTATTCTTTTAATATGAATAGAGCCTGAATTATATTAATTCATATAAACTTCTAAAGCTTTTTCACCAATTTTATGACCAACACCGCTTGCGGCGCGTGAATTTATGGCAAGTAATTGGCTTGCTGTGGCTTTTATATCATCAGAGCTTACGGATTTAATTGAATTATCAATAAAATCTAAATCTAAAGAGCGACCAAAAACAAAGTTTTGAGTAACAATAGAATTAAGCCTTGAAGCAGGATTTTCAAAAGACATCATTATGGTGGTTTCTAAAATCTTCTTAGCACGACTAAATTCATCTTGCTTTGGCCCATTAATTGCCAAATCCTCAATATGGGCAAGACTTCTTTCAACGACTTCTTTAGCATTTTTAGGTGCACAGCCCGCAGTAATATTAATGCGGCCTATATCAATATATTTTTCAGGATAGGCATCAATACCATACACGAGGCCGCGATTTTCTCGTAAGTCTTGAAATAGGCGCGAAGCCATACCGCCACTTAGTATTGTGCAAAGCATCTGACTATTAAATAGATTATCAATATTTGATTTTTCCGCTTCACCAGAAAGAACTAATTGAAACTGTTCTGATTTGCGGGATTCAAACAAATGGTGTTTTGTGGAAAATGCCGTGATTAATTCACTAGATTTAATAGGCTTTAAATCATTAAATCGTGCTTTGACCGCTTCAATAAAGCTATCACTATTATATGTCCCGCAAATTGCGATTATAATATTTTCAGGATTTAAATAATTTTTGTGAAATTCTTTTAAGGCATCACAATCAATAAGGCTTAGGCTTTGGGCATCACCAAGGATTGGACGACCTAATGCTTGATTATTAAAGCAAGCCATTTGCGCCAAAACACCCGCTCTATCATCGGCATCGTCAAAGGCTTCATTTATTTCATGAATGACGACATTTTTTTCAAGCTTTAAATCTTCATCTGTTAAGTGAGGTTCAAGAACAAGATCTGCACATAAATCAAAAGCAAAATTAACTTCATTTGAAAGGCAGCGCGCATAATAGCCAGTTCTTTCATAAGCGGTGGCGGCATTAAGATATACACCACGTGCTTCTGAATCTTCGGCAAGGGCTTTGGCATTTCTAGAGCCAGCGCCTTTAAAAACCATATGCTCTAGAAGGTGGGCGATACCATTATTGGCTTCATTTTCATGACGCGTGCCAATATTTACCCAAACCCCTACTGAGGCACTTTTAAGACCAGTGATAGGTTCGCAAATAATACGAACGCCATTATCAAGGCGAATTATCATTAAATATTCGCTCTTATAAAGCTTTTAAGCGTGTCACTATCACTTTGCATATTCACGAAATTTTCTTTGCGTTCAAATAAGTCTTTTGCATGATTTGGCAATGCTGGATGTATTCCCAATACTTCTTCCGTAGTTTCAGGGAATTTTGCGGCATGCGCAGTCGCAAGAATTATAGTTGCTTCAGATTTAAGTTTGTCAAGGCTTGCCCAACCAACTGCCGTATGCGGACAAATAACTTCTTTAGTTTTTTCAAAACAATCTTTTATTGCAATACGTGTTGTATCGTCATTAATAGTACTTGGGATGAAAAATTCTTTTAGATTATTTATTGCGCTTGGATCTATATTAAATCCAAGATTTGTTTTTAGTGAATTATAACTTTCGACAATCATTTGCGAACGCTCTTGCGGGCTGCCATCTGATAATTCGTATAAAATACGTTCAAAATTACTAGCGATTTGAATATCCATAGCCGGTGAAATTGTTGCAATTGAATTTGCCCCAACTTCAAATCTTCCAGTTTCAAGCGCATTAGAAATTGCATTATTGGCATTATTAGCGATTATAAACTTACCAATATCCGCACCAAGCTTTTTGGCAACAAAACCAGATAATGCATCGCCAAAGTTTCCAGTTGGCACAATATAATTAGTAGTTTGCCCCATTTTCGCCGAAGAAATTACGAAATAAACGCATTGCGCAACAATTCTTGCAAAATTCACAGAATTAACAGGTGCAAGCTTAACTTCATTTACAAAGTCTTTATCGGCAAATAATCCTTTTAATAAAGCCTGTGCTTTATCAAAATCGCCATTCATAATTATTGCATGAACATTATCCGCATTAGATGCGGTCATAAAGCGCTTTTGAACTTCGGAAACTCTACCTTCTGGCATAAGTACGAATAATTCAACCGAAGCTTTGTTTTTAAAAGCTTCAACCGCAGCACCGCCTGTATCACCAGAAGTAGCGCATATAACGCTTAGTTTTTGGTTTTTAGCGCCTAAAATATGTTCATATAAAGCGCCAATCATTTGCATTGCTACGTCTTTGAATGCAAGTGATGGGCCAAAATATAATTCAAGAAGACTTGTATTTTCATAAATCTTACGGGTCGGAACAATGTCTTTATCATCCCATTGTGTGCCATAAGCAGATTTACAAATTTCACGCGCGGTTTCGATATTAATATCATCACCTGCAAAAGCGACTAAGACCTGTGCCGCAGTTTCATAATAAGGCGCAGTTTTAGCATTTTCCAAAACTTCCTTTGAAAGTTTTGGCCAAGTTTTTGGCACATAAAGACCGCCATCTGGGGCAAGGCCTTGAGTGATTGCAGTATTGAAATTTACTTCGGGCGAGTTTCCGCGTGTTGAAATATAAAGCATGATATGACTATTTTTTTGAAATACCTAATCGGTTTTGTTTAAAATGTAGTGCCAAATAGAACAAAACCAATGAAATTGAAAGCCCCCACCATGTTAAGGCATAACCTAAATGACGTGCTGGCTCTATATATGAAATTCCTTTAACATCGGCATAAGGATTCTGAATACTTTTACCATTCATATCAGGATCAATTGTGTTTGGGGTGAAATAAAAATTTTGCTCAAAATCTACGCCTAAGTCTTTGGCGATTATCTCACAATCGGGATAATAATAGGTTTTTGTCGCAAGATTATTATCAGGGAAAAATTCATTTGGCTTTTTGGCCAATTTTATTACGCCATTAGCTTTTATTTTCTCACCAAGTTTTAACCCCGATTCTTTAAAGCTAGTATTGTAGTAAAAGCCAATTTCCGCGCAATAATTCTTATTATTTTGAACAAGATTGGTAAAAATTCTTTTGCCATATTTGCCATTCTCAGCAATATTAATAGCAATATATTTTTTACCATAAGTTCCGTCTATATAAACCCTTGTATAATTTTCAGGCTTAAGAAGTGCGCTTTCTAAGCTTATTTCTTTTACAGGCGCAGAGTTTTCACTAGTAAGTTTAAAATTATACCGCTGCCATTGCCAATTACCAAGGCTTAGTAAAAGCCAAAGTGTTAAGGCGGTAAAAATGCTTAAAATAGGTAAGGGGCGAAAATACATTAGTCGATTTTAAAATCTTTCGCTTTTGGGTCAAAAGCTTTGTTTTTAATTTGCATAGTATAAAGCACTGATTTTATTGGCATAAGTAAAGCTATGCATGTTCCAATTGTTAATGGAAACATTATTAAAAGTAATATAAGCGGCTTTAAATGAAATAAATTACTTAGTGCTAACATAATTGGAACAAGAATTGCGCCCGCAATACCAATTACAATAACCGCAGGGCCATCACCTGAATCGGCATTACTAAAATCCATGCCACATGAAGTGCAATTTGGCTTAAATTTTAAAAGATTTTCAAATAAATTGCCTTTGCCACAATTTGGGCATTTGCACATAATACTGGTTTTTACCCAGTTTGGTTTTTTAATTGAAACATAATCTTCCATATTAATATTATATACGTCTTAGGACTATATATAAAGCAAAATTAATAGCACAAAAAGAAAAATGCCTAAATCAAATCTGATTTAGGCCTTTTTGCTATTTATAATATGAAATCATTTTCTCAAGCGGTAATGGCTTGATTTTACTTGCATTACCTGCGGTTCCGAATTGTTCAAATCTTTCGATGCAAACTTTTTTTGCGGCTTCTTTAGCAACCACAAGATATTTGCGCGGGTCAAATTCGGCTGGATGGGTAACATGATATTTACGAATTGCCGCAGTCATAGCAAGACGAATATCAGTATCAATATTAATTTTGCGAACCCCTGACTTAATACCGCGCTGAATTTCTTCAACCGGTACACCATAAGTTTCTTTTAAATCGCCGCCATGCTCACGTATTATTTCTAATAAATCTTGTGGCACTGAGCTTGAACCATGCATAACAAGGTGAGTATTTGGAATTGCTGCGTGGATTTCTTCAATTCTTGAAATCGCAAGAATTTCACCAGTAGGCTTACGTGTGAATTTATAAGCACCGTGAGAAGTTCCAATTGCAATTGCAAGCGCATCAACTCCAGTTTTTGCGACGAAATCCTTAGCTTCGTCAGGGTCAGTCAATAATTGCGAATGATCAAGAACGCCTTCCGCGCCAACACCATCTTCAGCTTCGCCCATACCAGTTTCAAGTGAACCAAGGCAACCAAGCTCACCTTCAACAGAAACACCAACTGCATGAGAGAATTTAACTGTTTCACGTGTAACTTCTACATTATATTCAAATGTAGATGGAGTTTTACCATCCGACATAAGTGAGCCGTCCATCATAACCGATGTAAAGCCAGAACGTATAGACTGCTGACAAACTGCAGGTGAAGTTCCATGGTCTTGGTGAACCACAACTGGAATCTCAGGATAACTTTCAACGGCGGCAAGCATAAGGTGGCGCAAGAACGGCTCACCGGCATATTTTCTTGCCCCAGCTGAAGCTTGAAGAATTACTGGGCTATCGGTTTCTTGCGCCGCTTCCATAATTGCTACAACCTGTTCAAGATTATTTACGTTAAAAGCTGGAACGCCATAAACATTTTCTGCTGCGTGATCTAATAATTGCCTTAGGCTAATAAATGCCATTTTTATCTCCAAAGTGTTTTAAGCTTTGTTTCTTCCCAATATTTTTTCTTAACTTAGCTTTATGACAAGAATAAATCAAGAAAATGCCGATTTACTAAATGTAATATATTTAATCAGAATAATATTGAATGATAAAGTGACTTTAAATAAATAAAAACAATAAGTTATTTAAGCAAAAAAGCTAAATTAATGATTTAACGGCATCAATAACTGCGGCACTTGTAATGCCAAAATACTGATATAGGTCTTTAGCCGGCGCAGATTCACCAAAGCTATTAATGCCTATGATTTTGCCATTACGTCCAACATATTTATACCAGAAATCACCATGCGCAGCTTCTATTGCAACGCTTGGCAAGTTTTTAATAATGCTATCTTGGTATTCTTTAGATTGTTTATCAAAAACATTATTGCAAGGCATTGAAACAATATTCACAAAAATTCCTTCTTCCGCCAAGATTTCAGCGGCTTTCACCGCAATCTCAACTTCAGAGCCAGTAGCAATAATCTGTGCAACTGCGCCTGAGTTTTCTACTAAAATATATCCACCTTTTTTAATGCCTTCAATATTGGTTTCTTTTGTAAGCGGCTGTAAGTTTTGGCGGGTTAAGCAAAGTGCGCTTGGCCCGTCTTTACGCTCTATTGAATTTGCCCAAGCAATTGCGGTTTCAAGTGTATCACAAGGACGCCAAACATTAAGATTAGGGATTATTCTTAAAGATGGAATATGTTCAATTGATTGGTGGGTTGGGCCATCTTCACCAAGTCCGATTGAATCATGGGTAAATACATGGATTACTTTAATTTTCATCAAAGCCGCCATTCTTATCGCATTTCTTGAATAGTCAGAGAATGTAAGGAATGTGCCGCCATATGGTAAATATCCACCATAAAGTGAAATACCATTCATTATTGCAGCCATGCCGAATTCACGAACGCCATATGAAAAATGATTGCCCCATACATCACGGAATGCTTTGATATGGCCTTTGAAATTAGTAAGATTAGAACCAGTTAAATCCGCAGAACCACCAAAAAATTCAGGTGTAATAGGTGCAAATGCATCAAGTGCAATTTGGCTTGATTTTCGAGTTGCCACAGTTTGCGGATTATTAGCGAAATTCTTGAAAATTTCTTCTGCTTTTAAGCCCCAATCAGCAAGTAAATCACCATTAAGACGACGTGTTAGTTCCGCTGCCTCTTGTGGGAATTCTGCTTTAAAGCTCTCAAATTTTTCGTTCCAAGCAGCTTCTTTTTTAGCACCCGCATCTTTTGCATCCCAGTCTTTATAGATTTCACTAGGAATTTCAAAAGGCGCATAATTCCAGTTTAAATATTCACGAGTAGCCGCAACTTCGGAAGCGCCAAGTGCCGCACCATGAACATCATGCCCGCCTTGCTTATTAGGTGCACCTTTGCCAATCATTGTTTTACAAATAATTAGCGTTGGTTTGCCATTTTCAGATTGTGCCTTGGCAGAAGCAATCGCAGAATCAATAGACGCAATATCATGACCATCAATTGGGCCAATTACATTCCAATCATAAGCCTCAAAACGCTTCTTTGTGTCATCAGTAAACCAGCCTTCAACATCGCCATCAATTGATATGCCATTATCATCATAAAACGCAATAAGTTTTGAAAGGCGAAGTGTACCAGCTAGTGAGCAAACTTCATGTGAAATCCCTTCCATCATACAGCCATCACCAAGGTAACAATAAGTATAATTATCAATAATTTTATGATTATCTTTATTGAATTCTTGCGCTAATAATTTTTCGGCATACGCCATACCAACCGCGTTTGAAATGCCTTGCCCAAGTGGACCAGTAGTGGTTTCAACACCCGAAGTAATTCCATATTCAGGGTGGCCAGCGGTTTTTGAATGAAGCTTACGGAAGTTTTTAATTTCTTCAATCGGAAGATCATAGCCAGTTAAATGAAGCAATGAATAAATCAACATTGAACCATGTCCATTTGATAGAATAAATCTATCACGGCCCGCCCATTTTGGATTTAAAGGGTTATGATTTAAATGTTTGCCCCATAAAGCCACAGAGATTTCCGCCATGCCCATAGGCGCACCTGGATGACCAGATTTCGCAGCTTCAACCGCATCAACCGAAAGCATTCGGATAGCATTTGCCATTTGGATTTCATTTGCGGAATTTGTCATAATTTTCTCTTTTAGGCTGAATTATATTATAAATTAAATTTGCTTTACTAAATCAGATTTGCATTGGCTATATTATTTTCCATAATCAAGTAATATTGTCTTGAGATTGGGTTTTTTTATCAGAAATTAATAAGAGCCATTCTTTTTTAAAGTGCTTATAATATTTTTATAACCACCATCTTCATCTTTATTATTAAATACAGCAGAACCAGCAACAAAAGTATCGACACCTGCTTTTGAAATTTCGGCTATATTTTCAGGTTTAACGCCGCCATCAATTTCAAGCCAGATATTCTGACCACCATTTGAGGCATGTTCATCAATAAGCTTACGAACTTTGCGTATTTTTGGCATTACACTTGGTTCAAAACTTTGACCACCAAACCCTGGATTAATACTCATAAGGAGTATCATATCAAGCTTATGCATAACGCTTTCAAGATATTCAAGCGGAGTAGTAAGGTTTAAAACCAAACCTGCTTTGCAGCCATTATCTTTGATTAAAGAGAGGCTTCTATCGACATGCTTAGAAGCTTCAGGGTGAAAAGTAATGATATTTGCACCCGCTTTGGCAAACATAGGTATTAAGGCATCAACAGGTTCAACCATTAAATGAACATCAATTGGAATTGAAACATGCGGCCGAATTGCTTCGCAAACCATTGGACCAATTGTAAGATTAGGGACATAATGATTATCCATAACATCAAAATGCACTAAATCAGCACCAGCAGCTTCTATCGCCCTGACTTCTGCGCCAAGATTGGCAAAATCTGCGGAAAGTATAGACGGCGCTATTCGAATTTCTTTTGACATATTATCCCTTTTAGCTATTTTTTGCAGCTATAGTATGTTTTTCATCTCTATACAGAAACTCATGATAATTAAAAAGTAAGCATTTCATGTTTTTATAGATAAAGTTAAAAAAATGCCAGTTTACTTAAATATAGAAAATAAAATAGCAAATGTAAGGCTTTCTAATCCAGGCCGTGCCAATTCTATGGACTTGGATATGTTTAATGAGCTTGTGATAATCGGCGATAGAATCGCAAGGCGTAAAGATTGCCGTGCGGTAATCATAACTGGAGAAAATGGTAATTTTAGTTCGGGACTAGATCTTGAACTTATGAAAACAATTTCACAAGGCGGCAATAATCTTGACTTAGTATCAAGAACACATGGCGATGCAAATTTATTTCAGCGTGCCGTACTTATTTGGCAAGAAATACCAATTCCAGTAATCGCGGCTTTAGAAGGTGCAGTATATGGGGCGGGGCTTCATATTGCACTTGGCGCCGATTTTAGAATTGCCTCACAAACTGCAAAATTTTCAATTGCTGAAATTAATTGGGGTCTTGTTCCTGATATGGGCACAAGCTTAATTTTAAAAAATCTTTGCCGTGATGATATTTTAAAAGAACTTATTTTTACTGGTCGTGAGTTTAATGGCGATGAAGCTTTGGAATTTGGCCTTATAAGCTATATTAATGAAACACCATTAACCAAGGCAAATGAATTGGCTAATCAATTTGCTGCAAAATCGCCAACCGCGATTAAAGCGGCAAAACGGATAATTACCGGGGCACAAACCAATAATCGCGCAATTCAATTAGTCCTAGAGTCAAAAGAGCAAGCTTTATTATTAAAAGATAAAAATCACTTTGAAGCATTTAGTGCAAAAATACAAAAGCGTGAGCCAAAGTTCGAAGACTAAACACCTTTAAAATTAGGTTTTTTCTTAGATATAAAGGACATTATTCCTTCATAGAAATCTTGTGTTTTTCCAAGTTCTGATTGTGATTTTGCTTCTAAGCTTAATGAGGTTTCAAAATCATTTTCTAAGGCATTCCATAATAATTGCCTTAAATGCTTATAAGCAGTATTTGGTCCATTTGAAATTCTATTTGCATAATCATTTACAATATCTGTTAGTTCAGAATCTTCGCAAACTTTGGTTATAAGATTATAATTATATGCCTGCTCTGCGCTAAGTCTTTCACCCAATAGCATTAATTCCATTGCCCTTACGCGGCCGATAGATTTTGCAAGTATGAAACCCGCACCTCCGTCAGGTATAAGACCAAGATTTATAAAGGCTTGCAGGAAATAAGCAGATTTAGATGCAATAATTATATCGCCCATAAGTGCAAATGAAGCACCAATTCCAGCCGCCGCACCATTCACCGAAGTAATAATAGGAATTTCAAGATTTTTTAATTTAATAAAAACTGGATTATATATTTCAATAAGGCTTTGACCTAAATCTATTTTTGGATTGCTAAAGTCGATTTGTGCACCAGAGCAAAAACTATCGCCTAAGGAATTTATTACAAGTACACGTGCGCTACCAAGATTATTCAGGCACTCTAAAATTTCTTGCGCCATTTTGGTGTTCATTGCATTTTTGAATTTTTGATTATTTAGAGTTAGAAAAGCAATATTGTTTTCAATTGCTAAATTAATAAATTCAAAATTCATGCGTCACCTATAATTTATGGTATTGCCCCTTAAAATATAATAAGGGATCAGACTCATTATTAAGCATAGTCTTAAGAACTTTGCCAATTAAAATATAATGATCTCCGGCTTCAATAAAATTATATTGTTCACAAATAATAAAGCCAATATTTCCATTTAAAAACGGAGTATTGTCTATATTTTGCCATTCAATTCCATCATATTTATTATTAATATGTTTGGCAAAGCGGCGTGATAATTCTTCTGAATTTGAACCAAGTATATTTATTGCAAATTGATTTGTGTTTTTAAAACTTTCTAATGAATGCGACGTTTTAGCAATGCAAAACATGATTAATGGCGGCTCTAGGGACACCGAACTAAAGGAATTAATCGTCATTCCAATAGGAGTATTTTCATTAAAACAAGTTGCAATGCAAATGCCAGTTGCAAAGCGACCAAAAACCTCGCGCAGAGCTTTTTTATCATCATCATTCAATGAATTATAATTATTTTCTTTATACTGATTTAAAAGATTAGTATTTTGTATATCAATAGACATTTAAAGCTTTCTAATTGCCTTAATATAAGTAGCAATTAAGAAAAAGTCATTAATATTAATGTATTTAACGCCTAAGCCAAAGATTTTTCTTTTTCGCGTGCTTTAAGCATAAGGTTTAAAGCATGATCCATCATTTCATACATTCTTTGTTGCGCACCTGCTGCATCACCAGCAATAATAGCTTCGGCAGTAATTTTATGGCTATAAGAATCAGAAAGCTTCATGCCGCGTAAATCATTTGTTTTACGGATGGAATACCTAAGAGTAGTTTGAATCATGTCTTTTAATTGTTTAAAGAAACGATTGTGACTGGCTTCAAGTACTGCGATGTGAAAAGCAATATCAGCTTCTAAAGTATCGTCTTCACCTTTTTCTGCGGCATACATTCTTTCAATTGATTGTGAAATTGCAGCTCTCTCTTTAGGGGTTGCATTAATTGCCGCAAGTGCAGCTGCCTGTGGCTCTACGCCCTTACGGATTTGCATAAATTCTATAAGCAAATCTAAAGAGAAATTACGCTCTAGAATCCAATTCATAACATCGGGGTCGAAAAGATTCCAATTGTCCTCAGGTTCAATTTTGGTACCTTTTCTTGGGCGTGCACTTAAAAGACCTTTAGCAGTTAGCATTTTAACCGCTTCACGAGTAACGGTTCTTGACGCGCTATATTTTTCGCTTAGATCATTTTCAGTAGGAAACGGGATATTAGTGTATTGCCCAGTTACGATTGCAACACCTAAATCTTGCACAATATTTTTAGTAAAACTATTTCCTTGACCTTTATTACGCATTAATTAAGTCCCCATTTAATATATTTCTAGCTATATGATAAAAAAAAATAGTCAACATTGTTTATATTTAAACAGCTAAATTTCACTGGCGGTGGAATTCCTATATTTAATTTAATTAATTTATCTAAACTGCGGTAAATATTATATTGCAATGTATTTATTTATAATATAAACCAAATTTAATTAATCATACAAATACAATTAAAGAGGAATACTGGACGAGTTATGCGCTACCTAAGAAATAAAATCCTTGCTATATCATTGACTTCATTATGCATATTTTCAAGTGAGGCGTTTGCACAAAATTCTTTGCCAAGAATTGAATCAAAAAATGGAAGAAGTGCTTTAATTATTGATGGCGCGCCATTTTCAATTCTTGGGGTTCAAGCCAATAATTCTTCTAATTATGTTTCACAGCTTCCACTCGTTTGGAAAGCAGTAAATGAGTTAAAAGCAAATACATTAGAAATCCCAGTTGCATGGGAGCAAATAGAACCAAAAGAAGGTCAATTTGATTTTTCATATGTTGATGAGCTTGTAAAACAAGCAAGAGAAAATAATACTAAATTAGTTTTATTATGGTTTGGAACATGGAAAAATACTGGTCCCGCCTATATGCCTTCATGGGTTAAGCTAGATAATAAAAGATTTCCAAGAATTATAAAAAAAGACGGAACACTTTCTTATTGCCATACACCTCATAGTACAAACACTTTAGAAGCCGATAAAAAAGCTTTTGTGGCTTTGATGCGTCACCTTAAGAAAATTGATGGCGACACAAACACTGTTATTATGGTTCAACCGCAAAATGAAGTTGGTACATATGGAAGTGTAAGGGATTATGGTCCTGAGGCTGAAAAGAAATTTAAAGCACAAGTACCAGCTAATGTATTAAAAAAATATAATAAAAAGGCTGGAAACTGGCAGGAAGTATTTGGAGAAAATGCTGATGAGTATTTTCATGCCTATAGTATTGCGTCTTATATAAATGAAATTGCGGCGGCTGGTAAAAAAGAGCTTAACTTGCCTATGTATGTTAATGCATCTTTGCGCGATCCTTTTGGTAATCAAAAAGCTGATTCATATGCTTCAGGTGGTCCAACTGATAATGTTATTGAAATGTATCAAGTTGCTGCACCTAATATTGCTATGTCTGCGCCTGATATTTATTTTAGAGCTTCTGCAACCTATGAAGAAGTATTAAAAGTTTATGATAGAGCAGGTAATCCTTTATTCGTCCCTGAAACTGGCGGTGATAGAGATTTTGCAAGATATTTCTTCTCAGTAATGGGAAGAGGCGCAATTGGTTATGCTCCTTTTGGCCTTGATTATACAGGATATGGCAATTATCCATTGGGCAATAAAATTGTAACGCCAGAAGTTTTAAAGCCTTTTAGAGAGCAATATGAATTACTTGCACCAATGATGCGAACTTGGGCAAAGCTTGCGTATGAAAATAAAGTTTTTGGTCAAGGCGAAGGCGATGACAGAAAGCCGCAATATATAACCTTAAGTAAAGATTGGAAAGTTAAACTTTCGTATCAAGAATGGCATTTCGCATCGAAAGAAGCTACTTGGCTTAAAGGTGATCCGGTTCCAAATCGTGAAGTTCCAACTGGTGGCGCTTTAATCGCGGATTTGGGTGATAATACCTATCTTGTAACTGGTCTTGATGTACGCCTTAATTTTGAAATAGGCGATGCACAAAAAGGCAAAAATCTTATAATAGATAGAGTAGAAGAAGGTCATTTTGTTAAAAATGCCAAAGGCGAAGAAGTTTGGGTTTTTGATAGAGTTTGGAATGGTGATCAAATTGATTATGGTTTAAACTTTAACCGCGAACCAAGAATATTAAAAGTTAAACTAGCTACATATTAAGAGGGAAGAATGCAAAAAACTAACAAAAAAAATGTGAATAGAATTATTGCTCAAAGTTTTGTTTTATTCTGTGCATATGGCGCTAATGCCTATGCTGGTTCATATACTGTGAACGCAAATGGTGTAATTGTTACCCCAGATGTGGGTGATAAAAAAGAAGTTCGCTTGACGGTTATGAATGATGCAATAATAAATGTTATTGCGGTTCCTAACAAAGAAATGAAACTTAAGCCATCTTTAATGGTTAATGCTTCGCCTATCGCAACAAAGTTTACTACAAGCGTGAATGGTGAAAATCTTACTCTTAAAACTTCAAAAGTTACGGCAATTGTAAATACTACAACTGGCGCTGTTGAGTTTAAAAAGGCAAGTGGGGTTACAAGCTTAAAAGAAGAAGGCACAAACTTCATTAAGCCCATAGTTATCGAAGGGCCAACAAAAACCCCTGATGATAAGTATTTTACTATACAGCAGCAATTTAATAAAAATACCAAAGAAGCTTTTTATGGCCTAGGTCAGCAGCAAAATGCGGTAATTAACTTCAATGGTGAAGACGCATTATTAATGCAACATAATATGCATATTGCGGTTCCATTTGTAGTTTCTGATAAAAATTACGGTGTGTTATGGGATAATAATTCTATTACAAGATGGGGTAATGATATTCCTTATGCTCATCTTGATAGAGATTTTGCAATTACTGATTTAAATGGAAATGCAGGTGGTTTCACCGCAAAATATTATGTAGATGGTCAGTTAAAAGTAACCCGTCAAGAAGCGAAAATTGATTTCCAATTTATTCCAGACTTAGTGAAAAATTGGCCTAAAGAAATTGAAAAAGGTACAAAAGCGCCAAACCAAAAAGTTGTTTGGGAAGGTGAAATCACACCAAATGCGGACGGCATTCATAAATTCCAATTATATTCTTCTGGCTATGCAAAGCTTTATATTGATGGCAAGCTTGTAAAAGATGTATGGCGTCAAAACTGGAATCCTTGGTATCATAATTTTGAAATTAATATGAAATCTGGCAAAAAGCAGAAGTTCAAATTAGAATGGGTACCAGAAGAAGGATATATAACGGTTCTTCATAATAATCCTACTGCCGCCGCGGACAAACATTCTATGAAATGGACCTCTGAAGCTGGTGAAGCAATTAATTATTATTATATTGATGGCAAAAGCGCCGATGATGTTATTAAGGGCTATCGCCAAATAACTGGTAAATCTTCTATGATGCCAAAATGGTCTTATGGCTTTTGGCAGTCGCGTCAAAGATATAAAACACAAGAGGAATTAGTAGGTGTTCTTAAAGAATACCGTAAGCGTAAAATTCCAATTGATAATATAGTTCTTGATTGGAACTATTGGCCTGATGATCAATGGGGTTCGCATGACTTTGATCTTGCACGTTTCCCAGACGCTAAAAAAATGGTTGATGAAGTTCATAGCATGAATGCTAAAATCATGATTTCAGTTTGGGGTAAATTCTATCCAAATACTGAAAATTTCAAAGAATTAGACGCAAAAGGCTATGTATATCGTCGTAATATAGAAATAGGCGATAAAGATTGGGTTGGTCCTGGATATTTAAATACTCACTATGATCCATATTCAAAAGAATCACGTGATATATTCTGGCGCCAAGTGCAAACTAAGCTTGAATCTAAAGGATTTGACGCTTGGTGGGCTGATAATACAGAGCCAGATATTCATTCAAATATTCCAGTAGAAGAAATGAAACTTAGAATTGGCCCAACTACATTTGGTCCAGGGGCGGCGGTTTATAATCCGTATTCATTAGTTGCCACTCAAGCGTTTGCAGATGGCGAAAAAGAAACTAATCCTGATAAGCGTGCATTTATTCTTACGCGTTCTGGCTTTGGTGGCTTGCAAAGAAATAGCTCTGCTGTTTGGTCAGGTGACGTGGTATCAAGATGGGATAATCTTTATAATCAAATCGCAGCCGGTATAAGTATTTCTTACTCTGGTATTCCAAACTGGACACATGATATTGGCGGCTTCTCAACTGAGAAGCGTTATAATGCCGAAGTAATGAAGCCAGAAGATTTGCGTGAATGGCAAGAATTAAACCTTCGTTGGTTCCAATTCGGTGCATTCAGCCCATTATTCCGTTCTCATGGGGAATTCCCACTTCGTGAAGTTTATAATCTTGGAAAAGATGGCTCTGAAATTCAAAATAATCTTATTTGGTTTACAAAGCTTCGTTATAGATTAATGCCATATATTTATTCTACGGCTGCCGCGACCCATTATAATGATGGTTCAATTATGCGTGGCTTGCAAATGGATTTTGGCAATGATGCGGCTGTTAAAAATATTAATGACCAATATTTATTTGGTAAAAATATTATGGTTGCACCAGTATATACTGATAAGCAAAGAAGCCGTTCGGTTTATTTACCATCTGGCACTTCTTGGTATAATTATTATACTGGCGCTTTATCAAAAGGCGGTCAGAAAATTAATGTTGCCGCGCCACTTACCCAAATGCCATTATTTGTAAAAGCAGGTGCAATTATTCCTTCAACTATTGTTATGCAATATACTGATGAAGTGAAAAATGCGCCAATTACATTAAATGTTTATGCGGGCGCAAATGGTGAATTTAATCTTTATGATGATGATGGTGTTTCAAAAGCATTCGAAAGAGGTGAATTTGCAAATATTAAAATCACTTATGATGATGCTAGTAAAACTGTTACAATCGGTAAGCGTCAAGGCAAATATAAAGATATGCCTATGACACGTGAATTCCGTGTAAGATTTATTAGTGCAAATATGTCATCTACTAATTTTGATGCTTTTGATAAGTCAGTGACTTATAAAGGACAAGAAATCAAAATTAAGAAATAATATATTCTAAATCACAAAAAAAGCGCCAAGTGAACTTGGCGCTTTTTTTATTTAATGTCTATAATCTCAAGAAATTTTAAATACAGGCGTAAAGCTTGGTTTTGAATTTGGATATTTTAAGACAAGACCATCATTCGTTTTCTTGAAATCAATTTTACCAATTCCTAATAATTCAACTGAATTAATATTGGTATTCTTAAGCTTTTCATCTGTTGCAAATGAAGTAATTAAGACTTCATTATCAATGCCCCATTCAAGCGGCATTATATATATAGAATTTTCTTTTTGGGTAAATCTAATATCCTTTGGATCAAAAGTCTTACCTTGATTTTCGTTTTGCATACCTTCGGCAAATTTCGTAGGGCCTTCACCAAAAATATGAAGCGGTTTTGTATCAAAAATGGCTTCTTGATTTATTTTCATCCAAGCCGCTAAATCTTGCAGGATTTGCAATTCTTTTTCATCAATTGTTCCATCGCCACGCATTGGAATTGATAAAAGTAGATTTCCATTTTTTGAAACCACATCAATAAGTCTTTGAACGACATTTTTTGCCGATTTATAGCCATTATTTTCATAAAGCGGTCTGTCATAATGCCAATTACCAATACAGGTACAAGTTTGCCAAGCCTCAGCCCTTATTTCATTAATAAAGCCTTTTTCAACATCGTCCGTAATTGCTTTTTGCTGCATAGCATTAAGCTTTTTACCGGTTACAATTGCTTGGTTTGTGCCATTCCATTTTTTGTTTTGATTATAAAAATAAGCAGTGGCTTCAAGCCCTGCTTCTTCAAGCGGAAGTCCATAATTATCAAAATAAACAAAATCTGGTTTATATTTATCAACCAAATCATTTTGCCTCAAGAGCCATTGTTTAGTGAAGAATGGATTATTAATTGGGGCTTTTTCGGTCCATTCGCCTGATCGCTCATCATTGAACTTCTGCATTTCTTGCGGGCTAGTAAAGCCATCAGGCGCAACCATATCCTTATATGGCCCACAATATAATTCTTGTGGGTCAAGGCCATCCCACCATTTGCCTTTACCTTGTTCTTTGTTAAGGCGCGCGGCATCATAACGAACACCTTTCTTATCGCCTAAAGTGTCATAATTATAAGCAGTTTGCCACCAATGCCATGCATGCGCGGCATGATTTGAAACCCCAAATCTTAGTCCATATTTGCGGCTAAGCTTTTCCCAAGTTCCAACAATATCTTGTTTAGGGCCAATATTAAGTGTATTCCACGCATGATATTTTGAATTATACATATCAAGATTATCATGATGATTTGCCATGCTTACAAAATATTTTGCGCCAGCATTTTTGAAAAGTTTCATTAATTCTTCGGGCTGCCATTTATCAGCTTTCCAAAGATTCATGATTTCCATAAAGCCAAATTCAGAAGGGTGGCCATAATGTTTTTTATGGTAATTATAATAATGATTACCTTCCATATACATTTGACGACCATACCAATCACCTTGCTCGGGTTGGCATTGAGGGCCCCAATGCGCCCAAATACCAAATTTGGCATTATTAAACCACGAAGGTCTTTGATATTCACTCAAAGACTCCCATGACGCTGAAAATTCCTTGGTTTCTTTTGGTAAGCTTGTGCATGCACCTATGCTAACAGTACCTAAGCTTGCACTTGATGACAAAAGGCCACGTCTGGTTATTTTCATTTAATGCTCATTTCAAATGGTGTTATAGGTAAGTCGTCATAAGAATATAAATTCACAACTGGTGCATCCGACCATGCATAACGAACTTTTGTTGCTTTTGCTGCATTTGGGCCAGTTAATATAACTGAATTGCCGCTTATTTTTGCGTCAATAAATTCACATTTAATGCCGCAAATCTCAAAACCGATTGGCTTATCATATGAATAAGCAATAAGTTTTCCCGCAGTATGCGCAAAGTCAATTTTGATTGAATTCCCAGTACGAGTAGCACTTACAGGTATAGGGCCAGTACGTGATCCTTCTTGTTTGTAAATTAAGCTTAGGGCCGATTTTGCAAGTCTTTTGCCTACCCATGCTTTTTGAGTTGGGTGGATATCATATCTATCACCAATATCTACACTTACCGCAAGACCAGCATTCGCATCTTCGGTCACAGCAATTCTTTGCGCATCGCGTAAGTGTGCCCATGATGATGCAATTGGTGCAGTATTAGTTGCGCCATAATTAGCAAGCTGTACTATAAAGAATGGGAGTTTTGGATCATTAAATTGCTCACGCCAATCTTTAAATAATAGCTTTAAACGGGCATCATATTTTGCCGCATTTCCAGTATTAGATTCCCCTTGATACCATGCAACGCCTTTAAGAGTATATGGTGCAATTGGGGTAATCATTGCATTATTTAAAATACCTATGCCTGTTATTGGATCCCAAGGGCTATTTGGTATTGCTCTTATTTGATTTGCAGGGGCAGATATTTTATATTTCCAAGTGCCATTTAATGGGATTTTTTGACCGTCTAAAAGCTCAATATATTGATCTGTTTGTGCACCATATAAACCACCACCACCAGTATAATCTATTACTCTAATAGCAATAGTATTTTCACCGGCTTGGAAAATATTTTTAGGTAATTTATAATTTCTAGGAGCATTCCATCCATTAGTATTGCCAATATTCTGACCATTAATATAAGTTAGATCTGCGTCATCAATAGGGCCAAATGAAATTCTATTGGCATTAGCGGCTTGTTCTTGGGTCAGGTTAATTTTACCTCTATACCAAACAATGCCGTCAAAATTAGATAATGATCTTATATCTTGGCTTTCCCAACTATTATTAATACCAATTTTGCCCCAATCTTTATCGTTAAAGCTCGGTTCTTTCCAAGCTTGTTTTGCTTGCCCATCAGGTTCAACATTGGCCCAGAATGATTTTGTAACTTCGGTCCAAGCTTCCATGCCTTTATCTTTGTCATTGGCATAGATTTTTAATGTGTCAAAACCATCTTTAAATTCTGGAACGCTTCCTAAATTCTTTTGTGAAATCCAAGTTTCAATCGCGGTACCGCCCCAAGAGGAATTAATCATTCCAATTGTTACTTTTTGGCTTTTATAAATTGCATCCGCCATATGATAACAAACAGAAGAGGCGTCACCAATAGTTTGTGGATTAATTGATTTCCAAGCTGATTTAATCTCAAGCTCAGATCTTGGCGTTAATGAAGTCTGCTTTTCAATATTAATAAATCTTAAATTAGGATTATTTGCTTGATTGTCATTATATGCATTAGTTGCGTATTTTTGTTGAAACTCCATATTAGATTGGCCAGAGCATAAAAATACATCGCCAAAAGCTATGTTTGAAATTTCACTTTGCTTAGTTCCATCACTTACACTTAGGATATAATTATTACCGCTTGAAATAGGGGCAATAATTGCTTTCCATTTACCAGTACTATCAGATTTAACATTAAGTGTTTGATTACTAATTTTGACTATTAAATCAGTATCTGGTTTAGAAGTACCCCAAATTGAAACTGGTTTATCACGTTGTAAAACTGCATTATTTGTAAAAACTGAAGCAAAGCTTGGGGCAGTGTTTACATTAAGATTATCTTGCGCCGAAGCCACATTTGCAAGCATAAATAGCGAAGTTGTGCCAAAAAAAATGGTCTTGATTTTATTAATTTTCATATCCCTGCCTTAAAATTATTTTTTTATATTAATTTATTATGTCAATTATTATATGTAGAATTTAGTATTTATACTATAAAATGATTTGCTATTTTATATTGCTTAATTTATTCAAATTCAATCAAAAAATCTATTAATATTAAAATATTACGGGAGTAAGAAATGAGTGGTGCAATATATCCATCATTACAAGGTAAAAAAGTACTTATAACTGGTGGCGGTTCTGGTATTGGTGCGGGACTTGTAACTGGTTTTGCTTTGCAAGGATCTGAGGTTCATTTTATTGATCTTGCAGATAGCATTAGTGCGGAGCTTGCTAATAATGACAAAATTAAAATCACTCCTAAATTCTATGAATGTGATTTAACCAATAGCGAAAAATTACAAGCAACTCTTGAAAGCATTGGCGATATTGACATTCTTCTTAATAATGCCGCTTCCGATGATAGGCACACACTAGCAGATGTTACACCTGAATATATTGATAATAGACTTGCGGTGAATCTTAAGCATTTAATTCTTTGTGCAAAGCATGCCGCAGCAGGAATGAAAAAACGCGGCGGTGGCGCAATTATTAATTTTGGTTCTATTTCTTGGCACTTGGGTCTTGAAGATCTTGTTTTATACGAAACCGCTAAGGCTGGCATTGAAGGCATGACTCGTGCTTTAGCAAGGGAGCTTGGCATAGATAATATAAGGGTTACTTGTATTGTTCCGGGAAATGTTAAAACTCCGCGCCAAATGAAATGGTACACACCTGAGGGTGAAGCGGAAATTGTAAAAGCGCAATGCTTAAAAGGAAGACTTGAGCCTTCGCATATTGCGTCAATGGCAATGTTCTTGGCTTCTGATGATGCTTCATTATGCACTGGTCATGAATATTGGATTGATGCCGGTTGGCGATAGTTTTTCTCTCTGATTCTTTAAAATGACTAGAAAATATTAGGCGGCAATTTGCCGCCTTTAATTTTTATTAGGGTAACAAATATTTTAAATAGTATTTTTTTATTAGTAAAAACATATTTAGATGTAAATTTGCAATAGTTAAAAATAATTTCATCTTTTAATAAATCAGACCATTGTGTTTTAATTTTTCTTATGCAAAACACACAGCAATTATAGTATTTATAGTATTTAATATTTAGCTATAATTTTATAAAATGGGGGAAATTATGAAGTTAAGCAAAAATTTTCTAAAGCTTAGTAGTTCATTAGTAGCAATTAGTTTTATATTGCCAGCTGTGCCTGCATTCGCGCAAGAAGCGGCAAGTGCAGAAGAAACAGTAGTAGTTACTGGTCAACGCGCACAATTACGTAGCGCACAAAAAATTAAACAAAACGCAAGCCAAATCGTTGATGCGGTAACTGCGGTTGATATTGGCGCATTGCCTGACCGCTCGGTTGCAGAAGCATTGCAACGTATTTCTGGTCTAACTGTTCAAAGAACATCTGAATCTCGTGATCCTATAAGGATGAACGGCTCTGGTGGTGATGTTGCAATCCGCGGTTTACAATGGGTTCGTTCTGAAACCAATGGCCGTGATATTTTCTCTGCCAAAAATGGGCGTGGCTTAAGCTGGGGCGATGTATCTTCTGACTTGCTAGCAGGTGTTGAAGTTTATAAAAATGCTTCTGCTGAATTAATTGAAGGCGGTGTTGGTGGTACAATTAATTTAAAAACTCGTATGCCATTTGATTCTAAAAAGCCAGTGTTCGCTTTTACAATTGATAGAACACGTGGTGACCTTGATTTACAAAATAGATTCTCAG
>CAYUCW010000009.1:0-1100 GCA_964443435.1 uncultured Caulobacteraceae bacterium | reverse complement strand
GCTTTTACAATTGATAGAACACGTGGTGACCTTGATTTACAAAATAGATTCTCAGGCAGTGTTCTTGCTTCTAATCGTTGGAATACTAAAATCGGTGAAATCGGCCTATTAGTTAATTATTCAAATGTTGATGAAGGTAATACTACAAATGTAATCGGCCTTGGTCGTTATGATGTTACTGCAACTGTTGGCGGGCAAACTAAATATATTCCAAACTCTTTAGGCTGGAGAACAATTGACTGGCATCAGCTAAGAACAGCTGTTAATGTAGCGCTTCAATGGCGTCCTAATGATAGCATGGATTTCAGTTTTGTAGCTTTCCAAGCTAAAGCTCACCCGAAGAGCAATGAATATAATGCCGGTTTCTATAATGATAATGGTGATCTTGGAAGTGCGGCCTCAGTTGCGTCTTATAAATTTGACCAAAATGGTTTCTTCCAAAGCGGTACAGTTAAACAAGCATCTATTACAACTAACGTTCGTTATGGTGATGACAGAAATGAAACAACTGACTTCTCTTTAAATGGTGTTTGGCGCGTAAATGATAAATTAAAAGTTTCTGGTGATGTTCAATATGTTAAATCTACATCTGATGTTATTTCTAATTCTGTTTTCGCGCAATCTGCATTTAGACCAGATGCATTCTTAGATATATCTGGTGACCTACCAACTATTTCTATTGCTGCTAATAATCAAACTGGCACTGCTTCTAATTATTGGTATGCTGCGGCTATGGACCACTTAGAAGCAAATTCAGGTGAGTCAATTGCTGCACGTTTAGACGCAGAATATGAAATCGATTCTGGTTGGTTAAAATCATTCAGATTTGGTGTTCGTGCAACTGATAAAGACTATCAAACCCTTCAAACTAATTATAATTGGGGATTATTATCTAATCAATATTGGGGCAATGGCGGTGGTTCACCTGCATTATTAGACGGTACAATTGCTGGACCTAATAATTTTAGTGGAGTTGCACCAAATCCTGGAATTAGAAACTTTGCTACGCAAGTTGATTTCAGTAACTTTATGCAAGGCGATGTTCCTAACCCTGGTACACTTTGGTTCCCATCTGAATCATTAGTAAGCCAAGGTACAGG
>CAYUCW010000008.1:0-59672 GCA_964443435.1 uncultured Caulobacteraceae bacterium | reverse complement strand
TGGCCAGAGTGCCCCTTAACCCATTCCCAACTAACTTTATGAGTTTGGGTGAGGGCATCAAGTCTTTGCCATAAATCCGCGTTTAAAACTGGCTTTTTATCGGCTTTTTTCCAACCATTTTTCTTCCAAGAAAAAATCCATTTTGTAATGCCGTCCATTACATATTTACTATCGGTCGTAAGTTTAACATTGCAAGGACGCTTTAAGGCTTCTAGGGCGCAAATTGCCGCCATCATTTCCATGCGATTATTTGTGGTTTCTTTTTCACCGCCCGATATTTCGCGGCTTTTATCGCCCATTTTCAAAACCGCGCCCCATCCCCCAGGGCCAGGATTACCAGAGCAAGCGCCATCAGTATAGATTTCTACGATTTGCATTTTTTCATTCATTGGCTTAAATTTACTGAATTGCATATAAAATCAAGCTTATTTTGTGCGTTACGGAAATTAATGCTTTACAAATCATTTAAAGATATGTTTAAGTCTTGAAGTGATTGGAAGCGGTATGCAGGAAGTAATCGAAATTTTAAAAGCCATTGGCGAAGATACAAGAATAAGAATTCTTGCACTACTTTCGCATGGTGAAATGACCGCGGGCGAATTGTCAAATGTATTATGCCAAAGTCAGCCCAGAGTTTCAAGACATATAAAGCTTTTATATGAAGCAGGGGTTATTGATAAACGTTCTGAAGGTTCTTGGGTATTTGTAAAGCTTAAGAGTGATAAAAGTATCGCCAATCTGATCGATATTATTCTTAATATGGTTCCAAATTCGGATTTCACCATAGAGCGCGACTATACAAGACTTCTAGAAATTAAAGCCCAGCGTGAAGAAAAAGCAAAACTTTATTTCGAAGAAATCGCGGGTGAATGGGAAGATTTAAGAAAACTTCATCAACCTGAAGAAGTTGAAAACTGCTTATTTTCAATGGTTAAGTCTAATGAATTTGATTTTCATCTAGATCTTGGGTCGGGTGTTGGACGTCTTCTTGAAGTATTTGCGAATAAATGCGAAAAAAGCGAAGGCATAGATTCAAGTCGCGGCATGCTTAATATTGCGCGTACAAAGTTTGATGAAAAAGGACTTAAATCAATTAATGTAAGAATGGGGGATATTTTATCGCTTCCTTATTCGGATTCATCGGTTGATTTGCTTACTATTCATCAAGTGCTTCATTATTTAGAAGATCCATTTGCTTGCATAAAAGAAGCCGCCAGAGTTTTAAGTGAAGATGGCATAATACTTCTTGCCGATTTTGCGCCACATAATTATGAAAATTTGCGCACTCAATATGGGCATAGGCGCTTAGGTTTTGATGAGGCAGAAATTAATAATTGGTGCAAACAATTAAACCTTGAAATCATTCAATATCAAGAAATCCTATCAAAGCTTAATAATGAAGCATTGGTAGTAAATGTATTTAAAATTGCAAAAATAAAAACAATATTTGACAGGGGAATTTAGTGTCAATACCTACTATTTCTTTAGAGTTTTTTCCTCCTAAAAATGAAAATATGGAGATTAAGCTTTGGGATTCAATAAATAAGCTTTTACCTTTAAACCCTGAGTTTGTATCAATAACTTATGGGGCGGGCGGAAGCACGCGTGAAAGAACCCATAATACGGTTAAACGTATTTTAAATGAAACAAATCTTAAACCTGCGGCGCATTTAACTTGTGTGGATGCTTCAAAGGCTGAAGTTGACGAAGTTTTACAAGAATACTGGGATACTGGCGTTCGTCATATTGTTGCGCTAAGAGGGGACCCACCGGCAGGAGTTGGAACTAAATTCACACCCCATGAACATGGCTATATTAACGCCACAGAAGTTGTTGAAGCCGCCAAAAAAATTGGTAATTTTGACATTTTCGTTAGTTTTTATCCAGAAGTGCACCCTGAATCACCAAATCTTGAACATGAACTGAATGTATTAAAGCAAAAAATTGATAAAGGTGCCACCGCAGCCATAAGCCAATTTTTTTGCGAAGCCGAAACCTATTTAAGATTTCGAGATGCAGCAGTTAAGGCGGGAATAAAAATTCCGCTTCTTCCAGGTATTATGCCAGTTGGTAATGTTGCAGGCTTTAATAAAATGTCAAAAGCATGCAATACTAATATACCTGTTTGGTTTAATAATACTTTTGACGGCCTTGATGCAGATTCTGAAATAAGGGATTTAGTTGCGACCTCTGTGGCGTTTGATTTATGCCGTAATTTACAAAAAGAAGGTGTTGAAAAATTCCATTTTTACACTTTGAACCGCGCCAATATTACGTTGGCAATCGCCCAAAGACTGGGTATTAAATCATTTATTGGGAATAATTAATGTCTGTATTTGCAAATCGTCAAGATAGGCTAAAAGCAATTGAAGAAATTGCGAAAAAGCGAATTTTAATTCTTGATGGCGCTATGGGTTCTTTAATCCAAGGGCTTGGATTCAAAGAAGATGATTTTCGTGGTGAAAAATTTAAAGATCACCATATGCCACTTCAAGGTAATCATGATGTATTATCAATCACACAGCCAGAAGCGATACAAAAAATTCATGAGGATTATTTCGCTTCGGGTGTTGATATAGTTGAAACCAATACTTTTAATAGCCAGCTTATATCACAGGCCGATTATGGCCTTGAAGAATATTCATATGAAATCAATAAAGCATCGGCTGAAGTTGCGCGTAAAGCTGCTGATAAATTTGAAACTCTTGATGCGCCAAAACTTGTTGCTGGTGCAATTGGGCCAACCAATAAAACGCTTTCATTATCGCCAAAAGTTACAGATCCATCATTTCGTGATGTGACTTATGATTTTGTTGTAAATGCCTATAAAGAACAGGTAAGGGGGCTTATTGATGGCGGCTCTGACCTTATTCTTATTGAAACTATTTTTGATACTTTAAATGCCAAAGCGGCAATTTACGCCACCCAAGAAGTTTTTGATGAGTTTGGGTTTACGCTTCCGATTATGATATCAGGAACAATAACCGATATGTCTGGTCGTACGCTTTCTGGGCAAACCGTTGAAGCATTCTATAATAGTGTGCGTCATGCCAAGCCTTGGTCGGTTGGATTAAATTGTGCACTTGGTCCAAAACAAATGCGCGGTTTCTTAACCGATTTAGCACGTGTTGCCGAAACAAGAATTTCATGTCACCCTAATGCAGGTCTGCCTAATGCTTTTGGCGGCTATGATGAAACACCGCATGATATGTGCGAAGTCATAAGTGATTGGGCATTAGATGGTATGGTGAATATTGTGGGTGGTTGTTGCGGCACTACACCTGACCATATTAAACATATTGCGCATGGTGTAGAGGGTAAAAATCCAAGAACTATACCTGTTAAAGATAATTCAATGAGACTTTCTGGTCTTGAACCATTTGTACATAATTAAGTAAAATAATGACTGAAAATAAAGATACTGCTTCAAGTAATTTTGTAATTATTGGCGAAAGAACCAATGTTACTGGCTCGGCTAAATTTCGTAAATTAATTGAAAATGACGATTATGTAGGTGCGCTTGCGGTCGCCCGTCAGCAAGTTGAATCGGGCGCAAATGTGCTTGATATTAATATGGATGCGGCACTTATTGATGGCAAAAAGGCGATGGAGACTTTCTTAAATCTTATCGCCACAGAGCCAGATATAGCAAAAATCCCTTTAATGATTGATAGCTCTAAATGGGAAATAATCGAAGCAGGTCTTAAATGTACTCAAGGTAAGCCAATTGTAAATTCTATTTCTTTGAAAGAAGGTGAAGAACAATTCATAGCGCAAGCCAAAAAAGTTATGCGTTATGGCGCGGCGGCGGTTATTATGGCTTTTGACGAAAAAGGTCAGGCTGACACAAAAGACAGAAAAGTCGAAATCTGTACACGTGCTTATAACTTATTAGTTGGAATTGGTTTTCCGCCTGAAGATATTATTTTCGATCCAAATATTTTTGCGGTTGCCACAGGCATAGAAGAGCATAATAATTATGGCGTAGATTTTATTGAGGCAACCCGCATTATCCGTGAAACCTTGCCGCATGCCCATGTTTCGGGCGGTGTTTCCAACGTTTCATTCTCCTTCCGTGGGAATGAGCCAATGCGCGAAGCTATGCATACAGTATTTCTATATCATGCCATTAAAGCTGGTATGGATATGGGTATAGTTAACGCAGGACAGCTTGGGATTTATGATGATCTAGAGCCTGAACTACGTGAAGCATGCGAAGATGTTATTCTTAACCGCCGCGCCGATAGTACTGATAGACTGCTTGAGCTTTCAATTAAATACCAAGGTCAGGCCGGCAAAAAGCAATCTGGCCCTGATTTAACTTGGCGAACTTTACCAATAAAAGAACGCTTGGCTCATTCAATGGTAAAAGGCCTTAATGAGTTTATTATAGAAGACACAGAAGAAGCTCGTCAATTAGAAGAAAAAGCACTTCATGTAATTGAAGGTCCTTTGATGGACGGTATGAATATTGTTGGCGATTTATTTGGCGCCGGCAAAATGTTCTTGCCGCAAGTTGTTAAATCAGCGCGAGTAATGAAAGAAGCGGTTGCTTATTTATTCCCATTCATGGAGCAAGAAAAAATTGCTTCAGGTATGGCGGATAAATCGAATGGTAAAGTCTTAATGGCAACCGTTAAAGGCGATGTACATGATATTGGCAAAAATATTGTTGGCGTTGTTCTTCAATGTAATGGTTTTGAAGTTATAGATTTAGGCGTAATGGTGCCAACCGATACTATTATTAAAACCGCTATTGAGGAAAAAGTAGATATTATTGGGCTTTCTGGTCTTATTACGCCTTCACTTGATGAAATGTGTTATGTTGCCGAGGCTATGAAAAAAGCAGGCTTGCAAGATATGCCATTGCTTATTGGTGGTGCAACGACTTCAAGAATTCACACGGCAGTCAAAATTGCGCCTAATTTTGATGGAACTACGGTTTATGTTACCGATGCTTCGCGCGCGGTTCCTGTTGTGCAAAAGCTTCTTGGCGATGAAAAGCCAGAGTTTGTCGCCGCAAATAAACAAGACCAAGAAAATGCACGCCTTACTCACTTAAATTCGCAAGATAAAAGGGCACGCGTTGCAATTGAAGATGCACGCGCCAATGCATTTAAAGCAGATTTTGATGGATATACGCCGCCAAAACCAAGCTTCCTTGGAACAAAAGTATTTGAAGATTTCCCACTTGAAGATTTAGTTGATAATATTGACTGGACTCCATTCTTCTCATCGTGGGAATTAGCAGGGCATTTCCCAGCGATTCTTACCGATAATGTGGTGGGTGAAGCGGCGACAAATCTTTATAATGACGCTAAAAAAATGCTTGCAAGGATAGTAAGCGAAAAAATGGTCAAAGCTTCTGGCGTTATTGGTTTTTGGCCTGTAAACCGCAATGGCGACGATATTATTGTTTATAAAGATGATACAAGAACTGCAGTTCTTGGTAATTTTTATACTTTACGTCAACAAATGCAAAAGGACGCAAGTCGCCCTAATTATGCCTTATCAGATTTTATTGCGCCGAATGGTGTGAATGATTATCTGGGCGGCTTTGCCGTTACATCTGGCCATGGCGAAACCGAAGTTGCCGCAAAATTCAAAGCAGATCTTGACGATTATTCGGCAATTTTATTCCAATCCTTATGCGATAGGCTTGCCGAAAGCTTTGCCGAAACTATGCATAAAATGGTTCGTAAGGAATATTGGGGCTATGCAAAAGATGAAAATCTATCGCCAGAAGATTTAATCAAAGAAAAATATCGCGGCATAAGACCCGCACCTGGGTATCCTGCGCAGCCAGATCATACCGAAAAAACTTTCCTTTTTGAACTATTAGATGCCACTAATGCAACCGGAATTGAATTAACTTCTTCTTTGGCTATGAATCCGCCTTCATCTGTATCTGGAATGTATTTCTCGCACCCAAGTTCAGAATATTTTGGTGTCGGCCGTATTAATAAAGATCAAGTTGAAGATTATGCCATGCGTAAAAATTGGGATATTTCTACGGCCGAAAAATGGCTTGCACCAATCCTAGCTTATTAAAGATACAATCACTTCTGGAATTATAGGCTTATCTGTAGCTTTTTGCACATTGGCATAATTGATAAAAACAATTGAAATTATTGCAACTAAGGGCGCAATATTGCTTTTGCTTTCCTTCATTTCCAAGCCTTTCCAGGTGCCGCTAGTATGAAGCTTTACTTGGTTACTTGAAGATCTTAAAATCTGCAAGCAAATTGCAATTGAAATTGGGCATAATAATAAGCTTGATAAAGGAAGATTTATGCTTGAAAGCAAGTTAATAATATATTCTATATTCATTTTTCACCATTTTTTTGACTATTAGTGTAAAATTATAAATAAATTATTAGTTTTATCTTGAGTTAGTGAATTTAGTTTTATAATTATCAATTAAGCTTAAGGGTGTAAAAATATCTATTGTATAAAGTGCCATAAAGCATAGTGATAACCCGCCAAAAAAGCCAAGTGCAAATTTAGGGAAATAAATATAATTTTGTTTTCTTTCTATTAACTTACTTTCTTGATTGATATTTAACTTAGAAATAAATATGAAAAATAAAACTGTGCAAAAAGGATACATCAGGATTTGCATTAAATCCATTTTCATCTGATTTTTGAGCCATAATAAGTCAAATACTTTTTCCATAGCTTTATATATGCAATTTTTATACCCTAAAATTAGCATAAAATTGTAATTAAATAGGTTTTTTATGTCGGTCTGGAAGCAATTATTATTAAAATTTAATGATGCTTTTTGGCAGACGAAAAAGAATTCAAATACTACAAGCATCGTTAAAGCTGCTGATCTTAATTATGATGTAAGATTTGCGCATTCAATTGTTGCACTTGCGGCAAAAATGGCAAAAGCAGATGGTAATGCTACATATGATGAAACCATGGCTTTTAGGTCTGCTTTTCCAATTGCCAAAGAAGACGAACTTGCATTCACAAAATTATTTGGTTTGGCGAAAGCGAGTGTGCTTGGATATGAAGGCTATGCTAAGCAAATCGGAAAAAGATACAAGAATAATAAAACGCTTTTAAAGGATGTCTTATCGGTTTTATTTATTGTTGCCGCCGCAGATGGCATAATAAATAGTGATGAAGAAGTTTTCCTTAAAAATGTTTCCACTTATTTTGGGCTTTCTGAAACCGATTATGCAAGAGTTTCATATCAATTCATAAAGACCCAAGACCCAGATCCATATTATATTCTTGGAATTGATGAAGATGCAACAGATGCAGAAGTCAAAATCGCATGGCTTAAACTTGTAACAGAAAATCACCCTGATAGTTTCATTGCAAGTGGTCAATCGTTAGATTTCATAAAGCTTGCGCATGAGAAAACATCGCAAATCAATAATGCTTATTCAAAAATAAAAGAATTAAGGCGCAAAAAATAAATACTTGCTACATCTTAAATTCGCGTTACATTTAATTATGTTTCCATTTCAGACTCACTCACCAAAGCCGACAAGAAAACTTATAATGAATAAGCTTAAGATAATAGATTCGCCATCACTAAATTTTGATGAGCGTAAAAGACCAATAAGATATATAATTCTTCATTATACTGGTATGAAATCGGGTGAGGCTGCATTAAAAATTCTTACAGACAATAATCCTATTTTTGAAGGTTATAAGGAAGAAATTTATCTTTCTGAGGGCAAAGCACCACCTGCAAAAATGTCACGCGTTTCAAGTCATTATTTAATTATGGAAAATGGTGATATTAATAGATTAGTTGGTGAAGATAAACGTGCTTGGCATGCTGGAACTGGTAATTATGGTGGTGAAACTGATATGAATTCAGCTTCTATTGGTATTGAAATTGTAAATGGCGGGCATGACTATGGGTTGCCAGAATTTCCAGTTGCACAAATAAAATCGGTCATAGAGCTTGTAAAGGATATTAAAGAAAGAAATGGCCTAGATAAGCAGCATGTAATTGGTCACTCTGATTATGCGCCACAAAGAAAATTAGATCCTGGCGAAAAATTTCCTTGGAATATACTCGAAGATGAAGGGATAAGTTTAAAAATTCCAAAACTTAAGTCTGATAATGATTTTACAATTCTTCAAAGCCCTGAAAGCTATGAAAGCCAAGAAATTTCTAAAATTCAGCAAAATCTATTGAATATAGGCTATTATTCACCTCTTGATGGTATTTATAATGAAGTATTCATCAATCTTATAAAGGCATTTCAACGGCATTATAGGCAGGGTAAAATCGATGGCATAATTGATACAGACACGTATGGAAAGATTATTGCTTTATCGGAAATTGTTAAACCTTCTTGATTTTTAAATTTTTTCAACGCATTTAAGCTTTGTCAGGTGATTGGGCGATTGCTGTTTTGAATGTCGAAAGGCTAAAACAGAGGAAAGTCCGGGCTCCAAGCAAATATGATGGCGGGTAACGCCCGCCGAAGTCTTTTAAGGCTTTAGGGATAGCGCAACAGAAAATAAACCGCCCGTAAGGGTAAGGGTGAAAAGGTGGTGTAAGAGACCACCGCCTCGACTGTAAGGAAGAGGGCACTGCAAGCCCCATCAGGAGCAAGACCGAATAGGAACACGTTTAGAGTAGAAATATTCTATGGCCGATTTGCAGGCAGATGTTCGGGTAGGTTGCATGAGCTTAAGAGTAATTTTAAGCCAAGATGAATAATCGCACAGTTTTATAACGGACAGAACCCGGCTTATAGATCACCTGACATTTTAAAAACGCATAGCAAGTATACGTGCATAAATGCACAAATTGCTTTGCGTAAGTGCACAAAGCTATTATATTAGAGATATGACAATAGATATTCAATGGTTCAAAGAACAAATCAAATTAAATAATTGCACGCAAGATGAAATTGGCAAGGCAATTGGTAAAGATAGATCTACTGCAAGTAGGCTTTTATCTGGTGAACTAGAGTTTAAGCCCGCTTATGCCAAAGGTTTTAGTGATTTATTCAAAATTGAAATCAGTGAAGTATTAATAAAAGCTGGTCTTGAAGAATTCGTAATTAACGCAGTCCCTGAAAATTTTATCGAGAATATGGAACAAGCAATTGAAGCTTTTAAAAATGGTGAAATGCTTATTGTTACCGATGATGATGATAGAGAAAATGAAGGCGATTTAATTGTTGCCGCATCTAAAGTTACGCCCGAACAAATGGCATTTATTATTCGTCATACTTCAGGAATTGTTTGCGCCCCTTTATCAAAAGCAAGAGCGCAAGAGCTACGCTTAGACCCCATGGTGGTCAATAATGATGCGCCACATGCAACTGCTTTTACAATAACTGTTGATGCCAAAGAAGGAACAACTACGGGCATTAGCGCGGCAGAGCGTTGCACAACAGTTAGGGCTTTATCAAATAATAATATTGGCGCCGATGGCTTTGTACGCCCTGGTCATATTTTCCCGCTTATTGCAAGAGAAGGCGGCGTTCTAGTAAGAACAGGTCACACAGAGGCCACAGTTGATTTATGCCGTTTAGCTGGTCTTTCTGAAGTTGGCGTAATTTGTGAGATGGTGAATGACGACGGTACAGTTATGCGTGGGCCAGATGTTGAAAAATTTGGCAAAACTCATAATATTAAAAAAATATCTATCGCTCAATTAGTAGCCTATCGCCAAGCAAGGGATAAATTAGTTGATAGAGTTTCAAGTTTTGAAATCACAACTGAAATTGGCGTTTTAACAGCTTATTCTTATACTACTCCATTTGACAAAGTAAATCATTTGGCAATTGTTCATGGCGATATAAGCAAAGGCCAAAATATTCCTACAAGGCTTCATAGGGCCGATATTGTGAATGACGTGTTCGGCGGTGCATCTACTATTAATTCTGCGTTACAATATTTTAAGAAAAACAATAAGGGGGTTTTAATTTATTTGCGTGACGGAACAGTTGGTGTTCCAGTAAACAAGCCAAATGAAAAAACAGTCTCTGAATCGGCTAGACAACAAGTTTGGCGTGATATTGGTATTGGTGCACAAATTCTCAAGGATTTAGGAATTAAATCCATAGATTTATTAAGCAATAAACAGCAGAAATTTATAGGCCTTTCAGGCTTTGGAATTAATATTTCTAATACCATAAATTTCTAGTTATTTTTTAGATATGTCTATGGTTTCTGCTAATTTTTGCGCGGCGACATAATCAGATTTACCAGTACTTAATATTGGTATTTCTTCTATATAATAAGTTAATTTCGGAAGCGCGATTTCAGGTGCACCATTAAGCTTATACCAATTTTGCATTTCAGATTTTTCAATATCTTTCTTATTGGTCAAAAGTATAATTTGCTCACCCTTTTTAGGGTCATTTACGGTAACAGCGATATGGTGATTATCAGGCCAAAGTGCAGAGGCATAACCTTCAACAGCGGTTAATGAAACCATTTCACCACCAATTTTTGCAAAGCGTTTTAAACGGCCTTTTATATAAACAAAGCCATTTTCATCAATTGAAACAATATCGCCAGTATCATGCCAGCCATCAGGCAGTTTTTGTATTTCACCGGGTGCATCAACCCTTATGTAGCCCATCATGATATTAGGGCCTTTTATATATAGCCTTCCGCCGCCATTTATCCCAGGAACGGATTCAAGTTTCCACTGCATTCCCGGCATTAATTGGCCAACTGATCCAGTATGATTATTTTCTGGTTGGTTAACCGCCACAACTGGCGCAGCTTCGGTCGCGCCATAGCCTTCAAGAAGCATTACGCCATGCTTTTCTTGCATAAATTCGCGGGTTTCAGGTTTAACGCGTTCCGCTCCACAAACGACAAACGCAAGACTTTTAAGCTCATCTGTAGAGCATAATCGGCCATATTGATTAATAAAAGTATCAGTAGAAAACAGAATCGAAGATTCAGTTTCTTTAATAAGTTTTACAATATTTTTTCCTTGCAATGGTGATGGGAATAAAAAAGTTCTTAAGCCCGCTAATAAAGGCAATATTACGCCACCAGTAAGACCAAGCGAATGGAAAATTGGCAATGGATTAAAGATTTTATATGAAGGAAGCATGTTTACATGCGTAGTTATTTGCATAACATTTGAAATATAATTCGCATGGCTTAATGCAACGCCTTTTGGTGCGCCTTCAGTGCCAGAAGTAAATAATATTATTGCAGGGCTATCGGGGTCTGGCTTTGAAATAATATTTTTTACAAAAAGCTTGTTTGCAACGCCTTTTAATTTATCCAAAAGTCCAATTTCTGCTTTAACGTCTTCAAGATATATTATTTCTATATCTTTCTTTAATTCATCAATTACATGCTCAAGGCCAGCTTTTTCAATAAATCTTTTTGCGGTAATTATTTTGGTAATTCTTGTGGCTTCACAAGCAGATCTTATATTTTTAGGTCCAGCAGTGAAATTAAGCATTGCAACAGTTCGGCCAAATGCCAAAAGGCCCAGTAACGAAGCAACACCGCCAATGCTTGAAGCGATTAAAATTCCAATAGTTTCACCTTCTGTGGTTTTTTGTTTTAATTTTTCACCAAGAACCAATGAAGCAATTATAAGCTTATTATAATCTAAGGGCTTTCTTTCAATATCTTCTATTATTATCTTTTTTGAACCATATTTATTGCTTGCATCTATTACGGCTTCAAAAATGCCCATTCGTGTTTTTTTTAAATCGAAAACTCTAGTTGCCATTCTTTCCTCGTAACAATATATTGCAATATGTATCAAATATTAAAATAGTCATATTTATTGATATTGCAAGAAAAACAGCAATTTAATTAAAATAAATGGACAGTAGATTAATTCATATTTTTAATGCTAGAAATTGTTTATAAGTTCGATAAATAAGATTAATAGGTATTTATGGTTACTTTAATTGACAATCTTGGTCCTAAAAAGCTTTCTTCTGCTGAACAAAGGCATCCTGAAAAGCGCAATCGTCCTGATAATCCCATTCAGCGTAAGCCCGATTGGATAAGGGTGAAAGCCCCTGGTTCTGGAGAATATAAAAAGACACTCGCCTTAGTAAAAGAAGGCAAGCTTCACACAGTCTGTGAAGAGGCGGCTTGCCCAAATATTGGCGAATGCTGGTCTAAAAAGCATGCGACAATGATGATACTTGGTGATACATGTACTCGTGCTTGTTCGTTTTGCAATGTGAAAACTGGAAAACCTGGCCCTGTTGATTTAGATGAACCAAAGAGAGTTGGCGAAGCCGTTGCACAAATGGGTCTAAACCATGTTGTAATTACCTCAGTTGACAGAGATGATCTTGAAGATGGCGGGGCAATGCAATTTGTAAATACTATTGCAGAAATTAGAAAAGCCGCACCCAATACAACTATTGAAATTCTAACACCTGACTTTTTAAGAAAAAAAGGTGCGCTAGAGCTTGTGATTGATGCACGTCCTGATGTGTTTAATCATAATCTTGAAACCGTACCACGTTTATATTTATCTATTCGCCCTGGTGCGCGATATTTTGCCTCTTTAAGGCTTCTTGAACAAGTGAAACAAAGAGACCCGACAATTTTCACTAAATCTGGTTTAATGGTTGGCTTAGGCGAAGCAAAAGAGGAAATCATGCAGGTTATGGATGACATGATTTCTGCAAATATTGATTTTCTAACAATCGGCCAATATCTACAGCCTACTAAAAAACATGCGGCTATTGATAGATTTGTTACGCCTGATGAGTTTAAAGCATATGAAACAATTGCTTATGCAAAAGGCTTTACAATGGTTTCATCTTCGCCTCTAACTCGTTCAAGTCATCATGCCGGTGATGATTTTGACAGGCTTCGTAAAAATCGCTTAAAAGAACTTAATCCTGAATAATCGTGACAATTAAAACTTATAATACATCTAAGATTATTGGATTTTCAACGAAACAATTACTTGATTTAGTTGGTGACGTTAAAAATTATGATAGGTTTTTGCCTTGGTGCAAAGCGGTTAAAATATATACTGGCACTGAAGAAAATTTTGATGCGGAGCTATTGATTGGCTATAAAAATTTCCGTGTCCCGTTTAGTTCGAATGTGCAAATTGACGCTATTAATAATATTATCAAGACTAGACTTATAAAAAATCGGTCAAAAGGGTTTGGATTATTCACCAATGTTGCAAAGCATTTGAATTGCATTTGGGCATTTAAGCCAATTGATGAAAATACTTCTGAAATAAATATTTTGATTGACTATGAGTTTGCAGACCCCATACTCGGTGCATTACTAAATGCTAATATTAATAAAGCTAGTAAGAGATTAATTGAAGCTTTTGAAACAGAAGCTAAAAACAGATATTTAAATGGTGTTTAATGCTCGCTGCCAAGAAATATAGTTCGAAATACGCAAATATAATATTTCCTGCCGCAACTTTTGTTTCAGCTGTTTTAATGTTTATTTTACAGCCACTTTTTGCAAAAATGCTGACCCCGATAATGGGTGGCTCACCGGCGGTTTGGAATACTGCGCTGGTATTTTATCAAGCAACTTTATTAATTGGTTATTTTTACGCACATTTAATAACTAATAATTTTAATAGGCAGCAGCAATTTTATATACATGCAACGCTTTTAATATTGGGTGCTTTATTCCTTCCGATTAAAATTACTAGCTTAATGGGTGAGCCTAATTATAATTCGCCAGTTTTATGGACTTTTGGGGTTTTATTTTTATCAATTGGATTTCCAATTATTGCTATTTCGGCAACTGCGCCACTGGTTCAAGCATGGCGTGCCAAGATTGGCGACAATATAGACCCATATAAATTATATGCGGCTTCAAATCTTGGAAGTTTCCTAGCGCTTGCATTGTATCCATTTGTTATTGAACCACTTATTGGCGCAAAATCACAAAGCTATTTATGGCTAGTTTTATATATAGCTTTAGCCTTTTTATTGTTTATGACATGGAGTGCCACGCCAGAATTCAAAGCCTCAAAAGAAAAAATTATTAGTAAAACTAGTAATGTAAAAAGGCTTGTATGGGTTTTTTATGCGGCAATTCCATCGGCATTATTGGTTTCTGTAACTGGTCATATTGTAACAGATATTGCCTCGGTACCTTTATTGTGGTTACCGCCATTGGCTTTATTTTTATTGACATTTGTAATTGCCTTTGGTGGGCAAGCAAAATTAATTGAAAAATATTCAGCGCCATTAAAATATTTCATAGTATTTATGCTTGCGGGCTTAATGGCTGCTGATAAAGATGATGGTATATTGGGATTATTTATTCATTTATTATCATTTTTTATAATTGTTTTATGTTGCCATATTGAATTAGCAAATAAAAAACCCGAAGCGGAAAAACTAACTGAATTTTATCTATTAATGTCATTAGGTGGCTTCTTAGGCGGTGCATTTTCGGCGCTTATTGCGCCAATACTATTTAACACGACTATAGAATATCAAATTTTATTAGCTCTATCTTTGCTTATTGCACCTTGGAAAAGTGTCGAAAATAAGCAAAAATATATTGGTCTTATGCTTGTTGTAGTAGCTTGTATGTGGTTTTATTTCAGAGGCAATATAGGGAATTATTTAGATATAAATTTCCCTTTTCAAATCCAGGAATATGAAAATAGTTTTTGGAGTAAATCTTTACTTTATTATGAAGATGAAAAAGCTGGCGCTATATTTTGCGCACTTTTAATAAGTTTCGCATTTTTACTTCATAAATCACCATTATTAGTTTCAGTGGTCGCAGGATTTTGCTTCATACTTCCTGTAATTTCAAAAGACTCAAGCTTAGTTAAATTTAGGGAAAGAAACTTTTTCGGAGTTTTAGAAATATCAGATTCTGGCACTGGAAATGATGCCATGCGTTATCTTTCACACGGAACAACACTTCATGGTCAAATGTCACTTGATCCATCATTAAGTCGTGAACCAATGTCTTATTATTATAAAAAGACACCAATTGGATTATTATTTGCCGAAGCTAGTGAAAAATACAAAGATAATCTTCATGCTGGTGTAATTGGCCTTGGTATGGGTTCAACTGCTTGTTATGCAAAGCCAAATCAAGACTGGCGTTTTTACGAAATTAATAGTGCTGTTATTGATGCCACTGTAAAATCTGATCTTGTAGGATTTGTACCGCGTTGTGCACCTGATGCAAAAATTATACTCGGTGATGCAAGGTTAAGTATAAAATATGAAAAAGATAATTGGTTTGATATTCTTTTGGTTGATGCATTTTCATCGGATTCAATCCCAACGCATATGATAACTAAAGAAGCAATTGAATTATTAATGAGTAAAGTTAAGAATGACGGAATACTTATAATTCATATTTCAAACCGATATTTGGACTTAAAAAATATTGTTGCCGATAGCGCACATGCAAGTGCTTATCATGTTGTCGCAGCGACAAGGGATGCCGATGAGAATGACCCTGCAGATACTGGTGTAACTGCTATGATTATTGCAAAATCCAAACCAAGGCTTAGAAATTATTCAGGTGATATTTATACGTTTATGGCTCCTAGAAAAAAGCCAAAAGCTTGGACCGATGATCATACCGATATTATGCAAGCAATTTGGGATAATCGCTAATCCATTGCGCGGCTGAAAAGCGAAAGAGCGAATAAAGACGCTTCTATTCTAATATTATTTCGGCCAGTATCAGTGAATAATTTTTCAAAACTACGTGTTAAGTGGCCTTTTTTGGCAAGACCAAAATAGACAAGTCCAACGGGCTTAGTATCGCTTCCACCGCTTGGCCCTGCAATACCTGTTATTGAAACAACTATATTTGCACTAGATTTTTTCAAAGCATTATTTGCCATTGAAATTGCGACCTGCGGTGAAACCGCGCCATTTTCTTGAATTAATTCAAATGGCACATCAATCATTTCAGACTTCGCCATATTTGAGTATGTAACATAAGATCTATCAAAAACAACAGAAGAGCCAGCGACAGAAGTTATTGCCATTGCAACCATACCGCCAGTACAGCTTTCGGCGGTTGCAAGCATTGCATTATTCGATTTAGCTTTTAGAACAAGACCATCTGCAGCTTCTAATAAATTATCAAACATATTATTTCCCGAATATAATTACACTGACTATTGAGGCAATTCCTTCTTCACGACCAGTGAAACCCATTTTTTCAGTGGTTGTTCCTTTTACAGAAATTTTGTCTTCGCTAATCTCTAATAATTTTGCGGTTTTGGCAATCATTTCTTGGCTATATTTTGAAATTTTTGGACGCTCGCATATGATTGTAATATCAATATTGCCAATTTCATAATTATTTTCGCTTAGTTTGTTTTTTGCATACTCAAGGAAAATGCTAGAATCAGCGCCCTTATATTTATTGTCTGAAGGCGGGAAGGCCTTGCCAATATCACCAAGTGCCATTGCGCCCAAAATTGCATCAACTAAAGCATGCCAAGCAACATCGGCATCTGAATGCCCCAAGAGCCCCTTTTCAAACGGAATTTTAATTCCACAAAGCGTAATAAAACTACCAACTGAGAATTTATGGGCATCAAATCCATTGCCAATTCTTAGGTTTAAATGCATATGTTTTTTTCCTGATAGCTTTTCTATGTCATCATTAAAAGTGATTTTGTTTAAGTTTTCACTGCCTTCAATATAGCCAATATTTAGGCCATTTTCTTTAGCAATTAATGCATCATCGACGAATTCTTTATCTGCACTATTTTCATAAGCCTCAAGAATTTTCTTAAAACTAAAAGCCTGTGGTGTTTGAATCCTTTTTAATTCATCACGGTTTAAATTTGCGTCTAATTGACTATTTTTTACTCTCCAAATTGCATCTGAAAGTGATAAAACTGGCACTGAACCATCATAATGGTTCAGTGAATCAAATAATTTAGTAACAATTTGCTCATTTATTAGAGGCCTTGCCGCATCATGTATAAATACATTTTCAAAGTTTTCGTTTTTTGCAAATTTAAGGCCATTGAAAACAGATTGTGTTCTAGTTTCGCCGCCAATTAATACTTGAAGTTTTTCGGTTTCATATTGCTTTGCATATTCAAAATAATCATTAGATACAATAAGGTATATTTTATAAAATCTATTGTCATTTTGAAAATAATCAATCGAATATTGTATTATTTGCTTGTCATTAAGTAATTGAAATTGTTTAGGAAGCACTGAACCAAATCTTTTGCCAGAGCCTGCGGCAACTATAATTGCTAAATTATTGTCATTTTGAATAGTCATAATTATTTCTAAAGCAGCTTTCCCGTGTAAACAAGTGTAAATTTTTAGGCAATTGTTGCTATTATATTAAGCATTTGCAAAGACAACTAAGTTAAACATTGATAAATGGGTCAAAAAATGAACAAAATAGCTAATATAAATTAGGCAATGATATGTTGAAATTCAAAGAAAACTTAGATTTAATCCCAATCGTGATATTCACACTCAATATTTCTGGCGAAATTGAGGGTGCGAACGTATCTGCGCAAGATTATTTTTCTATGTCTGAAAAGAGTCTTAAGAAGTCAAATATTTCAGATTTAGTTCGCCCTTCAGTAATTATAAGAGAGCTTTTGCAATTAGCTAAGCAAAATACGTTTGAAGTTAGAGCTTCTGATGTAAGTCTAATTTTTCCTAATTATAATGAAGAAAAAGCTGATATTTTAGTATATCCTCTACCGAATAGTGATTTATACAATTTAATTATTTGGAATAAAGGTCATGGCTTTGAGCAGCAAGAATTAAGATCTGCTAATGATAAAGATAAATCTTTTGGTCAGATTGGTCGTGCACTTGCGCATGAAGTTAAAAATCCACTTGCAGGCATAAGGGGCGCGGCTCAATTGCTTATGCTTGATGCCGCCGAAGATCAAAAACCGCTTGCCAAACTTATTATTGATGAAACCGATAGAATTCATAGACTTATTGATAGGGTTGAAAGTCTTGGGCTTGATGCACCTGTACCAAAAACGCCTATAAATATACACTCGGTACTTGAAAGAGTTGTGAAGCTTGCTGAAAATGGCTTTGCAAGTAATCTTAATATTTCAAGACAATTCGATGTGTCGCTTCCAAAAGTTTTAGGTGATAGCGATAGGCTTACCCAAATACTATTAAATCTTGCTAAAAATGCCGCTGAGGCTGCAAATGAAAAAGGTGAAGCAGGGCAAATAATTTTTTCAACCGCTTATAAGCATGGCTATAAAATAAGAAATTCTAATGGCGAACGTAGTCATCTACCAATTGAAATATCTATTGCTGATAATGGTTATGGCGTACCAGATGAATTAAGAAACTTTCTTTTTGATCCTTTCGTTACGACTAAATCAGAAGGAAGTGGTTTGGGGCTTGCGCTTGTTCGGAAAATGGTCGCTGCGCATTCAGGTGTAGTTGAATTTGAAACCCAGCCAGGAAAAACAATTTTTAAAGTAAGGCTGCCTGCAGCAAATACCGATACCGGAGAAGGTAATTATGAATAATTTACAAAACCCTACAAGGCTCGCTCGAAATAACGGTACAATTTTAATTGCTGATGATGATACATCGATAAGAACCGTTTTATCGCAAGCTTTGGCGCGTGCAGGTTTTCAGGTAAGATCGACTTCAAATGCTTCGACTTTATGGAAATGGGTAAAAGATCAAGAAGGCGATTTAGTGCTCACTGATGTTATGATGCCTGACGGTAGCGTATTTGAATTTTTACCTAGAATACGTCAAGAAAGGCCTAAGCTTCCGATTATTGTTATGAGTGCGCAAAACACTTTGCTTACTGCAATATCGGCAGCGGAGCAGGGGGCTTATGAATATTTACCAAAACCATTTGACCTTGATGCACTCATAAATTTAGTTAGACGCGCCCTAGAGCCAGTGGGTGAGCATCGCGCGGTTGTTCAAAAGCGCAAAGCACAGATTGATGATAATCTTCCTTTAATTGGTCGTTCGCAGCCTATGCAAGAAGTTTATCGTGTTCTTTCACGAGTTTCTACTAGTAATCTAAGTGTCATTTTAGAAGGTGAAACAGGGGTTGGTAAGAAATTAATTGCTAAAACAATTCATGATTATAGCGGCAAGAAAAATGGTGATTTCAATTATGTGAATCTTGCAGATATAGATAATGATACATTTAATGCTTTATTCCAATTAGATAATTTGGAAAAATATGAAAATTCTACTATTCTTTTTGATAGTATTGATGACGCTCCTTTAAGCATTCAAGGTCGTATGTTTGCATTCATGAATAATCTTATGAATATTGATTGCCGAATAATTGTTACCTCAACAAATAGCCTTATTGACCTTGTCGGGGCAGGGAAATTCAGAGAAGATTTATTCCATCTTTTAAATGTAATTTGTATAAAAGTTCCAGCTTTAAGAGATAGAAAAACTGACATTGCGGACCTTGCACGTTTATTTTTGTCAAGAACCACTAAAACTGGTTCAGGAGAAAAAATTCTAGATAAATCGGCATTAGTAGAACTAGAAGAGCAGAATTGGCCAGGAAATGTAAGAGAATTAGAAAATCTAATGAAGCGCATCTCTATACTAAATTCTGATAATATTATTAATCGTAATGCGGTTATTCTTGCGCTCAATGAATCAAGAGTAAGTAGTGTTGCCAAGTTTACAAATAATTCAAATGATAGTGACCTTGGAAGTGTTGCTAGAAATGCAATTCAAAACATTTTTGCAAAAGCAAAAATGGAAGGTAAAACAATAGATGACTTATACACGCAAATATTAAAGACTATTGAGAAGCCATTATTTGAACTTACATTAAAAGAAACTCGCGGCAATCAAATTCGTGCGGCTGAACTACTTGGACTAAATAGAAATACTTTAAGAAAACGACTAACTGAGCTAAATATAACTTAATATTAAACTTGTTGCATTTAAGACACTGGTGTGCTTAATAGGCAACATGAATTTTAAGCCATTTGATTTTTTGTCATTTTTTAACAAAGATAAATTGAAATCTATTATTTCTTTTAATAATAATGACCAAGATTTAAAATTAGAAAAAGCTCTTTTATTCAATCGCACTGAAGGCTTTCTATATGTTTTTAGTATTATTATTACCTTTATCGCGATTTATTTTGTTGTCTCAGGTGGTAATTTATTAGATCCTGCAAGTGTCTGGATAATTATACTTTTAATTCTAAACTTTTTTATAATTTGTTACTTCGGATATTCTGTATATTCTAAATTCACCAATCTTATAAATTATAGTAGAAAAATAAGTATTGGTACGAAGCTTTTAAATCGTAATTTAAGATTATTCATTTTCGTTGCCGCGCTTCCTGCTATAATAATCGCTTTATTTTCTGGACTATCAATTGGAAGAGGTGTGCAGTCTTGGCTTTCAAGTCAGGTAAAAACTGCAATTGAAGCAACTTCAAGTTTTGGTAAAGAAACAATATCGCAGGCTTCAAACAGTGCAAAAAATGATATTTTGGCAATGTCGAATGATCTTAATCTTGCTTATGCTGCTTATAATAAAAATCCAATTGAATATAAAAACTATTTTGCCGGACAAGCAGCAAGAAGGGGCTTTTCGGCGGCTTATTTGGTAAATTCGCGTGGTCTATTATTAATGACCGTAGAAAAGCCGAAAGATGCACCGGAATATATTGCTCCAGATAGCGAAGACTTTGCAACGGTAAACATAGGTGATGTCGATTTAAATATTGACGAATCTATGATTATTCGCGGACTATTTAAACTTACAAATTATAATGATGTTTATTTGCAAGTAACAAGACTTCCAAGCCCTGTAAGCTTAAGTCTTCTACAAAAAGCGGAGCAAGTTGTATTTTCATATCGTTCTATTGAAGAACGACAATCGCAGATTCAAATAGTTTTTGGTCTTGCTTATTTTGAAATTGTGCTTCTTGTTATTATTGGTGCGGCTTGGCTTGGCTTATTTTCTGCAACTACTATTACAATGCCGATTTCACAATTATTAAACGCCGCAAATCGTGTTCGTAGTGGCGATTTAAGCGTAAGAGTTGATGAAAATAGTAAGATTGAAGAAATTACAAGTCTTGCAAAATCTTTTAATAATATGACACATAACCTTGAAAGCCAAAGATCTGCTTTAGAAAATGCAAAAATTCAAGCCGAGGGTAAAACACAGTTTATTCAAGCGATTTTAGATGGTGTATCAGCAGGCATTATAAGTCTTGATAAGGATTTTAACGCTAAAACTATTAATGATGCGGCGGCTAAATTACTTAATTTAAATCTTAAAGATTTTTCAAAAGCTAGCTTTATAAAAATTGTTCCTGAATTTGAAGAGATTATAAAATCTGCAAAACCTGATAATATATCTAATGCAAATATAGAACTTAATCGCGATAATAAGGAATATTTATTTGATGTAAAAGCCACTTATGTTGGCGAAGATATTATTATTACCTTTGATGAGGTTTCAAATTTACTTGCGGCTCAAAGACAAGTTGCTTGGCGTGATGTTGCAAGAAGAATCGCCCATGAGATAAAAAATCCACTTACGCCTATTCAATTATCCGCTGAACGAATTGCCCGTAAATATTCAAAATTTATAAGTGAAGATGAAAAGCAAACATTTATTAAAATGACTGACACGATAATAAGGCAAGTTACGGATATTGGTCGCATGGTTGATGAATTTTCGTCATTCGCAAGAATGCCAGCACCAAAATTTGCGGAATTTGATATTTGTGAAATTCTAAAACAAGCGGTTTTTGACCAAAAAATTACCAATACTGATATAATTTATGAATTATCAGTTCCTCCAGAATGCATAAAAATATCTATGGATGATAGATTAATTGCACAAGCGATTGGAAATATTCTTAAAAATGCCGCGGAATCAATTTCTCAGAATTCTAAAACAAATTTAAAACAAATTGATACAGCACTTATTGTTGATAACAATTTTGTATTGATAACTATTACTGATACAGGAATTGGTTTTCCAAAAACTAATCGTAAAAAACTCCTTGAGCCGTATATGACAACAAGGGTTAAAGGGACGGGGCTTGGTCTTGCCATCGTTTCGAAAATTATTGAAGACCATGGTGGAAGCCTTATACTTAATGACAGAAGTGATAGTATAAGTGGCGCAAGTGTAATCATAAAACTCCCAATGATAAAAAATATAATTGAAACGGAAACACAAAATGGCTTTTGAAATTTTAATTGTTGATGATGAAGCAGATATCAGAGATTTAGTTGGTGGTATCCTTGAAGATGAAGGATATATTACAAGATATGCTACAAATTCGGATGAAGCATTGGACGCATTTAAAGGCAGAAGACCTGATTTAGTAATTCTTGATGTTTGGCTTCAAGGAAGCAAATTGGACGGTCTAGAAATACTTTCAATAATCAATAATATTGATTCGAGTATTCCAATTATTTTAATATCTGGACATGGTACAATTGAAACTGCGGTAAATGCATTAAAGCGCGGCGCTTATGATTATCTTGAAAAGCCATTCAAATCAGAGCGTCTAATTTTAATTGTTGAAAAGGCAATTGAGGCGGCAAGACTAAAAATTGAAAATAATCGCTTAAAAAGCCAATCAATTTTTGGAGAAGAACTTTTAGGCAATAGCGTAATTATGCAACATTTGCGTAATTCAATTGATAAGCTTGCACCTATGAATTCTCGAATTTTAATTACTGGCCCATCGGGCTCAGGTAAGGAATTAGCGGCAAGAACAATCCATACTAAATCGGCAAGATCTAATGGTCCGTTTATTGTAATTAATTCAGCTTCTATTGCTCCAGAAAATATGGAAAATGAACTTTTTGGTGTAGAAGCGCCAGACGGAAGACCATTAAAAATCGGTATGTTTGAGCAAGCGCATAATGGAACTTTATTATTAGACGAAGTCTCAGATATGCCTTTAGAAACGCAAACTAAAATCCTTAGAGTTTTAGTCGAGCAGAAATTTAGAAGAGTTGGCGGTTCAAACAATATAGAAGTTGATGTAAGGGTTATATCTTCAACAGCTAAAGATTTAAGAAAACTAATAAGCGAAAATAAATTCCGCGAAGATTTATATCATCGTTTAAATGTTGTTCCTTTGAAAATTCCTTCTTTGACAGAAAGACGTGATGATGTTCCGCTCTTGGTTGAATATTTTATGCAAAAAATCGCCACATCAAATGGAATCAATAAAAGAGTATTTAGCGATGAAGCACTGACAGCATTACAAGCTTTTTCATGGCCAGGAAATGTAAGAGAGCTTCGTAATCTTGTTGAAAGAGTATTGATACTTGCAACAGAAAATACAACAGAAATTGAGGTGTCTGCTTTATCACTTGAAGGCGTGGGTGAGCTTGCCGATAAAACAGGGCTTCACAATCTTATTTCATTGCCTTTAAGAGAGGCCAGAGAATTGTTTGAACGTGAATATTTATGCGCACAAATATCACGCTTCGGTGGCAATATTTCAAGAACTGCGAATTATATTGGAATGGAAAGATCTGCTTTACATAGAAAACTTAAAACTTTGGGAGTTGAGGGTTTAAGGGGTCTTGATGGCGAATAGTTCCAAAATTTAAAGAAAATATGTTTAATTAATAGCCTAAATAATAATTTAGCTTTTAATCTATAAATAAAACTTGTATTATTTTATAATATGAATATTAATACAACTAATGATAACCATCATAAAGAATGGAAATATAGATGTCAGGCGATAAAAAACAAAACTTACAAGATGCCTTTTTAAACTCGGTAAGAAAAACAAAAACTCCACTTACAATATTTTTGGTTAATGGTGTGAAACTTCAAGGCGTTGTGACGTGGTTTGACAATTTTTGCCTTCTTTTACGTCGCGAAGGTCAAATTCAACTTGTTTATAAGCATGCAATTTCAACAATAATGCCTGGTGGCCCTGTATCCATGTTTGATGGTGAAGAAGGCGATGAGGATTAATATTGTTTAAAACCGCCGCCCCAAGAGAGCGTGCAATTGTTATACACCCACTCGGTTCTGATAATTCTGGGCGCGTTCCAGAGCTTAGGCTTCAAGAGGCTGTAGGCCTTACAGAAGCTTTGGGTGTTGATGTTGTCTATTCTTCGCTTGAAACACTACGAGAATTAAAACCTTCAACTTATTTTGGCTCGGGTAAAATTGAAGAGCTTGCAAAAATGTGTGAAGACCATGAAGCGGGTGTTATAATTATTGATGATGAAATTACGCCAGTTCAACAAAGAAACCTTGAAAAAAAGCTTAATGCCAAGGTTATGGATAGAACAGGTCTTATTCTTGAAATCTTCTCTTTAAGAGCAAGAACCAATGAAGGTAAGCTTCAGGTTGAACTTGCGCGTTTGAATTATGAAAAATCGCGTCTAGTAAGAACTTGGACGCATCTTGAAAGACAAAAAGGTGGTACTGGTAAAACCGGTGGTCCTGGTGAAAGACAAATTGAGCTTGATAGACGTTTAATCGCCGATAAAATTGTAAAGCTTAAAAAAGAGCTTGAGCAGGTGCGTAAAACCCGCGCATTACAAAGGGCAGGGCGCGAAAGAGTTCCTTTTCCAATTATTGCGCTTGTTGGCTATACAAATGCCGGCAAATCAACGCTTTTTAATAAAGCAACAAATGCAACAGTTCTTGCAAAAGATATGCTTTTTGCGACGCTTGATACGACTTCAAGATCTTTAAAACTTAATAGCGGAAAAGAAGTTATTATTTCTGATACGGTTGGTTTTATCACTGACCTACCTACAGAGCTAATTGCATCATTTCGTGCGACATTAGAAGAAGTAGCGGATGCCGATATTCTTTTACATGTAAGGGATATTTATTCGGACGAATCAGACGCGCAGAAGAATGATGTTGATGGCATTTTAAAAGCAATTCTTAAAGGTCATGAAAAACAGCCAGTTATTATTGAGGCTTGGAATAAAATTGACTTATTAAATGAAGAAAATCAAAAAATTATCCGTAAAAATTCAGAAATAGTTTATAAGCAAACTGGCCTAAAATCTGTTTGTGTGAGCGCCGAAACTGGCGATGGTTTTAAAGAATTATTCGATGCAATTGAAGCAGAATTAACTAGTAATTTTTATGAAGATTGGGTTTTAATTAAGCCAAGTCAAATGAAAATGCGCAACTGGCTATTTGAAAAAGGTGGTATTAAATCCGAAACAATTACGGAAGAAGGGGATATAATCGCCTTAATTTGTTTAAGTAATATGGATTTTGCGCGTTTTGAAGGTATGTTTAAGGATGCGGAATATTTAGACGATACCACGCTCAGAAATCTTGGCCTTGAGCCATAGGCTCTCCATTTCTTCAATATCTGAAGTTTCTGGGGTCTTATCAATCTTTGCAAGCTCAGATTCTATAAAGCGAAATCTTTTTTCAAATTTTAAATTTGCATTTCTTAGTGATTTTTCAGGATCTATACTAAGTTTTCGTGCAAGATTTACTAAAACAAAAAGCATGTCACCAATCTCTTCTTCAATATGATTTTTATTATTAGAATCAATAGCTTCTTTTGTTTCATTAATTTCTTCATTTAACTTGTCAAAGATTTGTTTAGTGTTTTCCCAATCAAAACCAACACGTGCCGCGCGTTTTGAAATTTTTTCAGCGCGGGTAAGGGCAGGTAGATTATTGGCAATGCCAGATAAAATACTTTTATCAGAAGAATTTTTTGCTTCGCGTTCTTGAGCTTTTAATTTTTCCCAATTTTGTAAAACTTCAAAAGCTGATCCAAGTTCAGTATCAGTTTTGAAAACATGAGGATGTCGCGCAATCATTTTATTATTAAGGGTTTCGACAACATCTTCAAATTTGAATAATTCGGCTTCTTCGGCCATGCGGGAATGAAAGGCAATTTGGAAGAATAAATCTCCTAATTCTTCTTTTAAGTCAGAAAAATCTTTACGATTAATTGCGTCCGCAACTTCATAGGCTTCTTCAATAGTATAGGGCGCAATTGTATCAAAGCTTTGCTCTAGATCCCATGGGCAGCCAGTATTTGGCGTTCTAAGAGCCGCCATAATTTCAATTTGCTTTTGAATTAATTCGTATAGTTTTGACATTATTGATTTTCAGATTTTATTTCGGCAAGTTTCTTTTGAACTTCTGCAACTTTTGCGGCATCTAATGGATATTTTTTCATTATAAAAGCAATATAAGCAAAGCAAACTATTGGAATTATGAAATAAATCGCCTGCATTCCATTAATTGCAAAGCCTGTATTATTAATACCAAGTTTTGGATCAAAACCAATGAGTCCAAGTATTAAATAACTTATCCCAATTGAAATTGCATAGCCAAGCTTACTGGTTAAGGTCATAAATGCAAATGCCACACCAGTCTTATCTTTTTTGCTGTTTAGCTTATCCTCATCGGCGGCATCGCCAACCATTGCCCTTAAAAGAAGAATAGGGGCGGCATAAACAACGCCCGCAATAATCATAAATATTGAAGCCAAGATTATATTATTTTCAGGCATTATATATAAAATGCCTTGTGTGACAATCATGTATAAAGAAGCCAGCATAAATGCAACATGCTTACCATGTTTTTGCGATATAAACGTCCAGAGGGAAGCAAAGGCTAGACCGCTTACAAAATATAATAATAATAGGAGTGAGCTTTCAGTTTTATAACCCTTAACCGTACTGAGGTAGAACTCAAAAAGGCCGCCAGTTATTCCTAAAGAAAATGAAACTACGAAATCTGCGGTTAAAAGATTTGCAAAAGATTTTAGTTTAACTAATCCTATAAAATCACTGATTCCATGTGGTTTTTCGCTAACTTCACTTGGGTTTTCTTTGGCAAATTTCCATGATATAAAACTACTTAATGGCATCATTATTATAATGAAAATACCCATATAATTCACACCTTGGGCATAAGTTCCGCCAAGTGAAGAATTAATAACTGGAATTGCCAAAACCAAAAGCATGCCAATAATATTACCAATTTGCCAAATTCCAAAAATTCGAGATCTTTCGTGATAATCATTGGATAAGGATGCACCAACACCTAATTGCGCAAGCATACACATTGAAAATGCGATATAAGTTCCAAGCAGCGATAGCATTAAATATAAAGGGCCAGCGCCAGGTTTTGCCATAAATAAAAACCAACAAAACAGCGCCATGATAGGTGAGCCGGCCAATAGCCAAGGCGTAAACTTTCCAAATCTTGTTTTGGTTTTATCCATTAATATACCAAGACCTAAATCAATGAAAACATCAAATAATCTTGCGCCCATAAAGATTGCACCAACAACCGCCATTGAAAGGCCGACATGCTGTGCATAAAATGGCGGTAATTGTATTACGACTGGAAGCCCAAGTGCCGCGAGAGGCAATGAAGGTAATGAAAATGCAAGAATACGATTAAGTTTAATTTTGTTTTGAGCGCTCATTTTCAATTCCCAGTTTTAAATATAATAGGGGTGATTTGTTCAAATGACAATTCTAAAAATACTATAACTCACGCGCATAAGGTATATTATGGGACAATAGCTATTGATTTATGTATTTGGTTAATAGAAAAAACAATATATATAGGGGTTATGCAACAGCCTGTTATAAATAATGAATTTTTAAAAATGAAACGAATAGCTACGTTTCTATTTGTCTTAATGGTAGTGATATATTGTTTATCTAAATTTTTTGAAAAGCAAATTCCAATTTTAACTTATGTTCGAGTCTTTTCCGAAGCCGCTATGGTTGGTGCACTTGCGGACTGGTTTGCTGTGACCGCATTATTCAGGCATCCACTTGGACTTCCAATTCCACATACTGCGATTATTCCAAAATCAAAAGATAGGATTGGTATCGGACTTGGTAATTTTATTTCTCGTAATTTTTTAAAGCCTGAACAAGTTGAAGCAAGATTGGTTAATATTGACCTGATTGGCGCGTTAACCAATTTAATTAAGGATTCAAATAAACGCTCTCTTATTGCAAATGGAATTGCCAAAGCTATACCAAAAACACTTGGTTTATTGAATGACGGTCCAATTTCGCAATGGATTGAAACTTCGATAAAAGCAAAATTGTTAAAACTAGATTTGGCTTCATTTATTGCGGATGGGATTGAATTAATAATAAAAAATAATCGTCATCAACCAGTAATCGATTTAATAATATTCCATACCAATCAAGCCATGAGCGAATATGAACCTGAATTTAGAAATAAAGTTTCCAAAAACACTAAATGGTTTCCTAAATTATTCTCAGTTGATAACTCAGCGGCAGATTCGCTTATTAACTCTATTAAAGAGACTTTGACCGAAGCCGCAAATAATAATGAGCATCCACTTAGGAATAATATAAATACCGCCCTTACCGACCTTGCTATTAGTTTAAAGCTAAATACCGAAGTAAGAAGTAATTTAAACAATTGGTACAAGGAATTTTTATTTCATCCGAATCTTGCGCAATTTTTCGCAAGTATTTGGCTTGATATTAAAGCAAATATTACAAATTCAGATCATAAAATCGAAGAAGTAATTGATAAAAGTCTTTTAAGTCTTGCTGGTGCACTTGAAAATAATCTTGAACTTAAAGAGAGTCTCAATATTAATTTAAAAACTTGGGCCAAAGAGCTTGCAAATAATAATGGCGAATTAGTAGGAAAAATGGTTGCTGATACTATTAAAGGCTGGGACGCAACAACGGTGGTTAATCAAATCGAAGGCGCGGTAGGTAGAGATCTTCAATATATTCGTATTAATGGTACGGTTATTGGCGGCATTGTAGGGCTTTTAATATATTTAATTACAAATATTTTTATACCTCAATAATCATTCCATCATATGCAGGTTCAATATTTTCAGGAAGCTGGGCTTTTAAAATTTCATAATCCATATCAATATGCAGATTTGTAAGTATTGTATGCCTTGCACTAATTGTTTTTGACCATTCAATTGATTGCTCTAGATGGGCGTGCGTTGGATGTGGTGTATAGCGTAAAGCATCAATTATAAAAACATCAATTCCATATAGTTTTTCAAGCGTTTCTTGAGGAATAATATTCACATCATTACAATAAGCTATATTATCAAAAATAAATCCGGTGCAATTTATATCGCCATGAATAAGCTTAATAGGGGTGAATTCAATATTGCCCCCCTTTCCTTCAATCTTGATTTTCTTATCAAAATCAATAGGAAAAGCTTCGCATAAAGGTGGATAGTTTTTATTTTCGAAACCTTTGAAAATATAGGAAAATTTAGGAATTAACCTCGAAGCGGTTTCATCATCAATATAGGTTTTGATAATATGGCGTTTTGAGTAAACAAAGGGTCTTAAATCATCAATTCCATGGCATTGATCAGCGTGATCATGAGTGAATAAAACCGCATCAATATCAATTGGCCGCGCGTTAATTAATTGTTGTCTTAAATCAGGCGAAGTATCAATAAGAACATTAGTTTCGCCATTTTCACTTATTTTAGTAACTAAAATAGAGCATCTAGTGCGATAATTCTTTGGATTATTTGGGTCACAAACGCCAAAATTGCCATCTGACCTTGGAACACCACCAGAAGACCCACAACCTAGAATTCTTACTTTAATTTTCGACATAATTCGCCTTATTGAAAAGTCTTAGGAAATTAGCATCTAAAGTGGATTTAAGCGTATCTAAATCTTGTTCAAGATAATTTGCCAAAAACTCGGCAACGTAATTTACATATAAAGGTTCATTTTTTTGACCTCTCTTAGGTACAGGCGCAAGATATGGGCAATCTGTTTCTGCCATAAGTCTATCAAGTGGGATATATTTTATATTATCTCTTACATCGGTGGCATTTTTAAAAGTTGCAATGCCAGAAATTGAAACATAAGCCCCTAAATTCAAACATTTTTTCATTAATTCAAGCCCTGACGTATAGCAATGAAGCAATAATGGAAATTCGCCATTTTTCATTTCTGAAACAAGGATTTCACCCATTAATTCATCGGCGTCACGAGTGTGAATAATCAATGGAAGCTGGGTTTCACGAGACGCTATAATATGCGCCATTAAAACCTGTATTTGTTCGGTTTTTGGGCTTAGATTATAGAAAAAATCAAGTCCAGTTTCACCAATGCCTATCACTTTGTCATTTCTCGAAAGCTCAATTAGTTTTTCGGGTGTTAAGTCTAAATGATCTTTCGCTTCATGAGGATGCGCGCCTACAGACATCCAAAAATTAGGTTTATCTTCGATTATTTTATGAATAGTTTCAAAATTTTCTATTCTATCGCAAATGGTTAGCATGCCATCAATGCCGCCAGTTTTTGCGCGTTCGAGAATTTCTGATAAATCATCTTTATATAAATGATGATGAAGGTTTACATGGGTATCAATCATTTTATTTCAACATATTTTTTATTGTATTTAATGCCTGAAGTATCGCGGTTTGCTTATCAAGATTATTATAAACGGCGCTTCTTAAACCTAAAAGATTCTTATTAGCGACAGAAAATTTTCTTTTATCAATGCTAGAGAATAGTCGTGCCATAATTGCGCTCTCCCCCGCTTCAACTTCATCAATATCAAGGCCTTGTGAAGCAAGTGATGCGCGATAAAGCCAATTTTCAATTAAATCCATAATTAAATCAAAGCTTTCAATATCTTTTACATTTTGTGCCAATGCAAAATTGGCTTCAAGAGGTGAATTTGGAAGGCCGCTTAGGGCGCGTGAAAGATATTTATAGGCAATGCCTATGTTTTTCTCTTTTAAAGCCAAAGCGCGGCCATAACAGCCCTTTGAAAGATTTATAATGACATCATCAATGCCAGAAACATTTTCCTTTAATACATAGCTTTCTAATGGCTTTAATTTATAGATTTGGCATCTTGATTTAATTGTTGGTAAAATCGCACCTAATGAATTTGCAATTAATATGAATATAGCGCCTTTCGGTGGCTCTTCTAAGACTTTTAAGACTGCATTTGCCGAGTTAAAATTTAAATCATCGGCGCAGTCGATTATGGCAACTCTTCGACCAAGCTCATTATTTGCTTTAAGCTCAAACATTTTTATAAGATCACGAATTGAAGAAACGCTTATATCGCGCATAATTTTTTGCTTTTCAGGGCAAAAGCGATTTGAAACTCTTAAGTCCGGATTTGTATTATGGGCAATGCTTTGGGCTATTGGATCGCTTTCTATAAATCCTAAAGGGGTTTCGCCATTTGGTTTTGCGCCTAAATACCTTTTTGCAAACCTATATGCGAGAGTTGCTTTACCAATACTTTTTGGACCAGAAAGAATAATAGCATGATGCATTCTTTCACTATTTAAAGCATGAAATAGTTTTTGCTCGATATCAATATTACCAATAAAATTAATAGCTTCACGAGGATGCTTAAGACCATCTATTAAGTCGGGTGAGTTTGACTCTTCCATTAATCAAGAGCATCCAAAATTATATTAAGTGCAATTTCATGCACTTTATCTTGACTTTGATTTGCATCAATAATTTTACAACGCTCTGGCTCATTTTTTGCTATATTTAAAAAAGCATTTCTAAGGTTCTCGTGGAATTTTAAACCTTTTGATTCAAATCTTCCTTCATTATCGCCCCGATTATTTGCGCGTTTAAGGCCGGTTTCTATATCAATATCTAAAATTAAAGTAATATTAGGCATTGTCGGGCCAACAATATTATCTTCCAATACTTTCATTATATTTGCTTCATTTTGCCCTAAAATGCCTTGATAAGCACGTGTAGAATCAAAAAATCTATCGCAAATAATGATTTTATTATCATTGAGGGCTGGACGAATTAATTTATCAAGATGATCTTCACGGGCGGCATAGAATAAGCACATTTCGCTTATTGCATTCCATCTATCTTTATCACCTGTAACTAGTAAATTTCGAATAAGTTCGGCGCCATTTGTACCGCCTGGCTCTCTCGTAAGGATTACTTCATAGCCGCGCTCGCTAAGATCACGATACAGGGATTTTTGCAAGGTTGACTTGCCAACCCCTTCTCCGCCTTCAAGAGTAATAAATAAAGCCTTAGATTCTTTTGCCATAAATATTTGATAAGCGTAAGAATGTCTCTTATCAAGCTATAAATGCAAATTATATTGTGCTTGCTGCTTCTGTATTTACTGGTTTCAAAGTCATTACGCGATGAATTATTGTACCATTATTTTCAGTTGTAACAATTATTCCATTTCCATTAGCCATATTTTGTAATGCACGCTCTGCATTGGCTTTGTTTGAAAATGCACCAATTTGATAAGTATATTTAGGACTTGAATTACTAATCAATGTTGGTTTAGCTTCTTTTTGAATTTCCACTGGCTTAGTAACTGGCTTAGTATTAGCTAATACAATAGGCTTTTCAGTTATTATTGGCTTATTTTGAACAAGAATTGTCTTAGGAAGTGGTTTCGGTATTGGCTTACGAATAGGCTCAGCTTGTCCAACATAAGTAATTCTTACATTTGCGTGACCTTTATCCTTGAAACCTAATAATTCAGCACCGCGTTTAGATACGTCGATTAAGCGATTATCTATAAAAGGGCCTCTATCATTTACACGAGCAACAATTGAACGACCATTATCTAGGTTTGTAATCTGTACAAGCGATGATAACGGCAATGTTGGATGCGCGACACTTACTTGATTCATGTCAAATATTTCGCCATTTGCAGTCTTTTTGCCGTGGAATTTATCGCCATACCAAGAAGCTTTACCGATTTCTCTATAGTTTGGCTCATGTGCTGGAATATACCAGATACCATTAACTTGATACGGAGAACCTATTTTCTGGAAATCTGCTACATCATCTGGCCTAACTTCAGATGTTTTCTCGTTGACTTTAATACCAAGCTCTCTTGCAAGTTGAATTTCAGCATATGATAGATTTGTATTGCTAGGGCTTTCAATAGTTTGCGTAACTGGCTTTAACACCTGTTTTTCAGGGGTTTTAACTGCAACAATATTTAAATTATTTTCTTTTTTAGCTTTGACAGGCTCTATAACTTCTTTTTTAGCAGGCACAAGCTTTGCAATTTCAATTTTTACTGCTTGCTTAATTGTAGTTTTTGCCATTGCAAAGTTTGAAGGCTTTGAATTTTGCTCAATACTTGTGCTTAGTTTGCCGTAACGTGCATTGCTAATATTTGTTTTAATTGTTTTGGGTGCTTCAAAACTTGCAACTTCATTATTATTTATTGGCTTTTTGGTGATTTGAGAGCTTTGAATTTCTTTAGTGTAGGCTTGCATTGCACTATCATAATCAAGAGCCGCCGCTTCAGTTGAAATTTTATTTAAATTTATGCTTGGCTTACTTGAATTTATTGGGTTCGCTTCTTTTGCTATTACTAAAGTTGGCGCACTTATCATTACGAATAATTTTGCGAAAAGCGCACTTAAAACTATTTTTCTTACCATTCTGGCTTACCCCAATATACTTGCTGATTCTTGCAAGGCATAAATTTGATTTTATTAAAATCTTATCGATTGGGAGAATTTAACAGAAAGTGTTAAAATCAATTTTGAAAAAATAGATGGCATTTTATCTAGTTTTGATTTTATTTGTAAAAATGGGTAAATGTATATATATTACAGTAGCTTATGTGGTGTTTTTATTTTAAAATATAATAATTTATTGGATTTAAAGTTAAAAAAAAGCGGCAAAATATTAAATTATTTTACCGCTTATAAAGATTGTTTAACGAACTACTAAATTAGTTTTAGTTCATATTAGAATTTTAAATAGCAAGTTTTGAGCTTAGTAAATTGTCTGAAACCGCATTTATGACGCATTTCTCATTTCTACCAATTTCAATAATTGCACAACATAAACCATTAAATGCTTTGCGTTTTTTTGCTTTATCTGCTTCGTGACTTGTAGGGTTACCATTTCCAACGCCAATAATCTCACCAGAGCCTTCAAGAGAAAAATTAACTAAATTATCGGCTTTTGGAACCATATTTCCATTTTTATCCTGAATTTCAGCCGTTATAATTATCACATCTTTTTCATTTACATCAAATGCCGATTGACGCTCATGGCTAAGTTTTATTTTATAAGCTTTGTCAGTAGTAACACGTTTAGTTTTTAAAATAACTTTACCATTTTTCTTTCCAATGGCTTCAATTTTACCTTTTGCATATGGAACTTGCCATTCGATATGGCGATTTGGAGTGATTTTCTTAACCCCTAATGATTTCCCATTTAAGAATAATTCAACTTCATCAAGATTTGAATGTACCCAAACAGGTATATTTTGGCCTTCTTTACCTTCCCAATTCCAGTGCGGGAATAAATGTAAAACTGGTTGTTCTTGCCACCAAGCTTTATAATAATAATAATTATCCTTTGGATTGCCACAAGTATCAAGCACACCAAATTGTGATGAGATGCTTGGCCATTTATTATAGGGTGTTGGCTCGCCTCTATAATCAAAGCCTGTCCAGATAAATGCGCCTGCTATATAAGACTTTTCGGCAAAATGCGGCCAATAGCCTTCAGCAGTTGATGCCCACCATGGCGCATCAGTATCATAAGCCGGAACAATATGCTTGTCTTTGTCACGTATATATTCACCGCGCGTTGAAACAGTTGAGCCAGTTTCTGAGCCAATAATAGGAATATGCGGATATTTTTCATGGAAAGCATCAATTTTACCATCACGATAATTAAATCCAATCACGTCAATTACTGAAGTAATCCCTTCCCCAAACCCAGAATCCATTGCAGCAGTTACAAGTCTTGTTGGATCTAGCTTATTGCATAATCTTTTCATAGATCTTGCAATAATTGCACCGCGTTTTGTGCCTTGTTGAGGTTCTTCATTGCCGATTGACCAAAGAATAACGCTTGGGTGATTTCTATCCCTGAGTATCAGGGTTTCTAATTGTGCCATACCTTCTTCAGATGAAGTCATCATGCGGGTTTCTGTAATGACCAACATTCCTAATCTATCACATGCTTCAAGAACCGCAGGTGTCGGCGGGTTGTGAGCTGCCCTATAGGCGTTACATCCCATTTCTTTTAGCTTTTTTATGCGCCAAATATTTAATGCATCAGAAATTGCAGAGCCAACACCGGCATGATCTTGGTGATTGCAAGTACCTTTTAGTTTAACAGATTTACCATTAAGAAAAAATCCGTTTTTGGCATCAAATTTAATTTCGCGGAATCCAAAATTAGTAATTTTACCATCAATAACGTCATCATTATTTTCATAAGTAATTTTTGTATATAATTTATATAGATTAGGATTTTCAATTGACCAAAGATTAGGGTTATCAATTTTCAAGCTTTGCTTAAGTTCAAATGTTTCATTTGGTTTTAAAGTCTGTTTAGAGTTTACATCTGTATTATTAATGGAATTAGTAATTATAATGTCAGTATTATTTTCAGTAAGATTTGAAACTTTTGTTAAAACTTCAACCTCGCCATTATTTTTGGTTCTTACGCAGACCCCGAATTGAGGAATAAAAATCTTAGCAGTTTTTACAATTCTTACATGACGATAAATGCCGGCTCCTTCATAGAACCAACCTTCGCCCAATGTAGCATCAACCCTTAATACAACTATATTTGGCTTATCGTCTGTATTAAGGAAATCAGTAATATCAACTGAAAATGGCGTATAACCGCTTTGATGATGCTTTACTATATATCCATTAATAATAAGCATTGAATTACGGAAAACCCCATCAAATTCAAGGCTTATTCTTTTGCTTCTATCATCATCTGTTATGTTAAATTTATTTCTATACCAACCAATTGAGGTTTCAGGAAAGTTTCTGCCTATTGGCTTATAACCATGATCTGAAGCGGCATCCCAATTTGCCGGATCGAATTCATCCTTGGTCAAATCTCGCTTATATTCTTCGTTATTTACAAAAGGTAATTCAACCGCCCAATCATGTGGTATTTTTATAGTTCGCCACTCTTTATCATCAAAATCTAATAATGAAGCTTTTCCGGCATCAGGGCCTTGCTTTGCATAAGTCCTGAGGAATTTTCCGAAACCAAAATCTTTATTCTGATCATGCGCGTGGCCAAAAGTAAAACGCCATCCATTATCAAAATTTATAATATCTCTAGCGATTTTTAATGCATTATCTTCTGGCAAAGCTGTAACCGCAAAGACCTGATTTGCGTTTAAACTTAATAGGCCAATTGTTGCACTTGTTCCGATAAGAATTTGACGACGATTTTGCATTTTATTCCCTTTGTTATTTTTTTATTTCTAAAATTTTTCCATTTTCATCATAAAATAATTCCTTAATGGCTATAGATCTTTTAAAGCTTCCGCCGCCATTAAGAAGATTATCATGATAAAAAAAGTAATTTTTATTACGAATTTTTATTATTGCTTGATGATTTGTTGAGATGTTTAAATAATCAAAAATTACACCTTGGTATTGATATGGTCCCATTGCATTATCAGAAATGCCATAAACAATTTGCCCCGGCCAACCTGTTGAAAAGCTAAAATAATATTTTCCATTATACTTATGTATGAATGGCGCTTCACCATATTTCTTTTTTGCATCTTCTTTTGGAAAATCATTAATTATAATGTCTTTAATCTCACCATTTAATGATATCATATCTGCGTTAAGTTTAACAATTTTTGGAATTCTTGTACCAAATGACAAATATGCTTGCCCATCATCATCAATAAAAACCATTGGGTCGATAGGCTCGGCCCCTGCATTTTTATCTAAAGCTTTATCAATAAGTGGCTTTCCTAAGCTGTCATAAAAACCTTTATTGGGACTGTTAGAAACCGCGACACCAATTTTGTCGCCACCAACTGGTGCATAAAAATAATACTTGCCATTTCTATAAGCTGCTTCGGGAGCCCATGCTTTGGCATCAGGCTTTGCCCATTTAAAGACGCTTACGTCTAAAAACGAACCTTCATCAATCCATTCACTAAGATTTTTTGATGTGTATAAACGCCATGAAGTTGAATCCCAATATTTTCCTGAATTAGATTGATCATCTGTCGCATAAACATAGACTTTATTATTGAAATAATGCGGTGATGGGTCTGCGCTAAATCTATTAGTAATTGGTTTATCACTTATGGCATCTATATGAGTGCAAGATGCTATAAATAAGAGTGAAAACAAAAAGGAAAGCTTAATAATTGACATAGAAATCTCATATTGATTCTTAAATAGAATATAAACTTAGCTTAATTTGTTTTCACTTTATAATTAAAAAGTCAGACTATTTAAGCCTGACTTTTCATTTTAGAATTTATAAGTAAAATCTACTAATAAGCGGCGACCAAAATAATTAATATCACCAATTCTATTTTCCTTATTATCAGTATAAGTAGTCATAGGTGTATCAAGAATATTACCTAATTGAACTCTAACAGACGATTTATCGTTCAATGCATAAGAAGCACTGAAATCGAGAGTAGTTTCAGGTTTTACACGAACCAAAGAACTAGAATTCCAGCCAAGAATAGCAGTGTATTCAGAATGGTATTTCGCGCCTAATCTTGCATCAAAGCCATTTTTTGCATACCAAATATCTAAAACGCCAGTTGTGCCAGCGACACCATTCATTGGAAGTGGTTCATTTACAGGTACAAATTCCTTGATATTAGATCCAACTAAAGCAAGGTTAGAATAGATACCAAAATTTTCTAGACCTTTAATCATATTAAATGGTGTTTGATATGTGAATTCAATTCCTGAAATATAGCCATTTTCATCACTATTAACTGGTGAAACTAGGGTATAACTATTGCCATTAATAATATCTGTACGTTCATCATAACCAATATAATTTGAAACATTTTTCAAATAGCCAGCTACAGCAAACAATGCATCTTTTTGGAAATAATATTCGTATGAAACATCAAGCTGTGTCGCTTCAAATGGTTTAAGAGTTGGATTTCCAGATGAACCACTAAATGGTGCAATTGGTGAAATATTTCTATTTGCTTTTAATTCGTCCAGTGGCGCTCTTGAAATTACTTGCGCAAGGCCAAGTTTTAAATAAGTTTCATCATCCAAAGCAAATTTTGCAACAAAACTAGGTAGAACTTTTGTATAATTAATACCACCCATAGCAGTTGTTTTTACAAGCGGATAGAAGTTCCAGTTTCCAGTTGGCAATCCTGCACTTGTATAAGTTTGGAACCAATCACCACCAGAATATGAATCGCCTGCGCTTTCGCTATTAACGTCAACAACTCTTACGCCAAAGCTTCCATTTACAGGTATAGATCCAAGTTCAGTTGCATAGTTTGCTTGCGCAAAGGCTTCAAATACTTGTTCTGATACTTCAGAATTATATCCAATTTTTTTAGGGTCATTATCTAAAGCATTCGCACCGTAAATAGCTTTTGATAATGTTTCAAAATTCCCATAAACCATATTTGGAACATTGAAATTATTAAACTTATATTGGCTAAGTAAGTTAGAAGGAACAATGCCACCGGAAATCGTAGGAAGTTTAGAAATATTATATCCTGAAGTCGAAAGCTTAGTTCTATCGGAATATCTTAGACCAACTTCATAGCTATTTATTATGCCTTGCGAAACATCACGGCTATAATTAAGAGCGATTGCCGATAATTCATCTTTTAATCTACCTGGGTCAGCACTACCATTTTGGGCATTTTGCGCATTTGATAAAGGTGCAGATGAAACACTTATCATTGGTGTTTCAGAAAGTAACCAAGTTGTAGAGCTTGGCCAATATGCCATTTTCACAGCTTGCCATAAATTGAAACGTTCAGCACTTGAATAAGATAAATCTACTGCAAATGTCCAATCATCGCCACGCCATTTAGAATTTAAACCAGTAACAATTAAAGTTTTATCTTCAGTATATTTTGCAATAATTGAATCGAGCTCTGACCAAGCAGTAGTTGCGCCAATTAAGTCACCATTTGATACAATAGGATTAGTATAAGAGCCAGTATTACCACCTGCCCAATTGCCCCAATTATTAGAACCATACCAAGCTTGGTTTTGATCTTCGCTTATTTCATATTTTGAATATAATAAGTCAAAATTCAATTCATAATTTGATGAAGGACGATATTGTAAACCTGTTGATACGCTATATCTATCAGATTCTAAGAATTTAGCTTCTGAGGCTGCACCCCAAGGTGTTGGTGTAATAGGGCCACCCGCCACGATTGGGCCAGTAGAATTTGCCGCACGCACAGTTTGGTCATTATATCCCCAACCGCGGAAGTTTTCATAACCATTTTTTTGTTTTTGCGCAGTTACACCGACTACAAATGCAAATTTATCAGAGAGTTTTTTAACCCATGAACCAGACGCTCTATAACCTAGACCATCATAGTCAGGTAATGCGCTTCCGCCGTCATAATAAACCCCGCCTGCCCTAATATTGAATTCTGGACCTCTATACTCAAGCGGCCTGATGGTTTGCAAATCAATTGTTCCAGATATGCCGCCAGATATTAATTTGGCTTCTGAAGATTTATAAATTGTAGCACCAGAAACAACTTCTGAAGGATAGGTTTCCCATCTTATATTACGATCTGGCTCTGAAGTTGCAACTTCACGACCATTAATTGTTCCAAGAACCATTCTTGGGCCTATGCCACGAATTGCGGCTTGTGAATCATTACCTCTATCGCGTGTAGTGTTTACACCTGGAAGTCGTGCCAAAGTTTCTGCAATAGTCACATCTGGTAAAACACCAATTTCTTTAGCTGAAACTGTTTCTACAATGCCTGTAGCAGCACGCTTATTTGCAATTGCATCACGCATTGACTTACGTGCGCCTTTAACAACGATAGTTTCTTGAGCGGCTGTAACAATTGTATCGTCATTTGAACCATTAATTCGACCAATAATAATTATACCACCGGTACGTGATTTAATACCAAGCCCAGTACCTGCAAGTAATTTTTCAAGTGCAATTTCGCTATCAATATTGCCTTTAACGCTATTCGTATTTAGGCCTCTGATTTCATCAGCATTAGCAATAATTTGAAGACCTGATTGCTTTGCAAATTCTGGAATAACTCTGTTTGCGGCTTGTGATTTAATATTAAATGATTTTGTTTGAGCTGATGCAGTACTTACAATAGTAAAGCTACAAATCGCAGTTGTTGCTAATAGCCAAGCATAAACTTTTGTCTTTTTAGACATTTTTATTTCCCCTCATTTTAATTTTTATATTTTTTAATGCGTATTTTTGTTTTAGGAATTACCCATATTTATTAGATGAATGGCAAAAAATAATCCGCCAAATTAAACTGCATTTATATTATTTGCTGAGAATTATTTCTTTCTCATTTATTGTAAGGTTTGTATTAAAAGTTACCTGCATAGCGTGAGCGAAGTTTTCAATGTCATGAACATTGAAACCACCGACTATTTTTTTGCTTTTTAACTCATCGCCAATTAGAATTATTTGCTTATTATTATAGCGATTAAATTCAGCAACTGCATAAGATATAGTATCTTCATTAAGTATAATTTGATTAGTTCGCCAAGCAGTATTTTTATCTACAATATTATCAGAGCTTTCAATAATAGGTTCGCTATTGTTAGGCATAAAGACACTTGTACCTTTTTGCGCATAAATAGTTTTATTATTCGTGTTCCAAATCGCTACTTTACCTTCAGTTACATTAACCTGAACACCAGTTGCAAATTTCCTTACACTAAAAGCCGTACCAACTGCACGTATTTTTACTTCACTTGTATCAACGATGAATGGTACTTCTTTATTATGAGCTACTTTAAACCAAGCTTCGCCTTTGATTAATTTTATGCCTCGCGTCTTATTATTATAGGCAATATCTAGCTCAGTGTCAGTATTAAGCTTAACAATTGACTTATCAGCTAATGGTAGCTCTCTGAGCTCACCTTTTATAGTTTTTATTTTATGATTAGTATAATTTTGAAAAGCAAATAAACCACCAACAAGCGCACTTGCGGCGATAGCACCTTGAATAAAAGCACGTCGCTTTGGCTTTTCTTCAATTTCTTCATTCAAATCAATATTAGTATCATAGCTTGAAACGAGATTTAAAGCCGCTTCTGCCCTTAAGAATGCGCCTTGATGACGAATATCTGAATTATACCATTCTTGAAAAGCGATTTCATCTTTTGGAGTGATTTTATTACCAAACTGCAGGACGGCCCATTTAGCAGCAATTTCATCAATTTGAGACATTGCTTACTCCTTAATTTTCTTGAAAGATTTTTGCTTAAAAATTGAAAATCTCTCAAAATTAATGGAATTTAATGGTTTTTTATTGGTACTACCCTTTGCAATAGCATCCATGACAAAATGAAGGCCTTTTGCAGTTTCTTTTTCAACTATGTTTTCAGTTATGCTTAGCTTTTTGGCGGTCTCATTTTGTGAATAACCATGAACTCTTCTTAGTTCAAAAATCATACGGCATCTTTTTGGCAAGCCAGAAATCAAATTTAAGACTAACTTTAATTCTTCTTTATCCGCCGTAATAGTTTCGGCATTTGGTTTATTATCTTCAAAAAGTGTATCTTCTGATAATTGTAATGCACTGAAAGGAATAATCTTATTTCGCCTTGCATTTTCAATAAAAATATTCTTTGCAATTGTGAAAAAGTATGCCTTTGGATTTTTTATGTTTGCATATAAATCATTGCGCATTAAACGATAATAAGACTCTTGGATTACATCATCTAAATCTGAATTATTAACGCCAATTTTAGTAAGCCATGACCTTAGCTCTGCCTCATGAGGCAGAATTTTAAGAGATACAAACTCTACTAATTCTATGCGTTTTTTATTTAATTCTGTTGTCATATTTGTTTTGGTCTTAAAATAATTTAAAAATTATATTTAATTTTCGGCCATTCAATAGCTTTAATCGCTTTTCCATCAAAGTCAAAGAATGTGGCGTTTTCCCAATTAGAACCAGTGCCCCATCTTGTTTTACAATTAGTTGAAACCCAAGCTGGCTCCCAATAAACAAGCCCTATACCGCCATTATCTATTATGGTTTGGGTCATCCATTTCATATAATTATATTGACCCTTTATACTAACACCAAATTCTTTAAAGCTTGAATCCGCGCCCATAAGATTTACATTATTATCTTTGTGATCCGTAGTATAAGGATATGATGTTTCTACTATAATTATTTCTTTTTTAAATTTTTCTTTTGAAGATTTTATAGTTTCAGCAAATTGCTTTAAATCATATTTTGACCATTTTTTATAATAAGAAATCCCTATTATATCAAAGTCAGTAATTCCGTTTTTAATCGCATTTGTAAACCACCAATCAATATTTTCAGGCTGTGCTATATGAAGCATAATTTTTGGTTTAATTGATGTTTTTTTAGAAATATCTCTTACAGCTTTTAAGCCACTATTTAATAGCAAAGCATTACGCTTCCAATTTATAGGGTTTTTAGCATTTTCAAGGGTTTGTAAAACTTCACCATTAGTTTCGTTACCAACTTGGACCATTTCAGGCATAAGGCCCATTTCATTTAGCTTATTGAGCGTATCATAAGTATATTCATATAGTTTTTTAGCTTGTTCTTCATCACTTAGATTTGCCCAAGCTTTTGGAACAATTTGCTTTTCACCATCCGCCCATTCATCGCTATAATGAAAGTCCAATAATACTTCCATACCTTCGGCTTTTGACCTTTTTATGGTTTCGACAACATCAATAAAATTAGAATATTTTGTCCATTCGGCATCATTCCATAATCTTACACGAATTAAATTATGCCCCGAAGCCGCAAAAATTTTATAAGCATCAGTAATGCCATTATAGCTATATTTTGCGCCACAATCTTCCATCTCATTAACATAAGACAAGTCCGCACCAAAATAAAAATCCTTAGCATATACTAAGTTTGGAACTGCAATTAATGTGAAGGTAAATAATAATTTATTTAATGCGCGTTTAAGCAAGATCTGCTCCCATGTTATTTATGTATTATAACATAGACGTAAAAGAATTATTTTTCCGCTGAAATAAATGAAGACAACAAAAAAGCCCGCATTAAGCGGGCTTTTAGTGGCGGACAGGGTGGGATTCGAACCCACGGTAGAGTTCCCCCTACGACGGTTTTCAAGACCGTTGCCTTAAACCGGACTCGGCCACCTGTCCGTTGGATTTGAAATAGCGGAACTTATTTTTAAAACAAGTATCATTTACACAAAACCAGTGTTTTTATTCATCAATATTATTTTTATAGGTTTCAGGTAAGAAGAATAAGCCAAACACAAATGTTATGCTTGCCATTATTACTGGATACCAAAGTCCATAATAAATATTTCCTGATGCCGCGACCATACCAAATGCAATTGTTGGTAATAAACCACCAAACCAACCATTACCAACATGATATGGCAAAGACATTGATGTATAGCGGATTTTTGACGGGAATAATTCCACCAATAATGCCGCGATCGGTCCATAAACAGCAGTTACCAATAATACTAGATAGAATAAAATAGCTATCACAACTGGCTTATTGATCTTAGAAGTATCTGCTTTTTCTGCATAACCTGCATTTTTAAGCGCTTCTTTTACATCTGTTTGATAAGCTTTTATTGTATCGGCGCGTGCTTCTGGCGCTAAGTCATTAGGATTAGGCGCGGCAAAAGTTTTTCCGCCTATATTAATAATGGCTTGGCTTCCTTTTGGCGCGTCAATTTTATCATAACTTACGCCGCTTTTGACCAATATATTAACCGCAATATCACATGATTTGCTATCAAATTTATTTTTTCCAATCGGATCAAATTGTAAAGAGCAATCAGCCTTATTTGAAGTAACAGTAACTGGGCTTTCTTTTTGTGCCAATGCCAATTGTGGATTAGCGGCATTTGTAAGCGCTTTAAACGCAGGAAAATAGGTTAATGCCGCAAGTAAGCAACCCGCAAGAATAATTGGTTTTCTTCCAATCTTATCAGATAGCCAACCAAAAACTAAGAAGAATGGTGTGGCAAGTACAAGCGAAATTGCAATAAGAACATCACTTGTCGCACCTTCTACTTTCAATACTTTTGAAAGGAAGAATAGTGCATAAAACTGGCCAGTGTACCAAACAACCGCTTGTCCAGCTACTGCACCGAAAAGTGAAATAAATACAAATTTCAGATTAGACCATTTACCAAAAGCTTCGGTTAAAGGTGCTTTTGAAGTAGTCCCCTCGTCTTTCATTTTCTGATAAACTGGGCTTTCGTTTAATTGTAAACGTATCCACATTGAAATACCAAGTAAGAAAATTGAAATTAGGAATGGAGCACGCCATCCATATTCAGAGAATGAATCTTTGAATATAAGTTTAGAGCTTATCACAACTAATAATGCCGCAAATAGTCCAAATGTCGCAGTAGTTTGTATCCAACTAGTATAAAGGCCACGTTTATTATATGGCGCATGCTCTGCTACATATGTTGCCGCACCACCATATTCACCGCCAAGTGCAAGGCCTTGTAAAACCCTTAGAACGACTAATAAAATTGGCGCCGCGACACCTATCGTTTCGTATGAAGGTAATAAACCAACAGCAAAAGTTGAAAGACCCATGAGGGCCATAGTCACAAGGAATGTATTCTTACGACCAACTAAATCGCCGATTCTTCCGAAAACTAATGCACCGAATGGTCTAACGATAAAGCCAGCAGCGAAGGCCGCAAGCGCTAAGATAAAGCCGGTTGTTTCATTAACACCCGAAAAGAAATGTTTTGTAATTTCTGTAGCAAGAAGTCCATAAAGGTAAAAATCATACCATTCAAAAACTGTACCTAAAGAAGAAGCACCAACAACCATTTTTTCTTTTTTTGTGGCTATGTGTTCCTTTGGCAAATTATCTATTTCACTCATTTTCCCCAACCTTTTTATATAAGATTTTAATTACTATATTTGATTTATTTATTAATGTTATCTTTTTGTAAACTCTAATTTTTCATTTTCAGTGATATTTCGCCATTTTCCTTCTGGTAAATCACTTAATTTCAGGTTTCCAATTCGTATTCTAAACAAATCCACAACCTTAAGCTCTAGTAAGTCGCACATTCTTCTAATCTGACGATTTCGTCCTTCTTTAAGTATGAAATTTAATTTGCTTTCACCCAGATTTGTAACCACTGCTGGCTTAAGTTTTCTGCCATCTAATTCAAGTCCATGATTCAATAGCTTTAATTTAACTTCGGTAATATAACCTTTGACGGTTACAATATATTCTTTTTCTAAATCTGAATCAGGTCCAATTATTGATTTTGCCAAAACCCCGTCTTGCGAAAGTATAAGCAATCCACGACTATCTTTATCAAGCCTACCTAATGGCGGAATTGCATCATCACGATTAGGGATAATTTCTGCATTATCATAATTATTTTCTTGAGTAAGCATTCTAATGGCCGGTATTTCACCACGTTCAGGTTGTCCTGAAACTATTCCTACTGGTTTGTGGTAAATTATATCAAAGCCACTATTGAGTGTTTGCATGCCTTTAGAAATAATTTTCAAAACATCATTTTTTTCAAGTTTTTGACCTATAATTGCTTCTTTGTTATTAACTAATATTAGATTTTTTGATATAAGATCTTCAGCTTCGCGTCTTGAGCACACCCCATTTTGAGCAAGCCATTTATTTATTCTTACAGGCTCTTCGCCATCATATTTAAAAGTTTTTTCCATTGGTTTTGGCTAAACTATTTTTAACTAGATTACTATTATTTAATGAAAAAAATTGCACTAACTGAAATTGTTGTAACAAATGTAATCGACAAATAAATTTTATATGCATATAAAAAATCAATGGAGATTTATAATATGCAAAGGCGTAATTTTTTAACTGGCGTAGCTACAACAGGCATAGTAGCAGGGCTTATTAGTACAAATACAAATGCGGCAACCAAAGCCGTAAAAGGAAAAAATATTTCTATGAGCAATCCACTTTTAGCAAAATGGAATACGCCATTCGGGGTACCTGATTTCACAAAATTTAAAAATGAAAATTATAAACCGGCGATACTTGAAGCTTTAAAGCGTCACAAAGCAGAATTGAATGCTGTAGCCAATAATAAAGAAGACGCCACATTTGCAAATGTAATCGAAGCAATGGAAAAATCTGGCATGGATTTATCCAAAATATTATCGGTGTTTTTCCATTTAACAAATGCCGATACTAACCCAGAATTACAGAAAATTGAAGGTGAGATTTCTGCAAAACTTTCTGAGCATAATAGTTCAATAAACCAAGATCCAAATTTATTTGCAAAAGTGCAGTCAATTTATTTAAGACGTAAGAGTTTGAATCTTGACTATGCTCAATTAAGGCTTGTTGAAAGAACATATCAGGGTTTTGTAAAAGGTGGTGCGCTTTTAAACCCTGAACAAAAAAAGAAGATAGCTGAAATTGATGCTAAACTTTCTGAAATTCAAGTGAAATTTGATCAAAACGTACTTGCGGGGCAATCAAGCTTTTATGTTCCATTGAAAACAGAGGCCGATTTTGCTGGTCTTTCAGAAAGCCAAATTGATGCCGCTAAAAATGCCGCTAAAGATAGAAAAATAAAAGACGCTATTGGCGCAATTACTTTATCACGATCTTCATTTGAACCGTTCCTTACAAATTCAACACGTCGTGACTTAAGAGAAAAAGTTCAAAAAGGCTGGATGGCTGTTGGTACAACAGGCGAAAATGATAATCGCCCACTAATTTCACAAATTGTGGATTTAAGAAATGAACGCGCAAATATTCTTGGCTTTAAAACTTTTGCTGATTTTCAATTATCCGATAAAATGGCCAAAAGCCCTGAAAATGCAATGAAGCTTATGAATAAAATATGGGATGCTGCTATTGCTACAGCAAAACGTGATTTAGCTTCATTACAAGCACTTGCAAATAAAGAAGGGATGACAGAGCCGCTTAAATCTTGGGATTGGTGGCATTATGCCGAAAAAGTTCGTAAAGATAGATATAGCGTCGATGAAGGTGAGGTAAAGCAATATTTCGAACTTAATAATATGATTGATGCCATGATGTATCATTCAGGTAAATTATTTGGCTTAAGTTATAAAAAGCTTGATAATTTGCCAGTTTGGCATCCTGATGTAGTTGCGTATGAAGTATTTGATGAGAATAATAAGTCACTTGCAATTTGGTATGGTGATTTTTATGCAAGATCTTCAAAACAATCTGGCGCATGGATGAGCTCTTTTAGAGACCAACAAAAACTTATTGGCGATATTAAACCAATTGTATTCAATGTTTGTAACTATAATAAGCCATCAAAAGGCAAGCCATGCTTATTAAGCTTTGATGACGTGACTACTCTTTTCCATGAGTTTGGTCATGCACTTCATGGAATGCTTTCAAATGTTGTTTATCCAAGCCAATCTGGCACTAGCGTTTTAAGGGATTTTGTCGAATTCCCAAGTCAATTAATGGAACATTGGGTTAGCACTCCAGAAATTCTATCTAAATTTGCTAAGCACCATGAAACAGGCGCCATTATTCCGCAAAGCCTTGTTGATAAACTTACTGCTGCATCAAAATTCAATGAAGCATGGGCAACTGTTGAATATTTATCGGCGGCGATTATGGATATTAAAATGCATACTATTACAGGCAAAGCGCCAAAAGATATTGATGCATGGGAAAGTGAAATACTTAATGAAATCGGACTTATCCCTGAGATTGTTGTCCGTTATCGCCCTGGCTATTTCAAGCATACTTTCTCTGGTGGATATGCTGCTGGCTATTATTCTTATATTTGGGCTTCGGTTCTTGAAACTGATGCTTTTAATGCATTTAAAGAAACTGGAAATGTTTATGATACAGCAATGTCTAAAAAGCTTAAAGAAAATATTTTTGCGGCAGGCGATACCAAAGACCCAATGGAATTATATATAGATTTCAGAGGGCGTGAGCCTTCGGTGGAAGGACTTCTAGAGCATAGAGGTTTAAGCATATAAAATTAAAGCCCTGCAGATATGCAGGGCTTTTTTTAAATTAGAATTTATAATTTAATAGTAATGTGAATGAGCGGCCACGTGGATCTGCTACTCTTGGTTCCCAATTACTACCAGAACCGCCATTACTATCATATGTAATTGCAAATGGAGGGTCTTGGTCAAATAGGTTTTTTATGCCAATCGTAATGTCAAAACCTTTAAATCCCTTATATGTAGTAGATAAATTATACTTAATGTAATCTTCTACTGTTTCAACAACATCAACAGGTACTATGGTTCCATTGGCAACCCCAGGAAGTTCGCCATTGGTATATCCCTTACTGTAATTTTGAGTAAGAGTTGCTGACCAATATCCTTTTGAATAAGTGAAATGTGCATTGTGTTTCCATTCAACACCAAGGTCACCATTGTATGTGAATAGTCCAATTTCACTTGCACTCCAGGCCGCATTAGGAAGTAATCTAGATTTTTTTTCTAATAAATAAGTGCCTTCAATACCGGCCGACCATTTACCACTAAATAATTCACCTCTACCAGTAAGTCTAATATCCAAACCTTCAGTAAGAGATTCACCGGCATTAGCCCATCTTTGGTCAATCGCTAATAAAGTGCCTGTCGAACTGCGTATAAACCTATCTGTAAATAGTGGATAATTATCAATTAATTGCCTTACACCTAACGAAACAATATTATTCGTTCTTTCAATTTTCCACCAATCAAGAGTTAAATTAAAATCACGATTAAACTCATAAACCGCGCCAAATGAAACTTGTTCTGATTCTTCTGGTCCAAGGTCTAGTTTGCCACCATTCAATGTATCAGGATTGACGACGGCACAACCCGCAACAAGAATATTTGGAATACCGCCAGTACATGTTGCTGGATCTGCAATATCAGATCCAGGGCGTGGTGATTGTGTAACCCCATTATAAATTTGGTTAAATGACGGTACTCTAAAACCAGTATTGTAAGAACCACGGAACATTAATTGCTCAATTGGTCTGTATGAAAATGAATATTTAGGATTAATAGTAGTACCAAAACCAGAGTAAGTATCACGTCTAACAGCTAGTGTTAATTCAAAGTCTTTAATTATAGGAAGCATAATCTCCCCATAAATTGCTTTAACATTTCGGCTTACTGGAAGAAGAATATTAGCTTGGTCAAATGGAGCTAAGAAAATTTCAGGCCTAGCTGCGGCATCACGTGCATCTCCATTAAAGCTATAGTCTTCTCTCCTTAAATCAAAACCAAATGCCGCAAATGATTGTCCGCCTGGCAAATTAAATAGTGGTCCAGATACAGATCCATCGACTTGTGTTACTTCAAACTTGCCACCATAAAGCACTGTGCCTTTAGCAGATGCACTTTCAATAGCATCAAGTGCTGCTTGTGTTTGGGTTTGGCCAGGCTTTAGGAATATATTGACAATGCCTGTATTTAAAACATTTTGTATGCCTGTAATACCCAAAGCAGTGTTTGAATTTCTGTAATAATAGCCACTACCTAATACAGATTCAGATTCACTAAATGCATATGAAATGCCAGAGCGATATTCCCATCCTGAAGACATTGGCCCATCAAGTCCGATAAATGCTCTTCCAGTTTCAGTAGTAGTCTCGATTTCACGTTGCCCACATTCAATACAACGCCAACGATATGCAAATGGTAACCCTCTACGAGACTCTGCAACACCTAATGTAGATTTCAAAATGTCAAATATTTCATCATAAGTTGACTGCGTAATTGAATTACGAGGATATACAAAATTTGACGTAGTACCATTAGAACTGAATTGTGGATTAGAAAATCTTTTGGCAGATTCTGCTTTTGAAGCCATTATTTCTGTACTTAATTCATGCTCTCCAAATTTAAAGACACCTCGTCCAACAAAATTTAACTTTGAAATTGGCTGCTGAAGTACAACGGCACGACCAGTATCCCATGCACATGAAAGTGCCCGTGAAGGATCATTCCATAAAACCTCATCATATGCTTGCATGCCATCTATCGAATTACATCCTGCTCCGCCTGCTAAATCTAGCGGATTTATGCCACCAGAAGCTCTGATTGTAGTACTACCAGGAATAAATGGCGAGGTAGCAGCGCTTGCAAAGACTGTACCTAATGGTGAATTTGGACTTGTGCCTAATGGAAAAATTGTTGCATATGGCGTACCACGAGTATCAATTGAAAGTCCACGATTTGGTTGGAAGCCATTTAACCAATCGCGATCTTTACCATCAAGAGCCTTATTGTCGCTATAACTTACCGTACCCATAATATTAAATCTTTGAGTATTTAAATCTCCATATCCACCTGCAATAGAAGTATTGAATATTTCAGAGCCTCCAGCTTCTGTAATATCTGTAAACGCTCTTATGTTAATGCCTTGGAAATTTTTCTTACTGATAAAATTAATAACCCCACCAATTGCATCAGTTCCATAGATCGCAGATGCCCCATCTTTTAAAACATCAACTCTTTCAATTGCTGCAAAAGGAATTTGGTTAATATCGACCGCGCCACCATTAAGACCATGTGCCGCTACGCGGCGTCCATTGAATAAAACTAAAGTCCCAGCTGAGCCTTGACCGCGCAAATTTGCCGATGAAGCACCATTATTTCCACGCTGCGCACCAGAAACTACATCAGCATTACTAGCAAGATTCTCAGGTCCATTACCATTAGCCGTTAAATTCATCATTAATTGTTCTGTACTTGAAATTCCTTCTCTCTCAATTTCTTGAAGGGTTATAATTTGTAAAGGAAGTGAACTAGTTAAAACTTTACGCTTTATACTCGAACCTGTTACTATTACAGTTTCACTACTTGAGTTTGCAGCGGTTTGAGCAATTGCTTGTGACGAAATGCTTAAAACCAAAACTCCGAGGCTTACGCTTGTAAATAGTTTTATACGTTGCGAATTGTGAAATGATAAACCCATATTATATCCTCTTGCATTAGTGAAATTAAATTTCTTGTAATATGAGTATATAATTAAAGTGACTTGGCAATACTGATAAAAATTAAATAATGCATTTTATTTACAATAATTAATAATAATGCATAAATGCCAATTGTTATAGCAATTAATTATCTGTGTTATATCAAAATATTTAGAATTTATAGCTTCACATCAAAGCTTGCTTCAGTTTTTGCAATAACTTCATCAAGATGAACTCCTTTTGCAAGTTCAATTAAAGTCATTGGTTTATGGCCTTTTTTATCGATTTCAAAAACTGCTAGATCGGTAATCACTAAATCAACAACATTAATCCCAGTAAGAGGTAAATGACATTTCTTTAAAAGTTTAGAGCTACCGTCCTTTGCACAATGGTCCATAACGACAACGCATTTTTTAACGCCTGCGACCAAATCCATTGCGCCGCCCATACCTTTTACCATTTTTCCAGGAACCATCCAATTTGCAAGATCCCCTTTTTCAGAAACCTCCATTGCTCCTAAAATTGAAAGATTAATATGGCCGCCGCGTATCATTGCAAAACTATCTGAAGATGAGAAATAAGAAGTATGTGCAAGTTCGGTTATTGTTTGTTTGCCTGCATTTATTAAATCAGCATCAATATCTTCTTCAAATGGAAATGGCCCCATGCCAAGCATGCCATTTTCCGATTGCAATATAACTTTCATTCCCTCGGGAATATGATTTGCTACCATTGTAGGAATGCCAATTCCTAGATTAACATAAAAACCATCACGTAATTCTTTTGCCGCACGTTTTGCAATTTCATCTCTATTCCAAGCCATTATGCGGTTTCCTTCTTACGTGTAGTTATATTCTCTATTCGTTTTTCAAAACTAGATTGAATAATCCTATCAATATATATTCCAGGGGTATGAATATGATCTGGATTAAAAGAACCTGTGGGAACAATTTCTTCTACCTCTACGATTGTTACTTTCCCCGCGGTTGCCATCATAGGGTTAAAATTACGTGCAGTTTTTCGATATAGTAAATTGCCTTCTTCATCGGCTTTCCATGCCTTAATGATGGTAAGATCTGCCTTTAAAGCGGTCTCGAGAATATAGTTTTCACCATCAAATTCTTTATGCTCTTTACCATCCGCGACAATAGTTCCAACACCTGTTTTAGTATAAAAACCTGGAATGCCTGCACCCCCTGCTCTTATTCTTTCAGCAAGTGTACCTTGTGGGTTAAATTCAAGCTCTAATTCGCCTGCGATATATTGACGCTCAAACTCTTTATTTTCCCCAACATAAGACGAAATCATTTTTTTAATTTGCCTTGTTTCAAGTAAAATTCCAAGCCCAAAACCATCAACGCCTGCATTATTAGAAATTATGGTAAAATTAGTCTTATTGCTGTTTTTAAGGGCAATTATTAGGTTTTCAGGAATGCCGCAAAGCCCGAAACCACCTGACATAATAGTCATGCCATCGAAAATTAAGCCATTTAACGCTGCATCCGCATTATCGTAAACTTTTGACATTTTACACTCCCTAGTATTAATATTATTATATATTTATTGCTGCAATGCAATATAATTAGTTCTGAATATTTAGCAAATAAAGCGTCAAAATTTCAAATTTGCCCATTGATTAAATAATAAACACAAAATGCATATAAAACTTGCAAATTGCACTTGTATTTCTAAAAAATGCATTTAATTCCTCGCTTATGGAATTAAAACCCGTTTAGTGCAAAATACCAATTGAAATGTACTTTATGAGTTCTAGCGGAGATTTATATGAAAAAAATTGAGGCAATAATTAAGCCATTCAAGTTAGACGACGTTAAAGAAGCATTGCAAGAAATCGGCCTTCAGGGCATGACTATTCTTGAAGCAAAAGGTTTCGGTCGCCAAAAAGGTCATACTGAGCTTTATCGTGGCGCTGAATATGTAGTTGATTTTTTACCTAAACTAAAATTAGAACTAGTAGTTAGTGATGATCAAGCCGATGCAGCAGTTGAAGCAATTGTCAATGCTGCGCGAACTGGTAGAATTGGGGACGGTAAAATTTTCGTTTCTGATGTAAGTCAAGTAATAAGAATACGAACCGGTGAAACTGGGGCTGTTGCAGTTTAAATATTTAAAATAGCAATATTCGCGATTGAATGTCGCAATAACGGAGAAAGTAATGTCAAAATTTGATAAAGTATTGCAGTTAATAAAAGATGAGGAAGTACAATATGTAGATTTCCGTTTCACAGACGGACGTGGTACACTTCACCATATTACTTATGATGTTGATTTAGTTGATGCAGATATGCTTGAAGATGGCATTATGTTTGACGGTTCATCTATCGCAGGTTGGAAAGCAATTAATGAATCTGACATGGTTATGATGCCAGACCCTGATTCAGTAATTATCGACCCATTCTTCCAGCAAACTACTTTAGCTATCGTTTGTGACGTGCTTGAGCCAGGTACATTAAAAGCTTATAATCGTTGTTCACGTGGTATTGCGAAACGCGCAGAAGCATTTGTTGCGACTGCTGGTGTTGGTGATACTGTTTATTTCGGTCCAGAACCTGAATTCTTCTTATTTGACGATGTAAAATGGTCAACTGACGCACATAATACTGGTTTCTCTTTTGATTCAACTGAATTACCACAAAATAGCAATAAAACTTATGAAGGTGGCAACCTTGGTAAACGTCCTGGCCCTAAAGGCGGATATTTCCCAGTTCCTCCAGTTGATTCTTGCCAAGACTTACGTGGCGAAATGCTTCAAGTAATGAAAGAATTAAACCTTTCACCTGAAAAACATCACCATGAAGTTTCTCCTGCTCAGCACGAATTAGGCCTAAAATTCCAAACTTTGGTTAAAATGGCTGACTTCACAAATCTTTATAAATACGTAACTCACAATGTTGCTGCTGCTTATGGCAAATCAGCTACATTTATGCCTAAGCCGTTCTTCAAAGAAAATGGTAATGGTATGCACGTTCACCAATCAATCTGGAAAGATGGTAAGCCTGTTTTTGCTGGTGATAAATATGCTGATCTTTCTCAAGAATGCTTATGGTATATTGGCGGCATTATTAAGCACGCAAAAGCAATTAATGCTTTCTCTAACTCTTCTACTAACTCTTACAAAAGACTAGTACCAGGTTATGAAGCACCAGTATTGCTTGCTTATTCTGCACGTAACCGTTCGGCTTCAATCCGTATCCCTTATTCTACTTCACCTAAAGCAAAACGTCTTGAAGCAAGATTCCCAGATGCAATCGGTAACATGTATCTTACATTTACAGCACTTCTTATGGCTGGTCTTGACGGTATTGCTAATAAAATTGATCCAGGTGAAGCATTCGATAAAGATCTTTACTCACTTCCTCCAGAAGAGCTTAAAGGTGTTCCAACTGTATCTGCTTCATTAGCAGAAGCACTTGATAATCTTGATAAAAATCGCGACTTCTTGAAAAAAGGCGGCGTTATGGATGATGATTTCATTGATGCTTATATTGAATTAAAACGTGAGGAAGTTGATCGTCTTAACCTTCACCCTCACCCAGTTGAATTTGATATGTATTACGCAAAATAATATTTTGTATATTTATAAGAAGCCCGCTAGAAATAGCGGGCTTTTTTTATTTTTACCCTTGAAACTCTACTTAAAGTAAAGTAATTATTGATTCGCCACTGTGTGGCACCGCTGGAAACTATAATTTAATTTGGATCTATCTTAATTAAATTATGCAGGTGGTGATTAAATATGCCTCATTTAATTATCACCTGCCCTTTTCAATTTTTGCAAAATATTCATTTTTTATTTTTATAATAAATTATGCGTTATTTTTTACTATGCTTACCATTTTTTCTTTTTTCGTGTGCAAGTGTTAAAACTGCGCCACCTAAAAATATTGCTAATGCTTGCAATATAATTGATGAAAGAAAAGCTTGGGAAGATGATATATTTGATGCTTCAAAAGAATGGCGCATAAGCCCTGGAATAATTTTGGCATTTATAAAACAAGAATCAAGCTTTAGGCATGACGCAAGACCAAAAGATAAAGACGGAAATTTATTATCTTCGGCCTATGGTTATTCGCAAGCACTTAATGGCACTTGGGCACAATATGAAAAATCACGTGGAAGCGCAAAGCGCAAAAAATTTAGGGATTCTGCCGATTTCATTGGTTGGTATTTAGATCATATTTCAAAAACAACAGGAATTTCAAAAACCAATCCTAAAAATCTGTATCTTGCATATCATGAAGGACCGGCAGGATTTAAAAGAGGGACTTATAATTCAAAGTCTTGGCTTTTAAATATTGCTAAGCGCGTTGAATTGCAGGCCCAAACTTATGATAATCAATTAAGAGATTGCGAAACCCGAAGAATGAAAAAAATCGATAAACTAGTACTAAATTAAAAGTCTGAAATTCGGTATCATAATTTTCTAATTTAATTATTATGAAGCTATGATTGACCTTACAAATAAAAATAAGCTTTATAATGCACTTCTTACCCGTGATAATTCCTATGATGGTCTGGTTTTCGTATGCGTTAAAACTACGAATATTTATTGCAAGCTTTCATGTAGCGCAAGAAAACCATTAGAATCTAATATTGAATTTGTTTCTTCTATACAAGACGCTATAAATATGGGTTTTAGAGCTTGTAAACGCTGTAAACCTGATAAAGCAACTCAATTAAGTAATATTACCCTTAAGATTTTAAACCATCTTGAAGCCTTTCCAAATCGTATTTGGCGCGGTGAAGATTTAATCAAGCTTGGTATAAATCCAGATGTGGCAAGACGCGCTTTTCAAAAAGATTTTGGTCAAAGTTTTATTGCATATGCAAGACAAAATAGGCTTGGTGCCGTCATCGATAATATAGAAAATGGTGCAAAAATAATAGAAGCACAGCTTGATGCAGGTTATGAATCGCCAAGCGGTTTCATTGATGCAATCAAAAAGCAAATTGGCAATTCACCCAAAGACATAAAAGCAAAACCAATTTTAAGCGCAGGATGGATAGATACGCCAATTGGTGCAATGATTGCGGTCGCATCAAATGAAGGATTATATTTGCTTGAGTTTGCCGAAAGAAAAGGCCTTCCAAGGGAGTTAGAAAATCTTAAAAAGAAATATTCAATTGTTTTTCGAGAGCATGAAATTCTTGATAAAACAAAGCTAGAATTAAATGATTATTTTAAAGGAAAACTTAGAAAATTTACAATTCCATTAGTACAAACTGGAAGCATTTTTGAGAAATCCGTTTGGGCTGAATTACAAAATGTGCCATATGGCACTACAAGAAGCTATAAAGAGCAAGCAATTTTATTGGGTAAAGAATCAGCGGTTCGTGCGGTGGCAAATGCCAATGGTAAAAATCAAATTGCCGTTATAATTCCGTGCCATAGAATAATCGGTTCAGACGGAAGTTTAACAGGGTATGCCGGAAAATTATGGCGCAAAGAATGGCTTTTGCGGCATGAAAAAACTATAAGCTCGCAGGGACAATAGTCACGCTTTCACCACAGCCACAAGCATCAGTTTGATTAGGGTTTCTAAAGACAAATTTTGAATGAAACTTATTAGTTTCAATATTAATTTCTGTTCCAATTAAAAATAAAACTGCATTGGCGGAAACAATAATTTTCACGCCTTTATCTTCAATAAGTTCGTCGTATTTTTCAGGTTCATCGGCATATTCCATAGTATATTCCATACCAGCACAGCCGCCATTTTTAACGCCAATTTTAAGATATTCTTTTTCGCCATTATCTATTATTTCTTTGATACGCACTGCGGCATCATCAGAAAGTGTAACAATTTTTGGGCGTGGGCGTCTTTCCATTTTTTCCTCAGAACATATTTAAAACTAATTTGGCTTCATCGGACATATTTGCTTTTGTCCAAGGTGGATCAAAAGTAATAATTGCTTTGGCTGATTTTACCCCATCAACCGTAAGCGCGGCCTCTTCGATCTGCGCCGGAATAATCTCAGCCGCGGGGCATGCAGGCGCAGTCAAAGTCATAGTAATGTCAACATGACCTTCTTCGCTTAGGTCGGCTTTATAAATCAAACCAAGCTCATAAACATCAACTGGGATTTCAGGGTCATAAACCGTCTTAAACGCATTAACTAATTCAAGAGTAATACGCTCTTTGACTTCTTCGTCAGTATAATCCCAAATTTTATCTTCGACTATCATTACCATATCCATTAAGTAAGAAATTCTATTGCTTTATCAAGGGCTTTGACAAAGCCTTCGACCTCTTCATGTGTATTATAAACACCAAAACTTGCGCGCGCCGAGGCATTAACCCCAAGCCGTGTCATTAATGGTTGGGCACAATGATGCCCTGCCCTTATTGCTACGCCATATCTATCAAGGATTTGAGATAAATCATGTGGATGAATGCCATCAATCGCAAAGCTTATAATTGGTGCTTTGGTTGCTGTTGTTCCAAGGATTTTTATATTATTTCTTTTGCGCAATTCTTCATTGGCATGAATTAATAATTCATCTTCGTGCTTGTTTAAATCATTTCTATCATAGCCATTAAGCCATTTTATAGCGGCATCAAGGCCAACGGCCTCTGTAATTGCAGGCGTTCCTGCTTCAAATCTGAATGGTGGATCGTTAAAAGTTACACCCGATTTTGAAACGCTTTCTATCATTTCACCACCACCTAAAAATGGCGGGAGCTTACTCCAGTTTTCAGATTTTCCATAAACAATACCAATACCAGTAGGGCCGTAAAGTTTATGACCAGAAAATATATAAAAATCACAATCTAGATCTTTTACATCGACAATTTCATGAACAATTCCTTGAGAACCATCAATAATACAAATCGCGCCATTTTCATGTGCAAGGGCGGCGATTTCTTTAACCGGAAGTCTTGTGCCTAGGACATTGGAAATATGTGCCACAGAAATGATTTTAGTGCGCGAATTAATAAGTGATTTTAAATGTTCAAGATTAAGGCTACCATCATCATTAATTTGAGCCCATTTTACAATAATTCCAATTTTAGTAGCAAGCATTTGCCACGGAACAATATTGGCGTGATGCTCAAGCTCTGTGATGATTATTTCATCGCCAGATTTAAGAGATTGCCCCAAACTATGACTTAAAAGATTAAGGCTTTCCGTTGCGCTTTTGGTGAAAACAATTTCATGTTCTTGCGCATTAATAAAATCGGCAATAGTTTTACGCGCAGCTTCAAATGCATTTGTTGATTCATTAGAAAGCGTATGCAAACCACGGTGAACATTAGAATATGAAGTGCGCATAAAATCACTCATGGCACTTATTACTGCTTCGGGCTTTTGCGCTGATGCCCCCGAATCTAAATAAATTAATGGATTTCCATGTATCTTACGCGATAAAATAGGAAATTCAGAACGAAGCGTATTTATATCAAAGGTCATTTAATCATGTCCTCTAATTTATTCGTGATAGTTTGTTTTAATTCATCATTATCCAAATCATCGAACACCTTAGCTATGAATGCTTCGGTAAGTATTGCTTTAGCTTTGGCTTTGCTTATGCCGCGCGATTGCATGTAAAAAAGCGCTGAATCGTCAAGCGCGCCAATTGTATTACCATGAGAACACTCAACATCATCGGCATAAATTTCAAGCCCTGGTTTGGCGTTAATTTTTGCGCCATCTTCGAGCATTATGCCCCTATGTTCCATATTTGCATTTGTTTTTTGGGCGATACGATTAACAAGAATTTTGCCTTGGAATACCGCTACCGCGCTTTTATTAACAATACCGCGCACTGTTTCGCTTGTGCTGCAGTTTGGTGCATTGTGATTTACAAGGCTTGTGAAATCATTTTGAGCTTTATCAAGCAAATAAGCCGCATTAATATTTGCCTTAGCAAATTCACCATTCAAATTAAAAGTTAAATCAGTTCGGTTTAATTCGCCGCCATTATAAAGCCCGAAAAATGAAACTTCGGAATCCGCATCTTGATTAATGATAATTGTATTAAGCAGAAATTCATTGGAATTTTGAAAAATAAGCTTTAGATTTGCTTTATAATTCGCGTTAACAATTATATATAAGCTATTGAATATATTTGCTTTATTATTAATATAGATTTCAGAATTTGAATTTTCTAAAGCATTGATAATAATTGCATTTTGACCTTCTGCATCAATAATAATTTTATTATTATCGGACGAAATATCAATTTGTTTTATATTTTTTGCAAGGCCAGAAGTTACAAGCCCAATTCCATTAGCATTTTCAATTTTGGCATCTTTAAAATCTGCGCCTGATATATTTAATACTGACGTTCCAAATTCAATATCAACCGCAAAACCATGCGATAAATCGGTATAATGAAAGTCTTCATTGCTTTTATTAGGTAATCCATTTTGCAGGAAATATTCTTTGGCTTTGGTGCCAATTTCATTTTTTGCAAAATTTTCAAAAAGAGCGCTCATTATGCCGCCTCAAACCTATCATAGCCAGATTTTTCAAGCTCTAGTGCAAGGCTTGCGTCACCTGATTCAACAATACGGCCATTCACAAGAATATGGATTACATCGGGCTTAATATAGTCCAAAAGTCGTTGATAATGAGTAATCACGAGCATGCCGCGATTTGGGCTTCTTAAATAATTTACACCATCAGAAACAATCCGAAGCGCATCAATATCCAGACCAGAATCGGTTTCATCTAAAATCATAAATGAAGGCTCAAGAAGCATCATTTGGAAAATTTCCATACGCTTTTTCTCACCGCCCGAAAAACCAACATTTAATGGACGTTTTAACATTTCATCTTCGATTTTAAGATGCTTTGCCGCCGCCTTGGCAAGTTTCATAAAGGCCGG